>JBAXHC010000073.1:0-16184 GCA_037139075.1 Bacteroidota bacterium
CCTTTTTAAAACATTGCTTACATTGCATCAATAACAAGTGTCTATGCTTTACTCGATGACTGGCTACGGAAGGGCCGAACAGACTATTAACGGAAAAACCTTTTTGGTGGAAATCAAATCTTTAAACGGGAAACAGTTTGATTTACGTTTAAATATCCCATCTCTTTTAAAACCTTTTGAATTTGATGTTCGTAATGTTCTCAGCGAGGGATTACAAAGAGGTAGCGTTGAATGTAATATTACATTGAAACAAAATGGAGCTAGTAAGCCTGTTACCATTAATACAGAATTAGCCAAAGCTTATTATCTACCTGTAGCAGAACTTGCTGCTGAGTTGAATTTACAAACTGGCGATATTTTAAGCACTATTTTAAAATTACCAGATGTAATTACCCCTTCTACAGAAATGTTGAGCGATGAAGAATGGAAGGGATTTGAATTGGTTTTGAAAGAAGCTATATCTTTTTTAAATGCACATAGAGCAGACGAAGGAAAGTCGCTTGAAAAAGATCTGCTTTTGCGATTGACAAATATCGAGATTCAACAAAAACAAATTGTTGAATTGGAGCCACTCCGCCGGCAGCGGATCCGCGAAGGGCTCTTAAAAGTATTAGAAGAAAATGTGGGTAAGGATAACTATGATCCGAATAGATTGGAGCAGGAATTGATCTACTATATTGAGAAGATTGATATCAGTGAAGAACAGGTTCGTTTGAACAACCACTGTAAATATTTCAGAGATATTTTAGATGAGAAGGATATGAGTAAAGGGAAAAAACTCTCTTTTATTTTACAGGAATTTGGTAGAGAAATTAATACCACCGGTTCTAAAGCTTACGATGCAGTAATGCAAAAGTGCGTAATCCTGATGAAGGATGAACTGGAGAAAGCAAAAGAACAAGTTTTAAATGTTTTATAACTCAAAAGGAATATCATCCCTTTTATCTTTGTAAAAAATTAGTGCGGTGAAAAAAATAATTTTTGCAGTTTGTTTAATACTTACACTTTGGTCTTGTAATAAACTCGACAGCTTTGAGCGAACTGTTTTCTTTCCTGAACACCAATGGGCTAGTAAAAATCAACCTGGTTTTCAGTTTGAAATTAAGGACACTATTTCTCGTTATAATATTTATGTGGTGATCAGGCATGAAGATGCCTATCATTACAACAATCTCTGGATCAACGTAATTACAACCGCTCCGAACGAAAAACCAATCACACAAAAAGTAAATTTACAACTTGCTAATAATTCAACTGGTTGGCTGGGAAGTGGCATGGACGATGTATTTGATCACCGAATCAGAATAACCAATAGCCCCATACTTTTAAAGAAAGGTGTATATCAATTTAGTTTACAACAGATCATGCGTGAAGATCCTTTGCCTTCCATACTTAATGCTGGCATTCGCGTAGAAAAAATCCATTCATGAGCCCGCTGCTGAAAAGTAAATTAACCATTGTAACTGCAGTATATTGGATATTACTGTCTTACATGGTGGCAGCATTACTTTGGTGGTTTATCGCTTTAGATAAACAGAATAAAATGATTTCCAATATCATGTTGAGTGAATTAAAACGCGAGGATCCGAATTATTATCGTGATGCAAATGCCATTGGAAATGCAGCACATAGAAAAACAATTCAATTTATAAGCGAAGGCACTACATTTTTAGTCTTGATTTTAGTAGGAGCCGTATTTGTATTCAGAGCTACACGCAGGCAGATAAAATTATCTCAGCAACAGCAAAATTTTATGATGGCTGTGACACATGAATTAAAAACACCGATTGCGGTAGCTCAATTAAATTTAGAGACTTTACAAAAGCGACTGTTAGATGAAGATAAACGGCAAATGTTAATTAGCAATACATTGCAGGAAGCAAATAGATTGAATACACTTTGTAATAATATTCTTTTTGCTGCTCAATTAGATGCAGGTGCATATACCACAACTAAGCAGGAAGTAAATTTATCTGACTTATTAGAAGGGTGTGTAGATAATTTTAAAAAAAGATTTTCTACCAGAGAGATTCAAGAAAAAATTAGCGAATCTATTTATTTAATCGGTGAGCCTTTATTGCTGCAGATGCTGGTGAATAATTTGATTGATAATGCAAATAAATATGCAAGTAAAGAAACACCTATAACAGTTTCGTTGCAGCAGACGGGAAATCAGATAGAATTTTCTGTTGCAGATCTTGGGGAAGGTTTGGCAGAAGATGAAAAAAAGAAAATTTTTGAAAAATTCTATCGTGTGGGTGAAGAAAATACAAGGAAGACTAAAGGCACTGGACTAGGCTTATACCTTTGTAAAAAAATTGTTCAGGGTCATGCCGGGAAAATATTTGTAAGCAACAATCAGCCGCAGGGTAGTATTTTTACAGTAATATTTAAAATTTCATGAGGAATTAAAATATAAAATTGAATCACTTGAAAGAATCATTAGCAAATATTCTCTTAGTGGAAGATGAAGAAAATCTTCACGAAGCACTGAAGTTAAATCTTGAGATGGAAGGATATTCTATTACTTCTGCCTATGATGGCACTGCGGCGCTGAAAGCAATTGCAAATGAATATTTCGACCTGATTATTATGGATATCATGTTACCTGGTATTGATGGAATAAGCATTACCGAAACTGTTAGGGTTAGTGCCAATGAAGTTCCAATCCTGATATTGAGTGCAAAAAACTCAAGTGCAGACCGTGTATTAGGTTTAAAAAAGGGAGCAGATGATTATTTAACGAAGCCATTTAATTTGGAAGAATTATTACTTCGAGTTTCTAAATTGATTCAGAAGAATAAAAAACTAACAGTTAAAGAAACGATTGTAGACTCCTACGAGTTTGGAAATAATAAAATTGATTTTAAGGGTCAGGAAGCAACAAATTGGAACGGACAACTTATTCCTCTTAGTAAAAAGGAAGTGATGTTGCTGAAACTTTTAATTGAAAATAAAGGGGAGGTTGTAACACGAGAAAAAATTCTGCAGGTTGTCTGGGGTTATAATGTGTATCCTACAACTAGAACTATTGACAATTTTATCCTCAGTTTTCGTAAATATTTTGAGCCCGATAGCCGCAATCCCAAACATTTTCATTCAGTAAGGGGAGTCGGTTATAAATACACAGTTTAAAGGGTTCAAATACAATATTCACTCCTATTCAACGTTTGAAGAGTTTCAAATAGTGTACATGTCTATCCAACTTCAATCTATCATAGATTTTCTTGAACCGGTTAATATAGCTCAAATTTCGAACGACGAGGGCTTTAAGGATAGTCAATTAGGCAAGCATATTGCCGTTTACGAAGAAGAGTTTCCTGATATTACAAATGCTGATTTTGTTATTGTTGGCTGTGGAGAAATGCGCGGTGCCGGAATACAATTAACGCATACTACTTCTCCCGATGCCATACGTGCCGAATATTATAAATTGTTCCATTGGCATACGCAGGTTTCTGTTGCAGATATCGGCAATATAAAATGTGGTGCTAGTTTGGAAGATACTTATGCTGCTTTAAGATCAGTGATCACTGAATTGATGGATTTAAAGAAAAGAGTCGTTATTCTGGGAGGCACACACGATATTACTACTGCTCAGTATAATGCATATGGTTACAAGAACAGAATCATCGATGTGGCTTGTGTAGATGCACGCATTGATTTAGACATGGACAGCGTTTTACCTGCCGATAATTTTCTTGTTGAAATGCTTACTGGCATCCCTAATTATTTGAAACATTATAGTCATATTGGTTTCCAGAGTTATTTTATGCACCCTGAAATGCTTGAAACTATTGATAAACTTGGTTTTGAATGCTATCGTGTGGGAAAAGTAAAAGAACGCATTGAAGAAATGGAACCCGCAATACGCAATAGTGAACTCTTTAGTTTTGATATTGCAGCTATACAACATGCTCATGCACCCGCAAATAGATTAACTCCTAACGGATTCAACGGAGAAGAAGCCTGTACTTTAATGCAGTATGCTGGGATGAGTAATAATTGCGATACAGTAGGTATCTATGGATATATCGCGGAACAGGATGAACATGCGCTTACTGCCAAACAAATTTCGCATATGCTTTGGTATTATATGGATGGAATCCACAAAGGCAAACAAGAGGCGGAATTAGACAATCGATCTGAATTCAATGAATTTACCATGGCCTTTGCTGAAGTTGAAACTGTTTTCCTTCAAAGCAAAAGAACTGGCCGTTGGTGGATGCAATTACAAGAAGGCAAATTTATTGCTTGTAGCCAGTTCGATTATGTCATTGCCTCGAATAACGAAATTCCTGAACGTTGGTATAGAGCTATGGAACGCGGATAATTAAGAATCATTTATTAGCTTCGAACAGCTAATTCTAATTTATGAATCTAAGATTTTCTATTCTCTGCATTTCGGTTTGTATGATAATGCTATCATGCCATACCCAACAAAAAATTCAAAGTACAGTTTCTTTCAATCATTTAGCTAACCAAGATACATTATTGGCATCGCCAGATCTCAATGGCGCACATATAGGCTTTGCTGTATACAACCCATCCAATAAAACTTATCTCTATAATTACCAGGGCGACAAATATTTTATACCAGCCAGTAATATCAAAATTGTTACTTGTTATACTGCTATGAAATTTTTGGGTGATAGTTTATTAGGAATTAGATATGTAGTAAAGCCAGATAGCACAGTTGAAGTGGAAGCAAATGGCGATCCCACTTTTTTACATCCTGATTTTAAAAATCAACCTGCTTATGATTTTCTTAAAAAACAGAAAACGATTTTATTGACCGATGATAATTGGAAATCGAAGGGATGGGGTATGGGTTGGTCTTGGGATGATTATGAAAGTGATTATATGGCACAAAGAAGCCGAATGCCAATCTATGGAAATGTAGTGCACTTCAATAAATTTAATCGTCCAACAACTTCTCCTTTGTATTTTCAAAAATTGTTAGATAATGGAGCCAGTATCAATAACGGCCAATTCGAAATCAAACGCGATATTGGTGCTAATAGATTTACAGCAGTTCCTTCCTCAACTGTTTTTGGAGGTGAGGATATTCCATTTTATACAGGTGATCAAGAATTATTAGTCAGCCTATTGGAAGACACATTACACAATAAAGTAACACCTGTACATTTTAAAATTGACCGATATCCTGATGTGGTAAAAGTATATACACAACCCACTGATAGCATGCTCAAAATTATGATGCATCGTAGTGATAACTTTTTTGCAGAACAAAGTTTGTTGATGGTAAGCAATGAATTGTTGGCGGAAATGTCAACTTCAAAAATCATTGATTCACTATTGAAAACAACTTTTAATTTTCTTCCTCAAAAACCAAAATGGGTGGATGGCAGTGGATTGAGCAGGTATAATTTATTTACACCTGAAGACTTTGTTGCCATCCTAAATAAAATGAAAGAAGATTTTGCGTGGGATCGTATCACGAATATTTTGGCATCTGGTGGCTCTGGTACTTTGGGGAATTATTATAAAAATAGTTCCGGGAAAATATACGCCAAAACAGGATCACTCAGTAATAACGTAGCGCTTAGCGGATATCTAATTACAAAGGCTGGAAATACTTTAACCTTCTCGGTACTTGTAAGCAACTATACAGGTAGTGGTACAAATATTCGCAGAGCAGTAGAAAAGTTTTTAAACTATGTGATGGATAATCAATAATTATCTGCCAAACATTCTATCTAAATAATCCTCTTTAAATTCGAGATAGGTTGGACTACCTGTTGGGGTAATATTCGGACTGCCACAGGTGAATAAATCTTCTACCAATGCAATCATTTCTTTTTGTGTTAGCTGCTGACCAGCTTTAATGGCTTGTTGACGCGACATACACCGAATCAATTTTTCGCGCTTACTAAATTTGATATCACTGCTAAAATGTTTGAATTGCTCAATCAATAATTCAATAGCATGTTTTTCATTGCCCGGAAGAATATCTGCTGGGATGCCTTGTATCACAAATGTTTGATCATTTTTCGATTCAATTTGATAACCAATTGTAAGTAAGTCTGATAAAAGATCTTTTAATAAGGCAGCGTCTGCACCAGTCATTTCTAATTCAACTGGAAATAAACTTTGTTGTGTTGGCATCTGTTGCCCATGTGCCGCTAAACTATATCGTTCATACAACACTCGTTCGTGTGCTAATTGTTGATGAACTAATAAAAACCCGCTATTTGTTGATGCAATGATATAAGTATTGTGTAACTGTAATAAATTAGTATCTGGAAGTACACGTAATTGTTTGCTTTGTTCTTTATGTAATAATTGCTGACTTTCTGCAGGCGTTGTTTGTTCCGCACCAGACATACCTGTGCTTTCATAAAAGCTTTTCCAACTTTTCAATTCACTTTTATCTGTTGCTTCTATAAAATGAGCTTGATTACTTTGTGTGAAAGTTTTGAAAAGATTCGATCCTGAAGCAGCATCTCTTTTATCGGTAGTAAAAGGTTTGCTAACTGCATCCAAACTTTGGATATCTGCATTTAATGTAAAGTCGAGCGATGGTGCAATACTGAATTGTGCCAAAGCGTGTTTTACTGCGGCTTGTACAAATGCATAAATAATTTTCTCGTCCTCGAACTTTATTTCCTGCTTGGTAGGATGCACATTGATGTCTACAACTGAAGGATCCAAATCGATGTAAAGCACATAACTCGGAAAACTATCTTTGGCAATCATCTCATCAAAAGCACTATTCACAGCATGATTTAGATAAGCGCTTTTTATAAAACGATTGTTCACAAAAAAGTATTGATCGCCTCTGGTTTTACGAGCTGTTTCGGGCTTGCCTACAAAACCATAGATATTTAGATAATCTGTTTCTTCATTAACACTAACGAGTTTGGCATTATACTGCGAACCAAGAATTTGAACGATACGTTGTTTTAAAGATCCTGCGTCTAAATGAAAAACTTCTTGTCCGTTACTAGTTAATGAAAAAAACACGTTAGGGAAAGCCATTGCCACACGTATAAATTCTTCCACGATATGCCGCATTTCTGCTGCATTACTTTTAAGAAAATTTCTTCTGGCCGGAACGTTGAAGAAAAGGTTCTTCATACTAATGCTGGTACCGGTTTGAAAAGCACAGGCTTCCTGTTTAACTACCTGACTATTTTCTATTTCAATAAAGCTACCTAATGAATCATCAGCTCTTTTGGTTTTTAACTCAACCTGTGCAACAGCTGCAATAGATGCTAGTGCCTCGCCACGAAACCCCATTGTTTTTATCCGAAACAGATCTTCAATATGATTGATTTTACTGGTAGCATGACGTTCAAAAGCCATTCTTGCATCTGTTTCACTCATCCCATTACCGTCATCTATTACCTGAACCAAGGCTTTTCCTGCATCAGTAACCAATAATTTGATATTGGTTGCTCCAGCATCAACGGCATTTTCCAATAATTCTTTCACAGCACTAGCTGGTCTTTGAATTACCTCACCCGCCGCAATCTGGTTGGCTATATTGTCTGGTAATAAATGTATAATATCAGTCACCCCTGGAAATTTAATAAAGTTTGTAAAAATAGCATTCTCCTGGCATCTGCACGGAGATTCCATTAAATTTGCCATTCAAAATTAGAAACATGACCTTAAGTGCAGATATTAAAAAATTAGCCCGTCATTTTGTGCCGGCAGATTTTACCGTTACCAATTGGGAAAATTTAGAACCTTTTTTTAAAGATTTAGTGGATCGCCCTATACAATCCAGAACAGATCTGGAACAGTGGATGAAAGATATGAGCGAAGTAGAGGCCGTAGTGAGTGAAGATGCGTGCTGGCGTCAGATTAAAATGACCTGCGATACTACAGACGCATCATTGGAAGAGGCATTTACATATTTCTGTATGGAAATTCAGCCCAAATTGCAACCCTATGCTGATTTGCTGAATAAGAAATTAATCAATGACCCATTTACACAAGAGTTGGAAAAGGAAAAATATTTTACTTATCTCAGATCTGTTAAAAAAAGCATTGAATTATTCAGAGAGGCAAATATTCCATTGCAGGCAGAACTAAGTGTAATGCAACAACAATACGGAGCAATTGCGGGTAAGATGATGGTGGAAGTAAACGGACAGGAATATACTCTTCAACAGGCAGCCAAATTTTTAGAAAGCGATGACAGATCTTTAAGAGAACAAGTGTATCGTAAAATTCAAGAGCGTCGATTACAAGACAAAAAAGAAATGCACGATCTATATTCGGCCTTGATAAAGAAAAGAGATGAAGTAGCTAAAAATGCAGGGTTTGCAAATTATCGTGATTACAAATTTGTGGAATTAGGCAGATTCGATTATACAAAGGAGGATTGCTTTCAGTTTCATGAAGCAGTTAAATTGCACATACTGCCATTAGTTGAAAAAATTTATGCAAAGAAGAAAGCTAAGTTGCAATTAGAAACTTTATATCCCTGGGATACAGAAGCAGAACCAGCTGGAATCACACCATTAAAACCATTTACGGATGGCAATGATCTGTATGAAAAATCTGTAAAATGTTTTTCAGAAATGAATCCATTTTTTGCAGACTGCTTACGAAAAATGAATGAGTTAAAACACTTTGATTTAGAAAGCAGAAAGGGAAAAGCTCCGGGTGGTTATAATTGTCCGCTCACAGAAAGTGGTGCGCCTTTTATTTTTATGAATGCTGCAGGACAGATGAGTGATGTTACTACAATGGTTCATGAAGGTGGTCATGCCATTCATTCATTTCTAGCACACGAGTTAGAACTAAGTGCATTCAAAGAATATCCAATGGAAATTGCTGAAGTTGCAAGTATGGCAATGGAATTATTTAGTATGAATCATTGGGATTCATTTTTTGAAAATGAGGAAGACCTTACTCGCGCTAAAGAACATCAATTAGAAAGAACTATCACCATATTCCCATGGATTGCCATTATTGATAAGTTTCAACACTGGGTATACGAAAATCCTAATCATAGTATTGAAGAGAGAACTAAAACCTGGATGGAAATACTAAAAGAATTTTCAACCAATAGTATTGATTATACTGGTCTAGACGTCTATCGCGAAATTGGCTGGCAGCGCCAGTTACACTTATTTGAAGTGCCTTTTTATTACATCGAATATGGCATTGCACAATTAGGTGCAATTGGTTTATGGATGCAGTATCAGCAGAATCCTACACAAGCTTTAGAAAATTATATCAGTGCACTAAGTTTAGGCGGAACAAAAACCTTACCTGAATTATATAAAGCAGCCGGATTGAAATTCGATTTATCTCCGAACCATATTAAAACTTTGATGGAATTTACTGCGAAGGAGATGGACAAACTATAATTCAAAAGTCAAAACTCGAAAGTAAAAAGGAAGAAGAATATTTTAATTCCCCGCCCTAATTAGGGAGAGGTGCCCGAAGGGCGGGGTGGGTAAAAACATCTAAGTAAAAAGCCTCTGAAATTTCAGAGGCTTTTTTATATTATTCCTTTTCAGGTGTTGATGCTGGAGGATTTTGTGGTGCCGGAGGATTTTGATTTCCTTGCGGCGGACGAGGGCCTTGAGGTCTTTGTGGTTGTGGCCCACGATTCTGTTGTGGCCCACGGTTTTGATTACCTTGACCTCCTTGTTGTTGTCCGCGATTTTGTTGTTGCGGTCCTCTTTGTTGTTGTGGCCCACGATTTTGATTTCCTGGTCCACCCTGTTGTGGTCCACGGTTTTGTTGTTGCGGTCCTCTTTGTTGTTGTTGCGATCCACGATTTTGATTTCCTGGTCCTTGTTGTGGTCCGCGTGGGGCATCGTTTCTTCTATCGTTACCTCTTTCTTGATCTCTGCGACGTTTATCGTTTCTTTCCAAACTCTTTAAACTGATTTGCCCAACTACATCCACAAAAGAAGGTTCTATTTCTTTTGCTTTACCGCTAATAACTTCTACTGCTTGTAATTCATCAACTCTTGTACCTGCCTGGTTTAATCGTTTGATTTCTTTTACGCGTTGAATAGTAAGAGGGTAATGTTTGTTATTGTTGGGAAGAATATACCACATCAAATTTTTGAAAATATCTTTCTTAATCAGTTGTGCTGTACCCATGATGGTATCCAGATTATCTGCATAGTCAGGGAATTGTTGCAAGGCATCTAAATAAGTATCCAATTCAAAATTTAAACAGCATTTCAGGCGGCCACATTGGCCACTTAATTTGGTTTGGTTGATCGATAAATTTTGATATCGTGCAGCTGTGGTATTCACACTTTTAAAATCATTCAACCAGGTACTGCAACAAAGTTCGCGACCACAACTTCCAATACCACCCACTTTTGCAGCTTCTTGTCTGATTCCAATTTGACGCATTTCAACTTTCAATTTGAAATCGCCGGCAAATAATTTAATCATTTCGCGGAAGTCAACCCGGTCGTCTGCAGTATAAAAGAAAGTTCCTTTTTTGCCATCAGCCTGAATTTCAATTTCAGAAAGTTTCATTTGTAAATTCAAATCACGGGCAATGGCTCTGCTGCGCGCCAAAATATCCATTTCGCGACTTTTGCTGATATGATATGTTTCGATATCTCGATCAGAACTGCGGCGTAAAATCTTTTTAATTTCAGCACTGAATTCATCCACACCTTTTTTCTTCATTTGGATGCGCACCAATTCGCCGGTGCAACTTACTTCGCCCACATCATAACCACCTACTCCTTCTACTGTGATATAATCGCCTTTATCAAAATATTGAGAAGTGGTATTGCGGAAGAATTCTTTGCGGCTTCCTTGTTTGAAAGTGACTTCAATAATTTTGCAATTACTTTCTGGGTCACTAAAAGGAAGGTTCGATAACCAGTCGTGTACATTTAAACGATTACAGCCACCCGTGCTACAACCGCCATTACTTTTACACCCATTTGGTGTACCTGTTCCACATGATCCACATCCCATATTCTTAGTAATAATAGAGTTAATAATAAAACGAAAAGAAATTTTGAGAGGACTTTAGAACTGATACCCCATAATACGCCTGCCATTTTAAATTGATGGTAGTTCCTGTTTATCAGTATGCGTATACCTATTAGAGGTAATAAAACCGTAATTCTTTGCAATCGTCCACACAAAATCAATTCTCACAGGTCTATAGGTTGCCGGCCCAAAAACCCTAACTCATCAAAATTAAGGTTTTGTTCTGAATGATATGATAGAGTTTAATGGTGAGTGCTTGAAAAAGCATTTTGGCGTTAGCGTTACGCTCAATATAGTATGAGGAGCGATCTAATTCTTCAATAATGGCTTGCTGCTGACTCACAGAAGCAATTTTATTGAGCCTTACCGCAAAGTCTTTTTCCTTTTCTGGAAGCTGGGCAAAATCCGACCCCAGAATTTTGATGCGAATACTTTGACCCAATAAATGGTTGAAATAGCGTAGAAATTGCTTTTGCTTTTCCCTGCCTAGCTTGGCCACTTCCTCAACAAATTTAACCTGAGCAATAGGTCCGCCTTTGAGTGTAGCATTCAGCCATTCACGCAATAAGCTCTGCCAATCTTCATCGGCATTTTGTAATAATTGTAAAGCTTCTCTATAATTTCCACTGCTGATGGCAGCAATTTGAGCCGCAGTTTCAGGATCGGCCTTGGCCCTTTGAATTAAAGCCTGTTCAATTTCTTGATCCTCCAATGCTGGAATCTTTACCAATTGGCAACGACTTAAAATGGTAGGAAGGATTTGTTCTTCGTTTTCAGCTACTAATATGAAAAGGGTATTTACGGGAGGTTCTTCAATGAGTTTAAGCAGGATATTACCTTCTTTTCTCAAATATTCCGGCATCCATAAAACCAATACTTTATAGTTACTCTCAAAACTTTTGAGGCTAAGTTTATGGATGATTTGATTGCATTCTTCTGAAGTGATGTTACCCTGTTTGTTCTCAGCACCAATAAACTGAAGCCAATCATAACTATTACCATAAGGGTATAGTTTGATGAACTCGCGCCATTCATTAATATAATCTGAGCTAACAGGTTTGTCGCCCGATTTTTTTGGAATTACTGGAAACGTAAAATGTAGGTCGGGATGTATCAATTGCTCAGCACGAGAAAAAGGAGGTTCTGATGCAATATTGTCGGGACTAATAAATGCAGGCTTTGGCTCTAAAGCCGTCATTCCTCCAAAAAGATCTTCTACAATTGGGGCTGGTGTTGGTAAACTAACCACATATTGCGCAAAAGCCAGGGCAAGGGGTAAAGCGCCACTGCCTTCTTTCCCGAGAAAAAGCAAGGCATGACTCAGCCTATTCTGTTCAACCATTTCAGAAAGGTGTTGCTTAACGTTATGCTGGCCTATTACGTCTTTGAATAACATGAATGTCTCTTGCTTTTGCTGATCTGAAATGTTTCAGATAGGTACAAAATAAAAGAAGCTGTCCGGTATGGACAACTTCTTTTATACAGTGGGGTATGCTTTAAAAAATTATTTCAGGTATTTAGTAATCTCTTCGCTATCTGGAGTAACCTTACTAGGGAAGTAAGCAATCATTTTACCATTCTCATCTAGTAAGAATTTATTGAAATTCCAGGAAATAGTAGCATCTAAAACACCGTTTTCGGTTTTACTGGTCAACCATTTGTAGATAGGAGCTGTATCATCGCCTTTTACACTAACCTTGCTGGCTAAAGGAAAAGTTACGCCGTAATTCTTCTTACAGAATTCAACAATTTCGCCATCCGAGCCTGGCTCCTGACCTCCAAAATTGTTTGCAGGAAATCCAACTATTACCAATTTGTCTTTATACTGATCTGCTACTTTTTGTAAAGCCTCGTATTGAGGTGTGTAACCACACTTAGAAGCGGTATTAACTACTAAAATCTTTTTACCCTTGAATTTGGAAAAATCAATGGTTCCGCCGTCGATAGACTTTACTTTAAAGCTATGAATACTAGGGTTGCCAGTTTTCAGTGAGAAGGCACTCAGGCAAGCAATGATTGCAATACTTAGAAAATATTTCATGTTTTTTGTTTTTGGAATGATAGTACAAGTAACGACTAAAGGAAGAAATGGTTGCTTAAATTTTGATAAATGGCTTTCGAAACTGGTAAATAATATTGCTTTATATGGTATATGCAGTAGTGGCCACGCTGAGTTTTACCCCTTTTTCAGACTCCAGAACCGAACCAAGGGCTTCGAGGCTGGCTCCAGTAGTGGTAACATCATCTACTAAGAGTAAGTGCTTTTGAATGATCTGGGCTCTGTTTTTTAGTGCAAAAATACCTTGCATATTTTCCCATCGATGTATCCGATCTTGTAAAGTTTGACTATCAGAAAATACTTTTCTGATGATTGCATTTTCTGCAATTGGTTTTTTCCAAACCGATTGTATGCCATTACAAATAATGGTTGCCTGATTATATCCTCTTCTCTGTTGTTTTTTTGGATGCAATGGCATTGGTATGAGTAAGTCGATAGATGCAAATCTTTCAGATAGCTTTAATTGATATCCCATCAATCTCCCTAAATAAAATCCAACAGCAATATTCTGTTTGTATTTCAATTCAGATAATAAATATTGCATGAGGGAATCTTTTGTAAAATAAAAAGATGCTCCTGCAGCTTGCAAATTCAATCGTCCATAAAAAGATTTTTCTACCGGATTATTTGGGATAGAAAAAAAATTGGTAATGGGTAAATCGATTTGGCAACGATAACAAAGTATTGCATCACGATGAGATAAGTCAGATCCGCATGCAACACAAAAGTGTGGGAATAGTAATCTTGAAAAATCTTGTATTAAGTTTTCGAAAGGAAACAGCATTTACTAATATAAAATGCTGTTTGCAATTTTACAAGTAACTAAAATAATTGTTGGTATACCTCATCAACTTTTGATAATGCAATTACTTGTATTTGATAATTCTTAGGGTCAAAACTTTTTTTATTGTATTTAGAGACGATGATTTTTTCAAAGCCTAATTTTTCTGCTTCGGCAATACGTTGTTCTATTCTATTCACTGCTCTTATTTCTCCATTCAATCCAACTTCACCTGCAAAACAAATATGATTTGGTAATGGAACATCTTCATAGGAAGAAAGTAATGCACAGATTACTGCAAGGTCGATGGAAGGGTCTTCCACTTTAATGCCTCCGGCAATATTTACGAACACATCTTTTGTGCCAAACTGAAATCCTCCTCTTTTTTCAAGTACAGCTAATAGAAGTTGTAATCTTCTTAAATCAAATCCTGTAACAGTTCGTTGTGGTGTGCCGTAAACGCTTTGTGTAACAAGGGCTTGGACCTCTATTAGTAAGGGTCTTAATCCCTCGAGTGTTGCGGCAATGGCACTGCCGCTTAATTGTTCTTCTCTTTGTGCAATTAAGATTTCGGAAGGATTTGAAACTATGCGCATTCCTTCTCCAGTCATTTCATAAATTCCCAATTCCGAAGTACTACCGAATCTATTTTTTTGTGTTCTTAATATACGATATGCATAGTGACGATCTCCTTCAAATTGTAAAACAGTATCCACTAAATGTTCTAAAACCTTTGGACCGGCAATAGCGCCATCTTTAGTAATATGACCAATTAAAAAAACAGGTGTACCTGTTTCTTTTGCAAAACGTTGAAATTCACCAGCGCATTCTCTGATCTGAGAAACTGAACCAGCAGAAGAATCAATCAAGTTTGATTGCAATGTTTGAACAGAGTCCACAATTACCAATTGTGGTTTCAGTTTTTTTATTTCTTGAAAAATAGTTTGCGTTGATGTTTCAGTGAGCAGATAGAAATTTTCATTCGATGCTTTTAATCGATCAGCCCGCATTTTTATTTGTTGGTCACTTTCTTCGCCGGAGATATATAAAACTTTCAATTGGTTCATCATTAAACCAATTTGAAGAAACAATGTACTTTTTCCGATTCCCGGTTCGCCAGCAACAAGAACGATACTACCAGGAACAATACCTCCACCTAAAACCCGATTTAACTCAGTGTCGTTCGTATTAATTCTTCTTTCTTCTTTTGTAACTATTTCTGTGAGTGCAATTGTTTTTGCAATTCTTTTTTCGGAATGATATCCATTCCAATTTTCTTCTTTGTCTGTTCCTTTGTCGATTATTTCTTCTACAAAAGTATTCCACTCTGCACATGCAGGGCATTTACCAATCCATTTTGCAGATTCATATCCGCAATTAGTACAAAAAAATGCTTTTTTAATCTTACTCATTGTTATAAAGATAAGTCTACAAACACTCAAAAAAAGGAAAGAAATAGAAAGTTAGAATGAAGAGTTCTAAAGATTTTTTAGGAGCTTATTGGAATGTAAAAGGGTCAACATTGCTGCTGACCCTCATTACTTACTAACCCATTAAATTCTTCCACTAAATTACAATAATGGGGCAGATGGCAAAATAAATTTTTGGTTTTTGAGAAAAAAAAATGTGGTTCTGGGAATCCTGAAAATTAGGATATTAAGGAATCTAAGTCTAAATTATAAATATTAAAATAATATTATATAAAAATAATTAATTGAAATGTATAAAAAATATCATTTCGCATACAATATATACAAATAACAAATAATTGTAATAGACCTTAAAAATACCCTTCAAAGATTTAATTCTTTATAACAAATACAAAAATATTATAATTAGTTATATATGAACAAATGAAGGCAATCGGTATACAAATACTTAAACAGTATTAAAATTATTTAACTTATGAGCAATAAAAAGATTAAAAAACTATTAAAAAGAAAAATAACCTAAGGTTAATGAGCAGCTTTTTCGTTACTTGGGTGGTCAAAAGAATTGACAAAAGGTTAACAAACCCAAAAAAAACAACATGAGAAAAAAAATGCTAATGAGCATTTGTGCTTTTTTGATGACCATTTTGGTCGGCTTTGCACAAAGCTCCACAGTGACCGGTAAGGTTGTTGATGACAAAGGATCTCCTGTAAATGGAGCATCCATTGTAGAAAAAGGAACAAGAAACGGTACAAGTGCCGGAGCTGACGGTTCATTTTCTATTAAAGTAAAAACCGGCGCTAGCTTGGTTATTTCGGCTTTAGGTTTTGAAAATAAAACTATGGCTGCTTCTTCTTCCAACTTGCAAGTACAACTTACTACAGATGTGAAAGCATTGAGTGAGGTAGTTGTAACAGGTTCTGGAGTTGCAACTTCAAAAAAGAAACTGGGTAT
>JBAXHC010000074.1:0-16067 GCA_037139075.1 Bacteroidota bacterium
TGCACCCCTGATCATTGGCATCAGAAAATTTCAATCGATGCCATGAATGCTGGCAAACATGTGTATTGTGAGAAACCCATGGTGCAAAAAATTGAACAAGGCTGGGAGGTGATTAATACCCAAAAAAAGACAGGTAAGGTTTTTCAAGTGGGTAGTCAGATGGCCAGCGCAGCCGGGATATTAGAAGCCAAGAAAGTACTCGCTGCTGGAACCATTGGGGAACTTACCATGATTGAATCCTACTGCGATCGTACAGAAGCCAAGGGAGCCTGGCAATATTCTATTCCTACTGATGCATCTCCTGAAACAATCGATTTTGATACCTTTTTAGGATATGCTCCTAAAGTGCCATTTGATGCTAAACGTTTTTTCAGATGGCGCAATTACGGTGCTTACGGAACAGGTGCTGCAGGCGACCTGATCGTTCATTTATTAACAGGTATTCATACCATCACAGGGTCTACTGGTCCAAGTAAAATTTCTAGTTTTGCCAATTTGAAATTATGGAAAGATGGCAGGGATGCATTTGATATCATCAATGCAATCATGGATTATAAACAATCGGTTAAACACAATGCATTTCATGTGACTACCAGAATCAATTTAACTGATGGAGAAGGGAAAGGATCATTTGGTTTAAAACTAATTGGTACCGAAGGTGTGATTGAAGGCGGTGGTAATGGTTATAAACTTAGAACACTGAAGAGAAGAGCCGCACCAGGTTATGGCGGATATGATTCTTTCGATAGCTTTTCACAAAAACAAAAAGAAGAATATAAAAAATGGTACCAATCAGAATATGGCAATGATACGGATGGTGGCTATGATTTAAATAAAGAACAAGTATTCAATACTCCTGAAGGTTATGATGATCGCTTAGATCATATGATCGTATTCTTCAATGCTGTTAGAACAGGAAGTATGATACATGAAGATGCCTCTTTTGGTTTAAGAGCGGCTGCTCCTAGCATTGCCTGTAATTTGAGTGCGCAAATTCAAAAACCCATTCTCTGGAATCCAGATGAAATGAAATTATTATAAACCTGATTCCTCGGCACCTAAAAATTTTTAACGAAAAACTTTATAATTCCAATAAGTATATTTTTTCTTCCCTTTTGCCAACTTTGTTAGATGCACTAGCAGATGCGATACAGTATATAAAAACTGCCATATGATTTATGGAGGGGCTTGAAGAAAAAATAGTAAACTATTATCAACAAATACCTAAGCCAGTTAGATATTTTTTATCCATGGCATTAGCAATGGCAGTTGCCTGGAAATTGATCTACCTTATTTTTTTATTAAACACACGAATCCTCGATGGTCCTCTAACGAATCATGTGGGAGTTGCTTCTGCCTATTTGTTAAATCACATAAGCGGTATGCATGATTTTAGCGCATTTAATAATGTGGATACTACTATCATGGAAGGGCAAATACAAATAGTGCAGGTTTGTAAAATTATTCATAATAATAAAAAAGTCTTACATATAGCTGATGGATGCAATGGATTGGAATTAATGGTTTTATATAGCGGGTTTATTCTTTGTTTCCCATCCAGTAAAAAACGAAAATTATTCTACTTATTATTTGGTGTTATTCTAATTGATTGCTGCAATATAGTAAGGTGCTCCCTTTTAGGTATTATAAAAGAGTTCTATCATCCCTATTTTTATATTTCACATCATTTTATTTTCAAAGCAGTTGTTTATACTGTTATTGTAATGCTCTGGGTCTATTTTACTAAAAAAAATCAACCCTGCGATGCTGTTCTATAAAACCAGGAAACAACGTTATCTAACAGGACTAATTATCATCATGCTGATTTATAGTATGTTTTATATTTTGTTTGCTGATCAACCAGCTACCCTTTTAATTCCCAGAAAATGGCGGCACGTGATTAAATTCATAACCACATTCACCGTTTATCTAGTGGGCACATATCATCTTGGAAAACATAAAATTACATGGATGTTATATCTCTGGCATTTTGTGCACATTACATTATTGAGCACTATTACCAGTATCGGCATTTATGATTGGGTCTTCGGAATGGTACGTTATCAGGTGAAGGAAATTGCTGCCAGTATGCAAGAGTTCCTGATCTCACCCATGCTGTATATCGCCATGGGAATATTAAATCAACGACTGGTACTAAAAATTCAAAAATCAATCAAGTAATCCCAAATACAAATATATTTGAGACTACTATGCAAAAGACACCGAAAAAATTAGGTATATGGACAAGTACCTCTCTTGTGGTAGGTAACATGATCGGTGCTGGTGTTTTTTTGATGCCATCTACTTTGGCTAATTATGGTGCTATTAGTTTAATTGGTTGGGTGATCTCTGCAATTGGTGCTTTACTGCTCGCTAAAATATTTTCTAACTTAAATAAATTATTGCCATCTGCAGATGGGGGGCCTTATGCCTATTCTCAAAAAGGACTTGGAGATTTTGCAGGCTTCTTAGTGGCCTGGGGATACTGGATTTCACTTTGGTGTACCAATGCGGCAATTGCTGTTTCTTTAATAAGTGCTTTAAGTACTTTTTTTCCAGTACTTGCAAGTAGCGCAATAGCAGCAGTTAGTGCTGGTTTATTTGCTATCTGGTTTTTAACCTGGATTAATACAAAGGGGGTTCTTGCTTCAGGAAAATTGCAATTAGTTACTACAATTTTAAAAGTCATTCCATTAATTCTAGTTGCCATTGCAGGACTATTCTTTTTCGACATTAAAAATTTCACTCCGTTCAATTCAAGTGGCGGATCTTTTTTCTCAGCTATTAGTGCTACAGCTACATTAACATTTTTCGCTTTTCTTGGTTTAGAATGCGCTACCATTCCTTCAAGCAGTGTAGACAATCCTGATAAAACTATTTCCAGAGCTACCATGCTTGGAACTGTTATTACTACTTTGATCTATATCATAAGTAGTATTAGTATCATGGGTATGATCCCTGCTAAAAATTTGCAGCATTCTGTTACCCCTTTTGCAGATGCGGCAGAAATGGTCTGGGGTACAAGTGCCAGATACCTGGTAAGTGCAGGAGCTGCCATTGCTGCATTTGGGGCTTTGAATGGGTATATTTTGATACAGGGCCAGATACCTTTTGCTATTGCGAAGGATAAATTATTTCCTCCCTTATTTGCGAAAAAAAATGGCAATGGTGTACCAGCAATTGGTATCATTATCTCAAGTGTGTTAGTATCTGTATTAATGTGCATGAATTATACCAAGGGTTTAGTGGAACAATTCAAATTTTTAATTTTACTTTCTACACTGACTATTCTAATTCCATATCTTTTTTCAACGGCATCTTATATCATTATTCGTGTGGGAAATAAAATGGCTTCAAAAAGAGGATGGATGGCTGCGATCTTATTATCTTCATTGGCTTTCTTGTTTTGTTTATGGATCATAATCGGATCAGGGCAAGAAATAGTTTATTGGGGGTTCTTATTATTGATGTCAGGTATTCCATTTTATGTTTGGATCATCTGGTTGAGGGATAGAAAAAATTAGCACATTATATTTTATTAAGCATCATTCTAAATTACAAATATGTCAACAAGCGCACATTCAGAAATCGGAAAAATTAAATCACTTTTTATTAAACAAGCAGCAGCTGCTTTTATTAGTGATGCGCATATTGATGCATATTGGAAGGAGCTGAATTATCTGGGTAAGCCAGATATAGCGAACTCTCTGAAGGAATATGCTTCTTTTGAACAGATCTTAAAAGACAATGGCGCGGAACTTTTATACTTTCCTCAAAACAGCACTGTGAATATGGATTCCATTTATTGCAGAGATGCTGCCATCGCAACTGATAAGGGAATGATTATTTGCAATATGGGTAAAGCTGGAAGAATTCATGAGCCAAGAGCTGAAAAAGAAGCTTTCGAAGCAAACGGCATTTCTGTTCTTGGTGAAATAGCAGCTCCCGGAACTGTGGAAGGTGGTGATGTTGCTTGGTTGGATGAGCATACATTAGCTGTAGGACATACCTACAGAACTAATGAGGAAGGGATCCGACAACTCACAGCCTTATTAAAACCTTTGGGAGTAGAAGTAATCACCGTATCTCTTCCTCATTATAAAGGACCATCTGATGTATTTCATTTAATGTCGGTCTTAAGTCCAGTTGATACCAATCTTGCAGTAGTATATTCTCCGTTAATCCCAATTGTATTCCGTAACCTTTTGATTGCAAGAGGTTATCAGTTAGTAGAAGTACCTGATGAAGAATTTGAAAGCATGGGATGTAATGTATTAGCATTAGCACCCAGAACCTGTTTGATGGTGGAAGGAAATCCAAAAACAAAAGCGGGATTGATTGCTGCAGGTTGTAAGGTGATAGAATATAAAGGAAATGATATTAGCGTAAAAGGAGGAGGTGGGCCAACTTGCCTTACCAGACCAATCTCCAGATTGAAATAGAAATTATCATTTAGTAATATTTACCAATTATGAAAAATTTATTAGGAGGAAATGCAAAAACCGTCCTCCTTATTTTTATTAAGAAAGAAAAACACTGTAAATATGGGCCTTCTGCATTAGAATAGTGGTTTTTACTTCTTCTACATCCATTCCCATTTTAATCAATTATGTAATGCATATATCTAATAATAGGTTTGATAAAACATTCATCAAACCCAAAATTAGATATATGAGAAAAAGCATCTTTTTAATAGTCTTTATTTTAAGTGCTCATGGATACTTAAAAGCACAGCCTTATTTAGATATTTTAAATGTTCAAAATACAGTTGGACCTAATTTCAATTTTTTGAATAATACAAACACTTTAGTTCATTTTAATACTTCATTAAATATCCCTATAAAGCTGAATAAAGAAGGTTCAAAACTGTTGCTATTTAGTCCTTTTTTTGAAAAATGGGAAGTAAATACTATTTCAAATACAAACAATATTTTTAAGGGTGCTGTTAGTAGATTTCAATTGAACTCTTTTGGTATGCCTATTGGTTATTTAACACAATTGAATACTAAGTGGAAATTAATGACTGTATTTGTGCCCAGAACAAGTTTGGGAAAAGACAATCTGGACAACAGTATCCCTTCATTAAAGTTTAATCAATTCGGAGGGTATGCACTTTCCACTTATGTGTATAAGAAAACGATGAAATTTAAATTTGGTATGTATTTTAATAAAGAATATGGCCGAAAACTGATCCTGCCTTTAGCAGGTATCGATTGGAAAATCAATGAAAAAAACTTGCTGTTTGGAGTTCTTCCTGATAAAATGATCTATGAACATCAAGTGAGTAAAGCATTTTATTATGGGGCAATTTTTGAATCACTTTCCAGTTCCTACAAAAGTTACGATACAAATCATTTTGTTCGGGTGGACGATAATAGACTAGGGGCGTATACAGATCTATATCCTTTAAAACATTTTGTAATTCGAGTAGAGGCTGGCCATACAATTTTACGTAGGATAAAAACTGACCTGATGGAAATACCAATTCAGGATGGGTTCTATTGTAAAATTCAAGCAAATTTTAGATTACGTTTTTGAACCATTAAATAAACTGCTTTCTCGATGTGTTTATTTTTTCGCGAAGACGATTAAAGAAAAGTAATCTTTCGCGTTCATTTCCTTCACTGACTAAAGTTGATTTTTGAGTAATGATATCAAAAGTTTTTTTTGTATAATTATTGAACGATTCATCCTGGGTATAAATAAAATTGAGCACACTATGGTTAATATAAGTTATCAGATTGTCACCTAATTGGATCAACTGCATATTATCTCCCATCGTTAATTCATTCACATACATTTTAAAAGGTGCTAATCCTGGCTTAGGCTCTTGTTTGTATTGGAACTTAACGCCAGCCTCTGCCTGCTTTTCGATATGATTGATTAATTCTTCTAGTTTATCTAAGAGACAAATTGCATCATCCTTAGATTTTAAAGCACCTGTTAATTTGTAATATTCTATCTGCTGAATGGTACTTGTGATATTATCAATACTCCAAATTTCGGTTGCGGGAATTGATGCATAAGTGTTACTAATGGTTCTCCATAATTCATGATATTGGCTATAATCATCTTTCACAGAAAATTTGGCAGTTTTCCAATCGTCATAAAAAAGGATTGATTTAAGAAAGAAAAAGACTTTGAAAGCAGCAATTTCTGGTAACATATAATAATAAAGAAATGGAATTTCTTTAGCCAGATAGTAGTAATGATTTTTAGGTTTAAAACTGTCGATTGTTTGCAAATGAGTTAGTACGGACTTCTGCCATTCTTCATGCTTATAATCGGTATTATTCGTAATTCGGCCAGTGAAAATAAAAGAATCTGTTTTCAAGTGTAAAAGCTGGTCAAGGGATATCTTAAAATGGGAAGCGAGCTTTTTGATCTCTTCAAACGAAATCTGCTTTTCGCCCCTGATTCTTCTGTATGCACTATCATTACTAATCTCTAGTAAATCTGCAATTTCATCTACAAATGATTTGTTGGGAGCTGTTTTCCCTTTGATCTGCTGAAAAAAGAGTTGTTGTAATTGCAAGCTTTCCATTCGTATTATTTTGGCATTTTTTACTTATTAGATACCATCTTTTTGCGAAAAACGCATACTGCAATAACAATTTAAGAGATAAATAGCAAAAAAACAAACTATAAGCAGCTGCGATTAGGCATTAATTAATAAATCCTAATACTGGCCTTTGTTGAGTATTTATCAATTATGAATCAAAATTACAGGGGGATATTTTTAGTATACAAACGATTCAACACAACTCATTTAATTAACGCTAAATTATTTTTTATGAAAAGGAGCTCTATTTTATTTGTTTTGAAAAAAATGCATTCCTTTTTGCAATCAAAACATTTTGTTCGGGTGTTTGATAGCAACAATCAAAAGATTTTAAAGGGGGAACTTATTTATGTAACCAATTCAAGTATCCTGGTTTCCACTCCGACTCAGGTTGTTGAGTTGCATGCCAGTGAAATTGAACTGATTAAAACCAACAGGTCGTTAGGCCATTATATGTTTTTATCGGCATTGGTTTTTTCTGTAGTAGGGTTTTCCATGAGATTAATGGAGAGTAACCCTTTATCTCAGTTTTTATTAGATACAAATATAGAAAAGGCAGGGATCACAGCTATATCTGCGGCGATACCTGGAGCATTATTGGGTTATGCCATCAGAGACGCCAAGCCTCCCCATTTTATAGTTGTCAATAGAGATTATAATAGATGGAGAAAAGTAAATCAAGCACTGAAAATATGGATAGCACATTAATTGCTTTCATGAGTTTTAGTCCAAGCACTAATTAGAGCTACACTTTCTTGATGAATAGTTTTAAAAAAACAAAAATAAAAAGAAATGAAAAACAAATTCCCGTTATTACTAATGCTTCTTTCATTTATTTGTATAGAAGCCAATTCGCAAAATACTATTTTGGGATTTTCTGTAGGTGTAAATTCTGCCAAAGGCATATCATCCAAATCAGGATTCCAATATGGTAACAATTCTGGTTTTCAATCTGGTACTGGATTCTCTGTTGGTTTTTTTGCTAATGTCCCTCTTAGGCACAATTTCTTTTTTCAACCTACCTTAAGTATTATTAAAAAGCATACAACAAATAGTATACCTCTTTCAACAACCAGCACTGTTGCGAGTATTGGAGAATTGAATTTAAATTATTTGTATCGTCCATTTAAAAAAAGCGGCTTTTTATTTGGAGGCGGCCCTTCATTTTCAATGGGATCTTATTCCCAAAAATTTACTAGTCTAGATTTTAATTTTGATTACTCAAATACATCTACTTCTTTTAATCTCTGCTTTGGCATTAATTTTTTAGCTAAATATGAATTCAATCATCATCTGGCATTTACAAGTAATTACAATGTAGACTTACAAGCTATCGATAGGAGTCAATATTTTGGATGTAATATTCAATATAGTTTCTAAAACCATTTGCAACATCTAGCCGTCATTTCAAATTAGTATTTAATTCATCACGTAAAAAATATAGAATATGAAAAATAATTTTTCTAAAACCTTAGTTGTTTTAATGAGTATCACCATTCTTACAACCTCTTGCTTTAAAAATTTCTACCTCACCAATTCACAAAAAAGTCTAAGCACTGATGTAGCCGAAAAAGTACAGGCGGATAATAATAAATTTGTAATTGTTCATTTTGCTGATAAAACATTTGAACTAACAAATTATGCTATCACAAATCAAACTATTGAAGGGGATATTAATAAAATAGAAATTCCTGAACATCTAATTTATTTAACTCCCGAAGAAAGCACTTCTAATAGGTATAAAAAAAGATATGAATCAGCTGTTCTAAATGAAGTTCATATCTATACACCATTAAAATCTGATGTACAAAACTCGAACCACGTTCACATAGCGGCTAATGATATTTCGAGGATCGATATTTATAAGAAAGACAAAAACAGAACAAATCTGAATCATGGATTAAGCGTTCTTGGATTGGCTGCCGGAACGTCAATTTTAGTGGCCGCTATTGTTATATTAAGCGGGCCATGGTTGTTTTCAGGGCCACTCTGGATAGGTTCAATGTAAGATAAACGAGAAAGTACTTTTCTTGCCATTGTTCTCTACATTTATTTATAGAGATTAGGATTTATTCATTAAGGTTTTTGTTGCATCAATCTTCAGCCAAACAAATGCGCCAAACAACACTATGACCCCTATTAATAATACGGGTAAATAATAGCCATATGCTGTGGCTAAATATCCAAAAATAACGGTGCTTAAATATGCTGCAGTTAATCCTGCAGCATTCATAGAACCTGAAACTGAACCGCTTTTTAATCCTCCCAGGTCCATAGCTACTGCCCAAGCCACTGGAGCTGTTACATCCATGAATGCCATTCCAATTCCTAAAGCAATAATGGCTATTGTATTATCTGCAACTAATGATGCACCGATCATGCATAATCCAGACACAAATAATCCAATCATGGGTACGATTCTTCTTCCCCATTTCTTGCCGTATTTTAATACCGCTTTATCACTCAACCATCCGCCACTCAAACAACCCAGGCCAGCTAATAAATAAGGGATTGAAGATGCCCAGATCAATTGATCTTTTGGAATCAATCTTCCCTTTTCTAAATACGTATGAAACCAACTTTGAAAAAAGTAGGCTCCTATAGCATAACAGACATACATCCCTAACAAGTACCAGATATTTCTTGATTCAAAAATGCTCCAATATGATTTTTTATTTTCTTCTAAAACAATTGGCAAATCTCGATTGGCTAAGATGTATTCTAATTCTTTTGGATCGATGTCTTTTACCTCAGTGGGGTCTTCTTTATGCCAGAAAAACCAAAATAAAGCCCATACAATTCCGGCAGCCCCTAAAATATAAAATGGGATATGCCAGCTATATCTTTGTTGCAGTGGAAGAACAACAAATGGAGTTAACGCAGCACCAATTCTTGATGCCCCCCAGATAATTGCCTGAGCTCTTCCTCTTTCTATGACAGGGAAATATTTACTGAGTATAATGGAAGTATTGGGGTATGCACCCGCTTCTCCCATCCCGAATAAAGTCCTTACTATTAAAAGCATTAAAAATCCTGTTGAAAATCCTGTGAGGATTGTAAAGAACGACCACCAGATCACTACCCTTATTAATACTTTCTTCCCTCCAATTTTATCCCCCAGCCAACCTGTTGGTACTTCAAAAAGTCCATATGCTAAAGTAAATACCCCTAAGATCCATCCCCATTGAACCGTGCTCAAATGCAAATCCGCCATGATGGAACCACTTGCAGAAGAAAGAGCTATTCTATCCAGAAATGTAATCATCGATAAAATGGATAGAACTGCAAGTACCTGATATCTTCTTTTCATATTTCAGTATAAAACTTGCGTAATTTACGGTTTAGCACTGTTTTGGCTAAAAATTATAATTGGTTAATATAAGATAGTTACCTTTGCAGTCTGAAAAAGTCAATCGCCATACTATTCCTTAGTATTTATCTGTTTACAACAACTGATGCCAATCAACTGTTGAAAATGCCGATGATTTTTAAGCATTTTGTTGAACACCGTCAGTTCGACAAAAGCATTAGTTTTATGAAGTTTCTGGATATGCATTATATGCACGGAAGTCCGAAAGACAAAGACTATAACAAAGACATGCAATTGCCTTTCAAAAGTTCAGGTGACTTTATTTATGTTTTAGCAAGCGAATTCGTTCCATTAAATGAACATATTTCATTAACAGCTCCGGTTGTTATAGTATCTGAAAAGAAAATCGATATACATCAAAACGATCTCCTTCCCTCTTACTTAGCCAGTATCTGGCAGCCGCCTAAGTCTTGTTAAACTTTTTAGATGCAATTGTTTTTTAAGCAATTGAACTTTGCTTTTGTACCACACAAGAGCCTTTAATTTATTATATATATAAATACGACCATTATGCTGAACGCTATAATTGGCTTCGCTATAAAAAATAAACTAATCGTTGGGTTATTTATCATTACCCTGATTGGTTATGGCAGCTACCAATTTACCAAATTACCTATTGATGCCGTTCCTGATATCACAAATAATCAGGTGCAAGTCATCACCATCGCTCCTTCATTTGGAGCAACCGATATTGAAAGACTGATTACTTTCCCTATTGAGCAAGCAAACAATAATATATCCGGACTAAAAGAGATCCGCAGTTTCTCTCGTTTCGGACTTTCTTTAGTAACAATAGTTTTTGATGATGCAACCGATGTGTATTGGGCCCGTCAACAAGTTGCTGAACGATTACAAAAAGTTCAGGCCATTATTCCGCAAGGTATTGGTACACCAGAGCTTGGTCCGGTTAGTACGGGATTAGGAGAGATTTACCAATATGTAGTTCGTCCTAAAGCTGGATACGAAAACAAATACAATGAAACAGATTTACGTACGATTCAGGATTGGATTGTTCGTCGTCAACTTTTAGGCGTAAAAGGGGTGGCTGAAGTGAGCAGTTTTGGTGGTAAACTAAAACAATACTCCATTGAAGTTGATCCTAATAAATTGCTTTCATACAATATTACCATCGCTGATATTTTTAAAGCACTCGAATCAAATAATCAAAATACTGGCGGTGCATATATTGAAAAAGGTGCTACAGTTTTGTATATCCGTACAGAAGGACTTTTAGGCAGTATCGAAGACATCAATAATATTGCTATTAAAAATACCAATAGTGGCACCCCTTTATTCATAAGAGATGTAGCCACTATTAAAATTGGCAATGCCACCCGTTTTGGTGCCATGTGCTATAATGATCAAGGAGAAGTTGCAGGTGCCGTAGTAATGATGTTGAAAGGTGCTAATAGTAGTGATGTCATTAAAAATGTAAAAGAAAGAATTGCACAGATACAAAAAACTGTTCCTGAAGGAATTGTGATTGAACCATTTCTCGACAGAACAAAAATGGTGAATAACGCTATCGGAACTGTAGAACAAAATTTATTAGAAGGAGCGTTGATTGTTGTGTTTGTATTGGTGCTATTTCTTGGAAATTTCCGCGCGGGTTTGTTGGTTGCATCAGTGATTCCACTGGCGATGCTATTCGCAGTTATTATGATGAACTTATTTGGAGTTAGCGGAAATCTGATGAGTTTGGGGGCGCTCGATTTTGGATTAATTGTAGATGGCGCAGTAATTATTGTAGAGGCAGTAATGCATCGGCTTGGCCATAGCAAACATTTTGCAAATATTACTAAGTTGGACCAAACTCAAATGGATGTTGAGGTTAACCAGTCGGCTAGTAAAATGATGAATAGTGCTGTATTTGGTCAAGTAATTATTCTGGTGGTATACCTTCCAATCTTTACATTAGAAGGCATTGAAGGAAAGATGTTTAAGCCCATGGCACAAACTGTTGCCTTTGCATTATTGGGTGCATTTGTGTTATCGCTGACTTATATTCCAATGATGAGCGCTTTGTTCCTGAGTAAAAAAATAAAACACAAACCAAATATCTCAGATATCTGGATGTCGAAAATTGAAAGAGTGTATCAGCGAACATTGAACTTCGTAATTCAATTCCCTAAAATCGCACTTTCATCTGTACTGGCTTTATTTGTATTTGCTGTTATATTACTTACAAATTTAGGAGCGGAATTTATTCCTGCTTTAGAAGAAGGAGATTTTGCAGTTGATACAAGAGTGTTAACAGGTAGTAGTTTAAATACTACGATTGTGAATACACAAAAAGCTGCACATATATTAAAGACACAGTTTCCTGAAGTAGAAAAGATTGTTACAAAAATTGGAAGCGGTGAAGTGCCTACCGATCCCATGCCGATGGATGCAAGTGATATGATGGTAATTTTGAAACCTAAAAAAGAATGGACTTCAGCTAAAACCTTTAATGAGTTGAGTGAGAAAATGGGTAAGGCATTAGAAGCAGTTCCAGGTGTTACAGCAGGTTTTCAGTTTCCGGTTCAAATGCGTTTCAATGAGTTAATGACGGGAGCCAGACAGGATGTGGTTTGTAAAATTTTTGGCGAAGACTTAGACACACTTTCTTTATACGCCAATAAATTGGGTGCTATAGTAAACACTGTGCCTGGAGCTAAAAATCTATATGTAGAACAGGTAGCAGGGATGCCTCAAATTATCATCAATTACAACCGAAATACGATTGCACAGTATGGTTTGAATATTGTAGATATCAATAAAATTGTAAACACATCTTTTGCAGGACAAACAACAGGAATGCTGTTTGAAGGCGAAAAAAGATTTGATGTTGTTGTACGAATTAGTGGTGAGCAGAAGAAAGATTTAAAAGATATTCAAAACCTTTTAATCCCAACGCCACGCGGAACACAAATTCCTTTGAGTCAGTTGGCAGATGTTCAAATTAAACAAGGACCCAATCAAATTCAACGGGAAGATGCCAAGAGAAGAATCGTTGTTGGTTTTAACGTCCGGGGCAGAGATGTGCAAACCATTGTAACAGAATTACAAGAAAAAATCGCAAAACAAATAAAATTTCCAACGGGATATTATATCACTTATGGCGGGGCATTTGAAAACTTAAATGCAGCAAAAAGCAGGTTGATGATTGCGGTACCGGTTTCTTTATTATTGATACTTATTTTATTGCATTTTGCTTTCAATTCTTTGAAACAAGGGTTACTGATTTATTCTGCTATCCCGCTTTCTGCTATTGGAGGAATTATCTTTTTGGCTTTGCGAGGGATGCCTTTTAGTATTAGTGCTGGGGTTGGATTTATTGCACTCTTTGGAGTAGCTGTATTAAATGGCATTGTATTAATTGCAGAATTCAATCAACTTAGAGACGAGGGAATTACTGATCTAAGAAGGGTAGTATTGATGGGAACTAAAGTAAGGTTAAGACCTGTTTTGATGACGGCTTTTGTTGCTTCACTAGGATTCTTTCCAATGGCTATCAGTAATGGATCTGGAGCAGAAGTGCAAAGACCATTAGCAACAGTAGTGATCGGAGGTTTGTTGATTGCTACATTTCTTACACTCTACATTTTACCAGTACTATATATGACATTTGAGAAGACTTCCCCTAAAAAGAAAAAGCATAAAAAATCAGTACCTGTTGTAGTGATTTTATTGTTACTAATGTGTATGGGTTCTACATTAAGCGCACAGACACCAATAAGCTTACAGGCATCAATTGATACTGCTTTGCAGCATAATCTTCAGGTAAAAAATGAAGAACTAAAATCAAAGTATCAGGAAGCATTGATAAAATCTGCTACTAATCTACCTCAAACCAATCTCATAGCAGATGTGGGTCAGATTAATAGCATTTATACAGATACTAAATTTGGGATTTCTCAGTCTTTTCTTTTTCCTACTGTTTATTCTAAACAAAGAGAATTATTGCAGGAAGAATGGAAAACAAGTGTGATGAACATTGCTGTTAAACAAGCTTTGTTGAAGAAAGACCTATCTCAATTATATTATACCATTCTTTATATTGAACAGAAACGAAAACTGCTTTTATATACCGATAGTTTGTATCAGGCATTTTATAAAAGAGCGGAGCAGAGATTAGCAAAGGGTGAAACAAACCTGCTTGAAAAAGCAAGTGCTGAAACTCAATTAGGACAAATTAATATCCAGATTCAACAACTAGAACAGGATCGATCAGTGTTACAATTGCAGTTTCAATTATTACTCAATACAACTGTGGTGTACAGTCCAGTGGAACTACAATATAAAATGGACCCGATTAATTTCACCGACACTGGTTTATTAAAAGATCACCCAAGCTTAAAAATGATCCTGCACCAGCAACAATTAGCGGATGCTGTAATAGAAGTGGAAAAAAGTTTATTAATGCCTGGCTTTACTGTAGGCTACAATAATTCAAGTATTAAAGGGATGGGAGCCGACAATAAACTATATGGAACTGATACTAGATTCAGTGCCATTCAAGTAGGCGTAGGCATACCCATTTTTGCAAAAGCACAGAAGTCGAAGATAGCTGGAGCCAGGTTGAATAAACAAGTTGCTGAAAACAATTATAACATTGGGTTGCAAAATATGCAGTCGAACTATCAATCTGCTTTATTACAATATCGTAAGTTCTTACATGCAGTGCAATATTTCGAAAGTACTGCATTGAAAAATGCCCAGACAATTGCAAATACGGCTAATCTGCAATTGGCAAACGGGGGAATCAATTATTTAGAATGGGTACAATTAATCAATCAGTCTACTGTAGTAAAAAACGACTATATCGAATCTGTAAAAAGTCTGAATGAATCTATCATCCAATTACATTACTTAATTAATCAATAAACATGCGTTACTTAAAATATAGTATGAAACAAGTCCTTCTATTAATCATTTCAATAGCATTTTTAAGCTCCTGCGGCAACAAGAAGAGGGAAGAGCCGAGTGTTATAGCAACCACAGTAAATCATGTGAAACTATCTGATATACAAATTAAAAATGCGGGAATAGTTATATCTAAAATGGAGCAGAAAGAAATCTCTTCAATTTTAAGAGTTAATGGAACAATAGATGTGCCCCCTCAAAATATGATATCGGTAAGTGTGCCTATGGGAGGCTATTTAAAGTCAACCAATCTTTTACCCGGACAACATATTAAAAAAGGCGACCCTATTGCACTTATTGAAGGTGAACAATACATTCAGTTGCAACAAGATTATTTAACTGCGAAGGAGAAAATTGTTTATTTGGAATTAGAATTCAACCGTCAAAAAGAGTTGAATAAAACGCAGGCTAGCAGTGATAAAATTATGCAGCAAACTGAGTCTGATTTTAAATCACAGCAGGTTTTGCTAAGTGCTTTAAAAGAGAAGCTACAATTGGTTGGTATCAATATTGCGAAACTAAACGTGAACAATATTTCCAGAAGCATTAACCTATATTCTCCCATCGACGGTTTTGTGTCGAAAGTAAATGTGAATATTGGTAAATATGTTTCCCCCACAGAAGTACTCTTTGAATTAATTAATCCTTCTGATATTCATTTGAACTTGAAAGTGTACGAGAAAGATATCAGTAAATTGTTTATTGGTCAAAAACTAAATGCATTTACAAATACTCAGCCCACTAAGAAACATCCATGTGAAATTTTATTAATTGGGCACGATATATCACCCGATCGAAATACTGATGTGCATTGTCATTTTGAAAATTATGAACACGATTTAATTCCAGGTACTTATATGAATGCAGAAATATCTATTAAAAATGCAAAAGCATTTGTATTACCAGAAGACGCTATCGTTCTTTTCGAAAACAAACAATACGCATTTATTAAAGTTGATGCCAATCAGTTTAAAATGACGGAAGTACAAGTAGGTAATACTGAAAACGGATTTACCGAAGTACTGCAAGCTGATAAGATTGCTTCTTCAGAGTTTGTGGTAAAGGGAGCTTATTCTTTATTGATGAGCATGAAAAATAAGGTAGATGAATAAGTCAAAATTAAAAAGTCAAAAATAAAAAGTGAGGAATGAGTAGTGAGAAGTAAAAAAATAGTGTTTAAAAGAAATGGTTTAAAAGAAAGGATTAAAAAGGATGGTAAAAAAAGGA
>JBAXHC010000075.1:0-15802 GCA_037139075.1 Bacteroidota bacterium
CACCCTAAAGGGCGGGGTTAACTTTACTTTATCTCCCCCACCATCTGTGCCGGTATCACCCACTCGTCGAATTGTTCTGGTGTTACGTAGCCAAGTTTCACTGCCATCTCTTTTAAAGTAGTTCCTTCTTTGTGTGCAGTCTGTGCAATTTCTGCAGCTTTATAATAGCCTATTTTAGTATTTAAAGAAGTAACAAGCATCAAACTATTGTCTACATGCTTTTTGATGTTTGCTTCGATAGGAGCTAGTCCTACAGCACACTTGTCATTAAAGCTTACACAACCATCTCCAATTAATCTTGCACTGTGTAAGAAATTATAGATCATTACTGGTTTAAATACGTTCAATTCAAAATGACCAGTAGCACCACCAATATTAATGGCCACATCATTTCCCATAACTTGTGCAGCGATCATTGTTAATGCTTCACATTGAGTTGGGTTAACTTTACCGGGCATGATAGAAGACCCTGGTTCGTTATCAGGAATATGTAATTCACCGATTCCACTTCTTGGTCCGGATGAAAGCATGCGAATGTCATTTGCAATTTTCATCAGACTAACTGCAACTGTTTTCAAAGCACCATGTGCTTCCACTATTGCATCATGGGCGGCAAGAGCTTCAAATTTATTTTCAGCAGTAACAAATGGAAGTCCAGTTAAATCAGCAATATGCTTAGCCACATTTACATCATATCCTTTTGGCGTATTGATACCTGTTCCTACAGCAGTGCCACCCAATGCTAATTCGCTTAAGTGCGCTAATGTGTTGTTGATGGCTTTTAATCCATGTGATAACTGAGAAACATAACCACTAATTTCCTGACCTAGTGTGAGAGGTGTAGCATCCATAAAATGGGTACGACCAATTTTTACAATATGCATGAACTCTTTGCTTTTCAAAGCAAGTGTGTCTCTTAATTTTGTGATACCAGGTATGGTGGTCTCCAATAATATTTTATAAGCTGCGATGTGCATCGCAGTAGGGAAAGTATCGTTAGATGATTGTGATTTATTTACATCGTCGTTAGGATGTAAAAATTTATCATGGTCTAATAAAGAACCACCTTTAATTACATGGCCACGATAAGCAACCACTTCGTTCACATTCATATTGCTCTGAGTGCCTGAACCAGTTTGCCAAACAACCAAAGGAAACTGACCATTTAATTTTCCCTCTAATATTTCATCACAAACCTGTCCGATCAATTTTGCTTTTTCTTCTGGTAGTACACCTGCATCTAAATTAGTTAGAGCGGCTGCTTTTTTTAAGTAAGCAAATGCTGCAATAATTTCTTTAGGCATTTTATTAATGTCCTGAGCTATCTGAAAGTTTTCGATGCTACGTTGCGTCTGTGCTCCCCAATAAACTTCTGCAGGTACTTTTACCTCGCCCATGGTGTCTTTTTCAATACGGAATTCCATAACTGTATTTATAAATGGTGAATGAATTTTGCTCCGCAAAGGTAGTGTAAGATTAAATATGCATATCCTACATTAAGCTGATAAAAATCAGTAATTACATTTAATCCCCACTCAGCGTAAGGGCTAAAGCCCAATTTATATAGTATATTCTTCCCCACCCTAAAGGGCGGGGTTAACAAGATTAATTCCCTCTAAAAATAGCTTTTCTTTTTTCCAGAAATGCTGTTGTGCCCTCTACCCGGTCTTCTGTATCAAAACTATCTGCAAAGCCTTTTACTTCTGTTTCGTAGCCATCTTTGGATTCATCAAATACAGCATTGGCGGCATCAATACATTTCGCAATAGCAACGGGTGCTTTTGAATTGATAATGGATAATATTTCGATTGCTTTGGGTAATAATAGATCGGATGCTACAACATAGTTAACTAGTCCATACGATAAAGCAGTAGGCGCATCAATCATGCCTGCACTCATTAATAATTCCAGTGCTCTTCCTTTGCCAATTAATTGCACTAGTCTTTGGGTGCCACCATATCCGGGTATGATACCTAGGTTTACTTCGGGTTGTCCGAATTTTGCATTTTCTGATGCAATTCTAAAATGGCAACTCATTGCCAGTTCACAACCGCCACCTAATGCAAATCCGTTCACACATGCAATGATGGGCTTGGGCGAATTTTCAATTCTAAAAAAAGTTTCCTGGCCAGCTTTAGACAGCATCATCGCATCTGCTTTACTCAATTGATTGAATTCACTTATGTCGGCGCCTGCTACAAAAGCTTTTGGTCCTGCACCAGTGATGATCACCGATTTAATTTCATCATTGGAATATATTTCATCAATAGCATTATTCAGATCTGTAAAAACCGCAGCATTCAAAGCATTCAGTTTATCCGGACGATTGATGGTGATAGTGAAAATACCGTTTTCGAGTTGGGTAAGTATAGTTGACATAGTAATGTTTTTGAAATTCTAAAAATCCCTGTTCTCCCCAACCCATGTTTTGATATAAGCTGCAATATCAGAAGTAGTAGTGCCAGGCGCAAAAAGATTACCAACACCCATGTCCTGCAAAGTTTTCATATCATCTTCAGGAATGATGCCGCCACCTGTGAGCAATACATCATTCATCTCTTTCTCTTTCATCAAATTAATGATTTTTGGGAAAACGGTCATGTGTGCACCAGAAAGGATACTAACACCAATAGCATCTACATCTTCTTGTAAAGCAGCATTCACTACCATTTCAGGGGTTTGACGCAATCCGGTATAAATCACTTCCATACCTGCATCCCGTAAAGCTGTGGCAATTACTTTTGCACCACGATCGTGGCCGTCTAATCCAACTTTTGCAACAAGTACACGAATAGGTCTTTTCATATGCAAGATTTAGAAAGGAATCTTCAGCAAAATTAGACTAAAATGCTTATTGAAGCGGAGATGTTTCTTTTTTGTCTTTTAGGATCTTCAACTTGAAATCTTCGCGCATTTTTTCGTTCATTCCTTTTAAAAGAAGTATAAGAGACCCTTTTTCCCTTGAATAAGGTGTAGTAATACTATCAAATAACACAACCTCTTTGAAGTTCCTGAGAAAATCATGTTCCATTTCGTGTATATCGTCAGTAACTAATACGATATTATTGAAATGAAGTGAATCGGGCATCCAATATAAAAAACTGGCATTATCGCTATAGGTTTCCGGTAGTTTATATTTTTTAGCATAATAATTTAATGCACCGGCCTCCCCATAATTATCGCAGAATAATAAAGTGTTCAATTTTTCAGAATCATTGAGCGAATGAAAGGCCTTAGCAGATTTACTTGCCATTTCTTCCCAACCCAACATGTCGGCAAAGTCTTGAGGTAAAGGATGCGATTCGCCATCTTCCCAATTTAACACTCCGATTCTTTTTATATTTCTTTTTTCGTAGAATGCGGAGAGCTTTGAAGGCTCCATAATGGGCAAAGCAATTGGAATTAAATAATAGCCCAGTATGAAGGGAATTGCAATGAAAAAAACTCTTGCATATTTGTATCTATACTTTGTAAACATTTCCAGTTGATAGGATCCAAATGCAAGTAATACTGGATATGCACCCATGGCATAATAATTTTTCCCATGAAGTAATAAGAGTAAACCTATGATTATAAAATAGGCAAAGCCGATAAAGCGATAATCTTTCAAATCTTTGACAAACAGCAAAGCAAATAAACCGGCTATCCATACAAATACAACAGGAAAATTCATGATGAATTGATCTATCAAAAAGCTAGATGGACTAATATATTGCAATTGAGTCTGCTGTAATTTGTTCATATGAAAGGCAACAGGAAAATGCAGTTTGTATTGCCAGATAAAATTGGGTAGAAAAAGAATCAATCCGATAAATGCTGCTATATAAAGATGTTTATTTTGAAAAATGCTACGTTGATTGCTAATTAGTAAACCCAATACTAAGCTTACAATATAAAAAAGAACTGAGTATTTACTTAACATACCTAATCCGCAACAAACGCCTAATATATACAACCATTTTATTTGCTTTGTTTGAGTAAAGCGAATTGTAGCATATGCGATAGCGGTCCAAAAAAATATCTCCAAAAAATTAGGTTGAAATAAAAAATGCATCCGCAAAAAAGCACCGAAAATAAAAGAAAGGAACAGCATGAAAATTGCGAATGATCTCCCACCTAGTGAGAGTACTATTTTGCCTGAAATAATCATAGTGAGTGCTCCGAAAAATGAAGGCCAGAATTTCAACCAAAAAATATTATTATTAAAAAGGTGGGTAGTCCAGGCTAATAAAGAAAGCAATGGCGGCACTTCCATAAATCCCCAGGCTAAATGATTGCCCTCTGCTACATATAGCATTTCATCCCGATGTGGTTCGTAGAGGCCGTTTTGTAATAAAAAGGGAAGGATGAATTTTAAGGCAGCTAAAAAAAATAAAAGCCTGTTAGCTTGTTTCATGCAATTGTTTTGCAGAAAGATACCAACAGGCTTTTTATTTATGAATTAAAATATTATAAATGGAGAAGCCCTAATACTAATTTAATTCTTGCAACCGTTTCGTTTCTTCCAATGGTAGCGGCAATATCAAAAACTCCGGGTCCGAATTTTCCACCAACTAACATGATGCGCAAAGGCAGCATTAATTCACCAGGTTTTAATTGATGAGCGGCCGCCATTTCTTTGAATTCAGTTTCCAGATCTGAAGCCTCCCAAACTGAACTTAATTCAAAGGCACGAATCAATTCATTAAAGAACATATTTTTCTTATCATCCCATTTTGGCTTCACAGCTTCAATATCTATGAGTTCAGGTAATTGGAAAAAGAAGGAAGCTTGTGTTACAAAATCGGGTAATAAAGTACAGCGGTCTTTCACAAGTTCTATCGCTTTAGCTAATAAAGCATCGTCGGTGATGGTTATTCCTGCTTCTGCAAAATATTTTTGAATGCTCAGCTCTAACTCTTTTGGGTGCTTACGTTTAATCCATTCATGATTATACCATTTAGCTTTTTCATAATCGAATTTTGCCCCGCCTTTATGAACTCGGTCTATCGAAAACTTAGCAATCAATTCTTCCATCGAAAATATTTCCTGATCAGTCCCATCGTTCCATCCAAGCATGGCAAGAAGATTTACAAATGCTTCAGGTAAAAAACCGCGCTCTTTAAATCCAATGGTAGTTTCATTTGTTTTTGGATCTGTCCAATCGCTTGCAAATACAGGAAACCCAAGACGATCTCCATCGCGCTTGCTTAATTTTCCATTACCATCAGGTTTTAAAATCAATGGTAAATGAGCCCACTCGGGCATCTCATTTTTCCATCCCAAATAATCCCATAATAATAAATGCACAGGCGCTGACGGCAACCATTCTTCACCACGAAATGCGTGTGTGATCTTCATTTGATAATCATCAACTACAACAGCTAAATGATATGTAGGCATCCCATCAGCTTTCAATAAAACCTTGTCATCTACTTGTGAGGTATTAAAATTTACTTCCCCACGAATCATATCTGTAAAAGAAACAGTTTCGTTCAGAGGCATTTTAATCCTGATCACATAAGGAGTTCCAGCAGCTAATAAAGTAGCAACCTCATCAGCAGTTAGCGTGATTGAATTGCGCATTTTATCGCGAAGCGCATGGTTGTATTGTGGTGATGGATTTTCTGCAGTTTTATATTCTACACGCATCGCTTCTAAATCAGCTGGTGTATCAAAAGCATAATATGCATATCCATCGATTACCAATTGCTCAGCATATTGTCGGTAGTTTGCTTTTCTTTCGCTTTGACGATAAGGGGCATATGGACCGCCATGCAAAGGACTTTCATCTGGCACAATGCCACACCATTTTAATGTTTCAAAAATATAAGCTTCAGCTCCTTCTACGAATCTTGTCTGGTCGGTGTCTTCAATACGAACAATAAAATCTCCACCATTTTGTTTGGCAAATAGATAATTAAAAAGAACGGTTCTAACACCGCCAACATGAAGCCCACCCGTGGGGGAAGGAGCGAAACGAACCCTGATTTTCTTTGTCATAAGATTACAAAGATAAACTTTGCAATTCCGTTCTGAAAAGCAATTGATAAATATCTTTGTATCATGTATTTTGTAAAAGCACCTTTTTGGCTAAGAAGTCTGTATCGTTCCTTAATATGGAAGATCCCAGAAAAGGAGAAAGTGATTTATTTAACTTTTGATGATGGTCCACATGCAAAGGCCACCCCATTTGTGTTAGATCAGCTTAAAAAATATGCTGCAAAAGCCAGTTTCTTCTGTATTGGTAAGAATGTTGAAGCAGAAACCGAGCTTTTCGAAAGGATCTTAAGGGAAGGTCATAAAGTGGGGAATCATACGCAGAACCATGTAAATGGGTGGAAAGTTTCAACCGAACAATACCTTTCCAACATCGATCAGGCAACAAATGCAATTCATAGTACCCTTTTCCGACCCCCTTATGGCAGAATCAGGTTTAATGCGATTAAAAAGGTAAAATCTTTAATCAGCACAAGGGCTAAGGAAAAAGGAATTCAAACGGAAGCGAAAATTGTGATGTGGGATGTTTTAAGTGGCGATTTTGATGAGCAATTGAGTCCAGAAAAATGTTTGCAAAACCTGTTGAAGCATACGGAGAGAGGAAGTATTATTGTTTTTCATGATAGTGCCAAGGCCTTGAAAAGAATGGAATATGCCCTGCCAAGATTTTTGGATTTTTATACTCAATTGGGCTTTCAATTCAAAGTAATTCCGGATTAATTTTTTTAAAAGAGGAGGGTATAAAAAAAGAGTGGCCAGGGTAGAAACCCCGGCCCGTTTTTAATCCGTACCCTATGAAAACACTCTTGAAAGCATTAACTGAAATAATGCTTAATACCTTGATATTTAGTAACTTATGCGGTTAACGGGTTTTAGCAATACCTTTTAACTACAATTAATTTCGAAAACAATTCTAACAATTCAAACGATTCTTATCCTGTGGATTCATTTACAATGTTCCACTTTTATTAAACGGTAGTCAATCTTCTTTTATTTTGCACTGCCTAAAAAAAGACGGTTATTTTTTTTGATATAAAAGCTAGATTTTTGCAATATGACGGTTATAGATACACATGCACATTTATATTCAGAAGAATTTCAGGGCGATATTGATTTAGTGATTGAAAGGGCTCAAAAAGCAGGAGTTACAAAAATGTATTTACCCGCTATTGATAGTTCAGAAACAGAGTCGATGTTGGCTTTAGAGCAAAAATTTCCAGGAGTTTGTATTGCAATGATGGGTTTACACCCCTGTTATGTGAAAGAAAATTTTGCTTCTGAGTTGGCTCATGTGAAAACATGGCTCGATAAAAGAGATTTTGTAGCGATAGGAGAGATTGGATTGGATTTTTATTGGGATAAGACTTTCACAAATCAGCAATATGAAGCTTTTGATACACAAATGCAATGGGCTTTAGATCTAAAACGGCCAATTGTGATTCATACCCGAAATGCGATGCAAGAAACCATTAACCGGGTAAAACCATTTGCCCAAAAAGGCTTAAAGGGCATCTTTCATTGTTTTAGTGGCAGTGCCGAATCGGCTAAACAAATCATTGATCTGGGTTTTTTATTAGGTATAGGGGGAGTGATTACCTATAAGAATGCAGGATTGCCAGAAGTTTTAGAAACTGTGGGATTAGAACATCTGGTGCTGGAAACTGATGCACCTTATCTCACCCCTGTGCCATTTAGAGGTAAGCGAAATGAAAGCAGCTATCTTACCTATATCATTTCCAAACTTGCAGCAGCTAAAGCAGTTTCAGAAATGGAAGTGGCTGCCATCACAACTGCCAATGCAGAGAAAATATTCCATTTATAAATACACTAAAGATTAAAGTGATTTTGTGAACTTTAAATGAGAAGACTCAAATCCATTTAATTGATAGAATTCATGAGTCGAAAGCCTTTTATTTTGAGCAGTAACTTCAAGTGATTTACAATTATCGGGTAATGAACTTTCTACATGTTGTATAAGAGCTTTGCCGATACCTTGATTTCTATTTGTTTCATCAACAAACATTTCTTGAATCTCATAGACCAATCCCAGATGATGAAGTAGAATTTGACCATGACAGCTGATGTAGCCAATTATATTAGACTGATTTGTATCTTCTGCAACAAAATATAGGTTGCGTTTATTTTTTAGATTTTCATTGAATAAAGTCACGAATAAATCAAAGTCAAAGACTGTATTTTCAAGTGAGCAGATAAATTTATAAATTACTTCAACGTCGTTTAATATTGCTTTTCTAATTAGTATTTGTTCATTCATTGCTAATTAAATTTATTTTCCTTTAGGATTTTGTGGATAGGTAGTATTTCCCTTTGCGTAAAACCAAAGTATCCGATTCATTTTATCATCTTCTCCACCATCTACTTCTTTAAATACTTCGTTTTTCGATTGAAGCGCAAACTTTTTTGCTTTTCCAGAAAGTGTATGTGCTTCCGGATTCATTTGGTCTAAAGGAATATTATTAAGCAGGCTGGTATATCTTTTATTGTTTTTTTCGTTTTGAAAACAGTCTGTCATTAATCTTGCACTTGCATCAATAATATTCATAGGTGGAAGTCCCAGTATTTGTTCAATAGTTCGCAACATGGAAGTTTGATTATAATTGGTGCTAATCAGTTTTCCATTACTATATGGACTAACCACCAATCCCACAGTTCTATATGATGAGATATGATCCCATCCACCTTGTGAATCATCTTCCGTAATAAATATGGCTGTGGAATCCCAGTACTTGCTATGACTTATCATTTCTACAATTCTTCCAACAGCAAGATCGTTATCAGCCACCATTGCATCTGGTGTTGGATATCCAGGAGAAGTTCCAGCACTATGATCATTTGGCAATGAAAGAACTAATAAATTCGGCAGATCATTATTGGATTCATATTTTTTCCAATCTGCAATAAAAATATCTGCTCTTTGTTGATCTGTAAAATCGATGTTATCGCAATCTGGATAGGTACTTGAAATGATCGGGCGAATTCTGGCAATGGTGCTCGTATTATGCCAGTCTGGTGTAACCCCATTTTTATAATCGGCATACAATTTTGACCAGTTTCTTTTTTTATCATAAATTGTTTCACAGGCTTCTCCATAAATCTTTACAGATTTTCCATGATCTAATGCTTGATTCCAGATAAATCCATTTTTATTATACACGAGTGCATCTTCTTGTCTGTGGGGGTAACTTCTAAACCAGGCCCTTACCATTTTTTCAACATAATCAGAAACCATTCCGGCATCCGTCCATTGATGCCCTTCAGCAGAAGATTTCCCTGATGCATAAAAATCATCCATCCAACCATATTGTTTAGCAAGTGCATGCATGTTGGGCGTAACTTTTTCTCCAAACACAGTTAAGGAACTATCGTTTCTCCCTTTTGGCAAATCACCAAATACCTGATCGTATGTTTTATTTTCTTTAATGATGTAAATTATATGTTTGAATACAGAAGGTTCACCTAGTCTTTCTGGTATTGGTTTTGGAGAAATATACGCTCTTGGAGCTAATTGCAATTGTTCGTTTCTACTTACTAAATTCATTTGAATTACTTCCTGTGTAAGGCTCATTAATTCTTTTGAGTTGGGTAAGGGAATAATACTTACAGAAGCAATCTGCTGATGGATGGTTCTTGCTTTTTTTATTTCATCAATTACATTGGAGCCATTCGATTCCAAATTTGTAACAATCATCTGGTTATTAAATATTGTTAAACCGCCTGGATATGCTTCTGTTGGGATAAATCCAGAAATATTTGATCTACCTTTTCCGTTTGATGCTGCATTCTTACCAAGTTGAATTACTGCAATGGCATTGTTTAAACCATTTGCTACATATAGAATATTATTTGCAGTATTTAATGCAAGGGCATTGGGTGTGCTCCCATGTAGTGTATCGTTTAATAAACTAACTGCTATTGTTTCAACTACTTTATTTGACTTAGTTTGAATCACTGAAATATCATCACTTGATCCGTTTGATACATACACATAATTTTCATCTGTGGATGATTTAATGGCATTCGGATGTAAACCCACATTGATATCTGAAATTTTATTTCCTGTATTGATATCGAAAACAGAAATGCTTCCTGTTGCTGTTGCACCAGTTCTTTGATCGGTATAGGCTAAACCCCATGGTACGCCTGCTCTTTCTTTTGTACTATCTAAAGCAATGCTTCCTGCCCAATTACTGACGTACAATTTATTGTTTGCAATTGCAATTCCGTAAGGTGCAATACCCGTATTCGATTTCCAAACAATTGACTTGTCATCCCATTTCAATTTAAGCAACTCATTATTCCCATTGAGTACAATGTAGATATACCAATTTCCATTTTCTTTTAATACAGCTATGTCATTAGGCAATGCATTATTTGCAGGTGATTTTTTTTCGATTGGGATCGCAGAAATATTTTTAAATCCATTATCCCATTCAGCAATCATTAATGCTGCATTTGAATGCCCTGTTTCTGAAGCACTCCATAGAACATACTTTTTATCATTTGCCTGAAAAGTTTTTATGCCTGAATAAGTACTTGCATATTTTTTATAATTAGTAAGATCAGAGTAAGTCCATCTATCAATAATTTTATGCTCTAAAGGGTCTAATGCAACAATGCCATATCTATCTTCAATTACCATTAAGCCTTTATCTGTTAATGGAGTAATATCCAATGCATGATTTTCTAAATCTGGTTTTCCAAAACGTACTACTTCACCAGCTGAATGAATGATCCTATTAAAAGGCATCAAGTGTAGTTGCTTATTTTTTTGTAACAAATAATCCGATAAGTTTAAGATATGATCTGTATTGATAAAATCAATTTTAAGATCAATCATTTTTTCCCAAGCAACTGAATAATCGGGAACTCCCCAAAAACGAACTTTTTTATTTTCATCATGCGCATGGGCGATTAAAGCATTTATCTTTTCATTTTCTAATGAGGTAATCTCCAATGGGAATTTCTTTTTTACATAGCCCCCGAAATCGTCACTCAATAATGCGATTTTGGATAATGCATCTTTTGAATAGTTTTCATCAAGTCTTCCATCAAACCAAATAAACGATGGGTATTTTGAAAAATCTTTTGCATCAGGTCTGTTTCCTGATATTGCTATAATGATCTTTTTATTTTGAATAATAGCAGGGTATTTTTTCAAAACTTCTATTAAAGCATTTAATGTAGGCAGTGCATCAGTCTTCTGATCAATTAATAATTGTAGTGTTTTGTTTGGATCACTATAAGGATTGCCATTATTCTTATTAAGAAAATAGGATAATGGATCTAAGTATAATTTTTCAAGACTACGATCTACTGAAATATCTTTTGTATCGTGGGCTACTAATATTTTTCCATTCACTAAATGGATATCAGCCTCGATGGATCCAAAGCTTTCCTGATAAGCAAGATAAAATGGTTGCGACTGCTCATAATCATTATGAGAATGCGCATTCTGGGTACTGTATGATATTGGTTGAGCATTTACAACAATTGAAAATTGAAAACAGATTAAAACGAGTAATAGATAGAGAATACGCATATGAAATATAATTGGATCAATAATAACACTAAAGTTATCATGTCATTAAGCATGTAAGGTTATTTAATTAAAAAATAATTAAACCATTTAAAATCAATAGGTTTTGAAATTTTAATCATCTCAGTAATTTTATATATTAATAAATCGTAAACTTAAAATGACTAATTAGTTATCTCATCATTACCAGATTATTAATTCAATGATCATGCTTCTCTTACAAGTTTCTTAACAATATTTTCGCCTTTTATTAACAGGTTTGAACAACCCACAAACGGACTAAGAAACTGTCTATTTATAATCAAAAAAAATAAAAATGAGATTGAGATCAACTATCAGTTTTCTGACTTCAGTGCTAATCATGGCATTGTGCTTAGGGAATATGAGTGCCTTTGCACAAACCCAGAAAATTACTGGTAAGATTGCAACTAAGTCGGGCCAAGGAATTGCCGGCGCTGTTGTACGTGTAAAAGAAAACAACTTTAGAACAACAACTGATGAAGCTGGTACTTTTACAGTACAAGCAGACAAGTCATCAACTTTAGTTGTTTCTTCATTTGGTTTTATTACAACTGAAAAGAAAATTACTGGTGACAATGTTACCGTAGTATTAAACGATGATCCTGCATTATTAACAGAAGTTGTTGTAACAGCTTATGGTATTAAGAAAGAACAGAAAAGAATAGGTTATTCAGTTTCTGTTGTTAAAGGTTCTGATGTAAATAAAGTAAGGGATGCAAACCCATTAAATGCTTTAGCTGGTAAAGTAGCAGGTTTATCTGTTGGAGCGAATGCTGAAATGTTGGGCCGTCCTGAGATCGTATTGCGTGGTAGTACAGATCTTCTTTTCGTTGTTGATGGTGTTCCAGTTAATACAGATACTTGGAATATTAGTCCAGATGACATCGAAACCTACACTGTTTTAAAAGGAACTAACGCATCTGCCTTATATGGTTTCCGTGGTTTGAACGGTGCAATTGTTATTACTACTAAAAGAGGAACAAAGGATAAAAAAGGTTGGAGCGTTGATGTGAATAGCAGCAATATGTTTCAGAAGGGTTTCTTAACTGTTCCTGAAAGTCAAACTGAATACGGTCGTGGTAAAACTTTTGCTTACGATTACGGTAACAGGTTATATGATAATGCTCAGCGTTTACAAGAGTATGGTCCTCGTTTTGAAGGACAATTAGTACGTCAGTACGATAGTCCTTATGATCCGGTTACTGGTATCAGAACTCCAACTCCCTGGACTGCTCGTGGTGCTGACAACTTCAATAAGTTCATGGAAACTGGATTAGTTTCTACAAATAACGTAGCATTGTCGGCCTCTGGTGATAGATATGATATCAGAATGTCTGTATCTCATATGTATCAAAAAGGCGTTGCTCCAAATACAAAGTTGAATGCCGATAATTTTAATTTGAGTGCTGGTTACAATATCACTTCTAAATTTAAAGTAGAAGCTAACTTGAATTTGAATCAACAATATTCTCCAAATATTCCTGATGTAAACTACGGACCAAACTCATATATCTACATGTTTAAAGTGTATGGTTCTTCAGATTATGATATCAATGATTTGAAAGATGTTTACAAAGGACCTCAAGGGGTTCCAGGATTGATGCAATATGCACAAGAATATGGTCGTGAAAACAGTGCTTGGTTCATGGCTAAGCAGTGGTTGCGTTCTCATGACAAAACTGATATTTATGGTTATGTGAAAGCATCTTATAAGTTTAGTGATGCATTAAACTTGAGCGTACGTTCACAGTTAACAACCTGGAACCAGGCTAGAACTGAAAAAGTTCCTGCTGGTGCAAACTTAAATACCTATACTCCATGGTATTATTTTGGATGGTATGGCGACTATCATGAAGACAAGCGTAGTTTGATGGAAAATAATACCGATTTGATTTTGAACTTTGATAAGAAAGTAAGCAACTGGACTATCAGCGCTTTAGCTGGTGCTTCTGAGCGTTCTTTCAAATACAATTCATTCTGGGGAACAACTAAAGCTTTAGCAATTCCTGGTTTGTATTCTTTATCTAACTCAAAAGATGCAGCTCTTTCTTATACATGGGGTTCTAAAATGCAAGTGTACAGTGCTTTCTATAGCATGGATTTCACTTTCAAAAATTATTTCACATTGTCTCATACAGGTCGTGTAGATAAATTATCTACGTTGGCGGATGGTAATAATGCATTTTATTATCCTTCAGTTTCTGCAAGTACTGTCTTGACTGATTATTTGCATTTACCTAAAGCAGTTTCATTTATTAAGCTTCGTGCTTCTTATGCAAACGTAAAAGGAGCTTTAACACAGAGTGCAGTGCCTTCAGCGTTTACTCAGGTAACAGGTAAAAGTACCAATGGTGGTTTGTTAGGATATGGATCTGATTTGTATTCTTCTTATGATGGCCCTTCTTATGCTAACCAGAATGCTTATGCAATTACCAGTTATTATAATGGAACAGCTTCGGTAGATTATTCAAGTACTATTGCAAACCCTACTTTAAAGCCTTTCAACCGTCAAACAGTTGAAGCTGGTTTGGACATGAAATTCTTGAAAAACAGAATTGGATTTGATCTTACTTTCTTCCAAAGTTTAAACGGACCACAGATCTATGCATTGCCAGTTGCGCCTTCAACTAGTTATGGTGCACAAAATGTAAATGGTATCACTACTAAAAAACAAGGTTTTGAACTTTCTATCAATGGTTCTCCATTAAGAAGTGCAAAAGGCCTGAACTGGGATGTGAACTTTAATATTGCTTCTTATAAAGAAACTTTGGATGCTATTTATGGTAATGAAAAAGTATTGTCTTTAAATAGCCATAATTATAAAGTTGGCGATAGATTAGATGCTTATTATGGTGCAGGATTTGTACGCGATGGCTCTAATAATATTTTTTATAGTGGAGGTTTGCCTTTACGTGCACCTTCTGATATAAATAACAATACTTTCTTAGGTAATTTGAATCCAGATTTTACATTTGGATTTGGTAATAAATTCTCTCTTAATAATTTCTCATTCAGTTTCCAGTTTGATGGAAGAATCGGTGGAAAAATTTATGATGAAGTTTATAAAGATGGTATGAATGGTGGTACTTCAATTGAAAGTGCTTCTGGAGATTTTGGTGTAGCTCGTTTGGCAGAATGGCAAACAACTAGCATGGGTACTGTTGCTCCAACTCCTAAATATGTAGCTCCAGGTTTAACTATTACTGGTGGTACTCCGATTTTTTCGAACGGACAAATTACCAACCTGAAGGACTTAACTATTGTTCCAAACACAACTGCATCAACAGTTCAGAATTTCATCTCTTCTGGTATTGGTAACGTTACAGAATACTGGATGGTAGATCGATCTTATGTGAAATTGCGTGAAGTAAGTTTGGGTTATACTTTCCCTGCTAAAATGTTAGGTAACAATAAAGTTATTAAGTCAGCTTCTATTTCTTTGGTTGGTAGAAACTTATTATACTTCGCTGCAAGAAAAGATTTTGATATCGATCAGTTCACTTCAGGATTTAATGATGCTAACAGATCATTAAATACAGGTGGAGCATTGCAGAGTGTAACTACCAGAAACTTTGGTTTTAACATAAACCTTACTTTCTAATTAATCATCAACAGAAATTCATAGAAAATGAAAAATAAATTAATTATCCCGATTCTAACAATACTCTTCGCAAGTTCAGTTTTTACTGCTTGTCAAAAAGGAGACTTATTGTCAAATCCAAACGTTGCTGCAGAAACTTCAACGGTACCTGCTTCATTGATCTTGAACCACATCACTGCAACATTACAGAGAGGTGAAGACCCGATTATCTCTGATGTTTGGAAATATGATCAATATTTTGTTTCTAACTATTCTTACTATTTCGGAAGTAATTTCTACAACTGGTCAAATACCGGACATACTTACGATATCGTTAAGTATGCAAACAAAATGGAAGAGCAGGCTTTCAAACAGTTCGGAAATAAAACCAATGTATATTATGCTTTGAGCAAATTTTTTAAAGCACATTCTTTTGTTTGGTTATCTGAAAGAGTAGGTGATATTCCAATGTATCAGGCAGGAGATGTAACAATTTTAGAACCTAAATATGATTCGCAAAAAGAAGTATTTAAGAATTCTTTAAATATGCTTGATACTGCGAACACTATTATAGGAGCATTAATTTCTTCTGCAAATGCAAATACTAAAGTAGATGCTGCTGGTGATATTTATGGAATGACTTTCTTACAATGGCAGAAAGTAAT
>JBAXHC010000076.1:0-15769 GCA_037139075.1 Bacteroidota bacterium
GAAAAATAGGTTGGAGATTTAAGGTTTCCCCTCCATCGCATGCGATGGAGGGGATGCTGATGCCGGACTCGGCATACAGCTGGGGTGGTTGATGAATTTCAGAATATTTATCTCCTGAAATTTTTCCTAATCTCACCAAGAATAAACTCAATATCCTCAAACACCCATTTATTCTCAAATCTTAAAACTATAATACCTTGACTCTCTAGAAAATTAGTTTTCCGAATGTCTCTCTTCATCCCTTCCTCCCAAAAATGCTGTTCTCCATCTAATTCAATTGCCAATTTTTCCTCAGGACAATAAAAATCAATAATAAAATTTCCTATACTTTTTTGCCTAGTAAATTTTCTTCCTTCAATTTTTTTTTGCTTTAAATAAAACCATAAACAGGCTTCAGCTGATGTACTATTATTCCGAAGATTTTTTCTAAAATTTGTAAAAAATGGATCATTATATTTTACATGATAATTCATGCGAAAATGTAATGAGTTCATGCATGAAGTGCAAGTTTTGGGAGTGAAAAAAATTTATATTGGCTTAGGATTTGAGATTTTCTAAATGAGCGTAACCACCCCGTCTGTTCGCTCAGTCGCTCCAGCCACCCCTCCATCGCATGCGATGGAGGGGAAACCTTGCTATTATAACTACTTTTCATACCTAACTTTTCTTCACATATCACGCTTCACTCCTCACTTTTCACTCCTCACTTTTCACTCCTCACTTTTCACGCTTCACTCCTCACTCCTCACTCCTCACCTTTCTCTTTTCACTTTTCACTTTTGAATTTTGAATTTTTACTTTTTAATTTCTTCCCTACCCCCTTCTTCCCGGCCCTGCTGGTCTTGATGGCGCTTGTCTGTTTTGTGGTGCTGAGGGTCTCGACTGTGGTGTGCTAGGCCTTGCTTGAGGACGTTGCATTTGTTGTTGGTTCCTCTCCATTCTATTTGCCCTATCACGATTTGAATTATCGCGGTGAACATCGTTTGGAACACCTGCCTTATCTCTTGGATTCCATTTATTTCCCTCGCGTTGATTCCAGTTTCCTTTATTGTCTTTCTGGAAAATATTGCCATCTCTATCGGATAACACATTATTAGAACCTCCAGTTGAAGGTCTGGCAGATGGACGATTAAAATTATTGTTCCCGGAATTTAAGGCTGGCAATCGATTATTGCCATTTTGAGAAGGTCTACTTGTTGCCAAGCCACCTGGACCTCTATTTACATCTCTGGTACTAATCACATCCCTGCGATTATTATATAAATTGTTATTTCCTGGTCGATTGTTTCCTGGTCGATTATTAATATTGACACTATTATTCGGGCGATTAATATTGATGTTCGGATTATTGATCACGATATTGTTTCCGCCACCTGGTCGCCCGTAACCACCACCATAATACCCACCATGATAACCCCATCCACCATATGGAGGACGATACATTGGCGGACCAAACCATCCACCGCCATATCCACCATATCCTATACCCACATGAAACCATCCGGCATTAAAACTCATTCCAAAACTCATACCCCAACCAGTGTATGGATTATAATGCATACCAAATCCAAAAGTAACGGGGCGAGGATAATAGATGGCGCCATACCATGGACGATAATACCAGCCTGTTCCCCATATAACTGTTGGTCCGTATAAATAACCACCCATATATCCTGGCGTATAACCTGTATAAATATATTGTGGCGTTGATTCGTAGATATAAACGTATTTAGTATTATAAGCAGAACTACTTGCAGGAATTTTGTCTACATCACTAGGTCTTTCCTCACTCACAACCCATGGGCCCGTAGCTTGTTTACTTTGAAACCAAACGCCATTGTCAACTGCAAAATATTTATCCTTTGCTTTTATTACTGTGATATTGCTGTTTTCAGCTAGATATAAACTTGTGTTTTCAATAGATGAAAATTTTGGATCACCATCATAGGTAACAGTACATTTTGCAGTAGCACGATCAATCTTTGCAGTCTGTGGAATTACAGCATCAGCTTTTGCTTCTTCTGCGGCATCCGTTCCTGCAACACTTGCTAATACCCCATCCTTTTCAGAACCTTCTGGAATTTTTGCAAAGTCGGCTGGCAATTTATCTGCAGGCACAAATGCCCATGGTCCATTCATAGAACTAGAGCTATACCAGCGACCAGCTAATAAAATAAAATTTTTCTGACTATTGATATCCTTAAATATTTCATCTAAAGTATTGTCGGCATACAACAAACCAGTGCCCTGTATCGGCTTAAAAGATGCCTCACCTTCTGTTTGAATTAATTCAGCAGGTACCGTTGAAATGATAATTTCTGTAGGTGTTGTATTTTTTGCAACAGGTTCTTTGTCTTTCTCAGCTGCGGCTTCCTGTTCTTTTAACTTTGCATCAATTGTTTGTATTTTGGAAGGCAAATTTTTAATGGATTGATACCCTGTTGTTACAGTATTAGAGGTATACCAATTGCCGCCGCCATACAAATAGAATTTTTTATCATCCGGATTTTTAATAATCAAAGAGGGTGTATTAACCACACGCTCCATATTTAAATTTTTATCCTGTTGAATTTTTGGTTCGCCATCAATAGTTACCAGAGTAGTTGGAACTTTAGTATAAATAATTTTAGGAGGATCTGTTTTAAAATTGGCGTTTTCTATTTGTTGTTCCTGATGGATACTATTTTTTAAACGCTCCATAGAAATAGATAAGTTCCATTCGGGAACTTGCTTTTCTATTGCCGCTGCTAATTCACTCAGTTGAGCAGCATCTGCAATGCCTGGAAATTTTGTCTGTACCACTTTCAAACTTTCTAAAGTGGCAGTACCATTATCCTTATCTGTATTCAAAATGGCTTCAACCCAAATAGCACCAAACACAGGCTCTTCATTTGCTTTTTTGCGAATCGAAACGGCTGCTCTTCCAGAAAGCTTTACGCCTACTAATTTTTCTGGTTGCGGTTGATAAATAGTGATCTTACCTCCATTACTGATAGGTATTTCTTTTGGCCAATCACTTTGGGCTTGCGCAAAAAAAATGAGGCAAGAAAAAAATGAAAAAAGAATCAACTTACGATATTGCATAAGATTGTTTTTGATTGAAGATAAAGTTAACGAATACGGTTTTTCAATATTGTTAAAATCGGCCAAACAAAATGCGATTATTGAATCAGATCAGCTATTTGCGGATCAAGCGGAGATACTGATTGCGCAAAAAAATGTGTAAGCACTCCATTTGCATCCACTAAATATTTACAAAAATTCCACTTGGGTTCTTGGTTGCACCAACCATTCTTTTCCGGATTTGATAACCAGTTAAAAACAGAATTTTGTTCCGCACCTTTGATTACTTGTGATTTTTTAGCAAGATAAAATGTAACCCCATAATTGATCTTGCAAAACGCTGCAATGGCAGCATCATCTTTTTTCTCTTGCTCTTTAAAATCATTCGCCGGAAATCCAATGATGATCAATTGATCTTTGTGTTGTTGAAAAAGTTTTTCTAACTCAGCGTATTGTGCCGTATACCCACAATCACTTGCCGTATTTACCAAGATAACTTTCTTTCCTTTCAATTGATTTGCATCTAAAATATTGCCATCATTCAATTCGATTTTTAAAGAATAAAAATCAACCGCGGGTTTTATATTGTTAGTGTTTTTTTGAATAGCATTTTTAGAACCAAATACTTTCCCGGGTAACATAATCAGGGGATATATCGATTTTAATACTGATTGTCTATAACTCATATCTTTTTTTTTCATTAACAATACCGCCACAACTAATAATGGAATAACTATAATCAAAGTTTTCATAAGCCCTTTTTGCATTTTATCGAATTACTAGTTTAAACATTCCCAACTTGCCTTTCAACGGCGGATATTTTATAGCCGGATCAAACCATGTTGGCGTTTTTAAAACAGATTTCCTATGACTGAATGTATCAATAGAAGTCTTACCATGATAAGCTCCCATGCCACTATAACCTCTTCCGCCAAAAGGTAATTTGTGATTGGTTAAGTGCCAACTTGCATTGTTTACACAGGCACCTCCTGAAGGTACTGCATCTAACCAGGTTTGCTCAATAGCGCTACTTTCTGTAAATACATAGAAGGCTAATGGGTTAGGATTCTTAGCAATGATGTCTTTTGCTTCTTCCATGGTTTGAAAACTAAGAATAGGAAGAATGGGTCCAAAGATTTCATCTTTCATCACTTGCATGTCTGTGCTTACTTCATCTAATATAGTAGGTTCAATAAATAAAAGATCTCTGTTGCTTCTTCCACCCTGAATAATTTTTCCATCATTCAAGTAAGTTAATAATCTATCAAATTGTTTATGATTAATGATCTTCCCAAAATTGTCGCTTTCTTCTGGTCGCGCTCCAAAAAACCGATTGATCGTTTCGCGCATTGCCTTTACTAAAGCTTCTTTTTTTGAAACATGCACCAATACATAATCTGGTGCCACGCACATCTGACCAGCATTTGAAAACTTCGTCATTACAATTCGCTTTGCAGCAATTTTTATATTGGCATCAGACTCCACCACACATGGACTTTTACCCCCTAATTCCAAAGTAACTGGCACTAATTCTTCAGCTGCCATTTTATAAATAATCTTTCCTACTGTGGTGCTTCCTGTATAAAAAACATGATCAAATCTAAAATGCTGCATCATGGCAGGAATTACGGTAGCTCCGTCGCCGGGTACATATAAAATATATTCTTTAGGAAAAACAGATTCAATAATTTTTTTCATCAGTTCTGCAGTTGCGGGAGCAAACTCGCTGGGCTTTAAAACCACCGCATTACCTGCTGCTATTGCACCTATCAATGGTGCAAATAATAATTGAAAGGGGTAATTCCAGGGGCCAATTATAAGCACCACACCCATAGGTTCTTTTTCAATCCTACTGCTTGATGGCAGATTTAGCATATTAGTGGAAACAGACTCAGGTTCCATCCAGGATTTAAGTCCATCCAGCATAGCACTCATTTCAGCCATAAAAAAGCCGTTCTCCGTAACCCAGCATTCTTCCTTACTTTTTTTCAAATCGGTGTATAATGCAGTATAGATTGCTTCTTCATGGTCTTGAACAGCTTGCTTCAAAACTTCTAATTGTTTTTTTCGAAATGCATAGCTACGAGTAGCTCCTGTATCGAAGTATTGGCGCATTTGTTTGAGTTGCTGCACTAATTCGGTAGTCATATTCCTTTTTTTTATATGGCAATAGTATGAATCTTAAAGATACAGGTTGTGCCTTTCATTTAATAATAGAGAAATGTCAATTTCGTTTAAATAATTATTCTGCAAGTATGCAACTATTTCAATAAATTCATTCCTTAAATTTCCTACTATAAACACCAACGATTCTTCCATGAAAAAAAATGAACCCATTAACAATTCGCGCCGCGGTTTTATTCGCAATGGTGCATTGGCTCTTGCAGGTTTTACCATCGTTCCGCGCCACGTACTTGGTCGTGGATTTGTTGCCCCGAGTGATAAATTACAAGTTGCCGGTATCGGTGCTGGTGGTAAAGGCGAAAGCGATCTTTGGAACTTCTATAAAAGCGGAAAAGCAGATATTGCTTTTTTATGCGATGTAGATGAACGCCAGTCAGCCATGAGTCGCAAGCGTTATCCCAACGCAAAAGTGTATAAAGACTACCGCGAAATGTTGGATAAAGAACATAAGTTGATTGATGCAGTGTCTGTATCCATTCCGGATCATCAACATGCAGTAGCTGCTATGGCTGCCATGCAATTGAACAAACACGTGTATGTACAAAAACCTTTAACACACGATATTTATGAAGCTCGTATGCTTACCCAAGCTGCGCATCGTTATAAAGTAGTTACACAAATGGGCAACCAAGGATCTTCAGGCGATGGTGTTCGTCAATTAGTAGATTGGTACAACGCTGGTTTAATTGGCGATGTACATACTATTTATTGTTATACCGATCGTCCGGTTTGGCCACAAGGTATTGGCTGGTCGAAAGACAAACCTGCTGTTCCAGCTGGATTGGATTGGGATCTATGGCAGGGTACCGCACCTAAAAAAGATTATGTAGAAGGACTGATTCCTTTTAACTGGCGTGGCTGGTGGGATTATGGTACCGGCGCTTTGGGTGATATGGCTTGTCATATTATGGCTCCTGCTTTTGCAGTATTGGGATTAGGTTATCCTGATGGTGCTGAGTGTAGTGTTTCTACTCCTTATATCGCTAACTGGACCAAAGCTAACTTCCCTGAAAGCGGTCCTGTTTCTTCTCATATCATTTTAACCTTCAAAGGCAAAAATGGTAAACCAGATTTGAAATTGCATTGGATGGATGGTGGTATACAACCGGAGCGTCCAGAAGAATTGGGTGCTAATGAAATTATGGGTGACGGTGGAAATGGTGCCATTTTTATTGGTTCAAAGGGTAAAATGATGTGTGGCACTTATGGTCTTAACCCGCAATTATTACCTACCTCTTTAACCAAAACAACCATCGTTCCTCAAACAGTTACTCGCGTAAAGGGCGGTGAAGGTGGACACTATGCTGCATGGGTGGAAGCATCCATTGCTGGCTATGGTACAGATTTGGCAAAAAACCTAAGTTCTCATTTTGATATCGCTGGGCCACTTACAGAAAGTATCCTAATGGGTAACCTGGCATTACGTAGCTACAATATTGAAAAGAAAAATTCAAAAGGATCTATCGAACATCCAGGCCGTGGCATTAAGTTACTCTGGGACGGACCGAATATGAAGATCACCAACTTTGATGAAGCAAATCAGTTTGTGAAGAGAGAGTATCGCGAAGGATGGAGTTTAGGAGTATAATGATGAGAATGTTAACCCTGGCCTTTAGGCTAGGGCAACAGGCATCTAAGTAATAAATCAAAAAGGGGACGCATCGATAGACGCATCCCCTTTTTTTGACTTTTTATTTTTGAATTTTGACTTCAGAGTCATCTAAATCATTAAAAAAATAATCCTAGGTAGCCCAAGCTTTATCTCCTTTTTTATAAGGGATACAACCTTCGTATTTACCTGGCACGGCTACATAACGCAATGCTTTGGTAGCACCTACTTCAGAGGTAAAGAAACCTAATAAGGTTAACTCTTTCAGCATTCTGAAATAATGATTAGGATCTGTATCTTTTTTAGACTTCTGATAGTCTTTCATTTCTTTATCTAAGTCAACCAACAGATCATGTCTCTGCGCTGGTGTGCTGTCCATAAATATTTTACTAGATTTTTTCTTAGATGCCTCGTCGAGTTTTTTCAAACCTTCCGCAAAAATGATTTGGTCTTTTGGCTCGTAACAGTCTTTCACATATACACTCATAAACTCGCCCACTTTTGCTTCTTTAGCACCAGGTGTAGCTGTTGCTGGCAAAATGGTTTCACCAACTTCATTCAAAAATGCAATATCATCTTTGGTTAAGTTGAATCCTGCTGCTCCTTTATCTGAAGTTTTACAACCAGACATAAAAGCACCGGCACCTATTAAAGTTCCGCCCAACAGTATGGCAACACTGGAAATGGCTTCTCTTCTATTCATTCTTTTTAATTTAAATGGTTTTAAATTTTGCTCCAGTAATTTACTGAACTACAATTGATTTTAAATATTTTGTTTTTTCAGTTCTTCCACAGCAAATGCTGCAGCTCTAGCTGTAAACGCCATATAAGTTAATGATGGATTTACACAAGATGAAGATGCCATAAACGCTCCGTCTGTAACAAACACGTTTGGTGCATCCCATACCTGGTTATTTCCATTTAATACAGATGATTTGCGATCTCTACCCATACGAGCAGTTCCCATTTCATGAATACCTTTTCCTGGAGTTCCATCACCATCATGTCCTTTCACATCTTTCACACCAGCAGCAGTAAGCATTTCAATTGCATCATCCACACAGTCCTTACGCATTTTCTTTTCATTCTCTCTCAACTCACAATCGATAGCTAAGACATTCATGCCCCATTTATCCTGTTTGGTTTTATCAATCGAAATTTTATTATCATGATGCGGTAACATTTCACCAAATCCACCCATACCCATCGTCCAATTACCTGGTTCAGTTAATGCATCTTTGAAATCAGCACCTATGCTAAACTCAGCCACTTGATGATTCCAACCTTCTCTGGTACCACTACCCTGATAACCAAATCCACGCACATAATCGCGTTTATCGTTACCTACATTTCTATAACGAGGGATATAGATACCATTGGCACGGCGACCAAAATAATATTTGTCTTCATACCCTTCTACTCTTCCACTGGCGCCTGTTCCTAAATGGTGATCCATTAAGTTATGACCAAGCTCTCCACTACTGCTTCCTAATCCGTCAGGCCAAACATCTGTGGCAGAATTCATAAGAATCTTTGCGGTATCTAATGTTCCGGCATTTATGAAAACGATCTTTGATTTGTATTCAACCGTTTTCATCGTTTCAGAATCCATCACTTCTACACCTGTTGCTTTTTTCTTATCCTTATCATACAATACTCTTGTAACAATACTGTATGGACGTAAAGTTAAATTACCAGTTTTTTGTGCAGCAGGTAAAGTAGAAGATTGTGTACTGAAATATCCTCCGAACGGACAACCTAACCAGCATTTATTTCTAAACTGGCAATTGGTTCTTCCCTCATGCGGAACAGTTAGGTTAGCGGTACGACCTATGATCATGGCACGGTCGCCTTTATAATGTTCTTTAATTCTTGCAGCAACATCTTTCTCTACACAAGTCATATCCATTGGTGGTAAAAACTGACCATCAGGTAAAACTGCCAGTCCATCTTTATTACCACTAATACCAGCAAACTTTTCGGCATAGCTATACCATGGTTCAATTTCTTTATATCGAACAGGCCAGTCAACACCGTGACCATCTTTTAAGTTGGCTTCAAAATCCAAATCACTCCATCGATAACTTTGACGACCCCACATTAAAGATTTACCACCTACATGGTAACCTCTAAACCAATAGAAGGGTTTTGTTTCTGTATAAGGATGTTCTGAATCTTTACACCAGAAATCCAAATTAATTTCATTCAGTGGGTAATCTCTTTTCAAATTTGGATAGTCGTGAATCATTTGTTGTGTTCTGCGACCCCTGTGTGGAAAATCCCATGCTTCCTTATTAGCGGAAACATAATCTTTGATATGCTCAATATTTCGTCCTCTTTCAAGAAGCAAAACCTTCAGCCCTTTTTCAGTTAGTTCCTTTGCAGCCCAGCCACCGCTGATGCCCGAACCAACTACAATTGCGTCATACGTTTGATCAGCCATTTGTTCGTGATTTATTTGGTTTTTATAGTGGATTATTTAAATATCGCAGATTTGAATTGCCTTTCTAAGAGAAGCAATCGGATCTGCATCTGCAGGAATAAATTCCTGAGCTACATAGCCCTTGTATCCTGTTGCAACTATGGCTTTCATAATAGCAGGATAATATAATTCCTGACGCTCATCAATTTCATTTCTTCCTGGAACACCACCTGTATGATAATGTCCGAATGATTCATGATGATTACGTATGGTACGAATTACATCTCCTTCATCAATTTGCATATGATAGATATCGTAAAGTAATTTGAAATTGGGTGAACCTACACGCTTTACTAATTCAACACCCCATACAGAACGATCACACATATAATCTTTGTGATCAATTTTGCTGTTCAATAATTCCATTTGAAGTATCACCCCTTTTTTCTCAGCCAATCCTACAATTTGCTTTAACCCTTCAACGCAATTATTCAATCCAGTTTCATCATCAATGGTTCCTTTATTACCACTTGCAACAAACAGATTTACAAAACCTGCTTTAGAAACAAGATCTATGTGCTCAGTATAACTCTTAATTAAGGTTTCATGATATTGTTTATCGTTCCATCCTTTAGTAAGACTGATCTCAGCACCATTACACATGGTAGAAAGAAGGCCATATTTTTTTAGCATGTCCCAATCTTTGGGACCTACTAAATCAATTCCAACAAGTCCAATTTCTTTTGCAGAAATACACAGTTGTTCCAAAGGAATTGCTCCATAACACCAACGACAAGCGGAATGATTAATATTCCCTTTGAGTTGGCCAGAGGTGTTTTTTTCTTTCATGTCTTGCGTAAAAGATGAAAATACAGTCCCCGCAGCTAGTGCGGCAGAACCTGCAACCAGATTTTTAATGGCTGATCTTCTATTTGTATTTGTTGGCATTTTTATTTCTTATAACTGTGAATCTAAACAGCTGTCAATACTTCTTTCTTTCTTCCTTTCATATAGAAATAAAGACCGATAAAAGCAACTGTCAAAAAGATAGGTATGATGAGCGTGAAATTTATAATTTCTGGTCCAGCAGCTTTCTTTGCCTCGTTCAAAACATTTGCAAATTCAGTTCCTGAAGGTGCATTATTGTATATTTTAATATCTGCACCAGCAGGTAATTTTGCAGCAATCAAGCGATCATAATAGCCTCCCATAAAAAACATGTATACAGATACTGCGAACATGCCAGCCCCCCCCAAGAAGTTCATTCCAACGGCACCTGTTCTAGGTAAATTTTCAGATACAAAACCTAGCATCGTAGGCCAGAAATAACAAACACCCATTCCAAATACTATCGCTCCTACAAATAATGTATTCCCGGTGCTATGACCTAATAAATACAATCCAGCCGCTGCAAGAACTGAAGAAATTATTAATACCCCCTGTGGAGAAAATTGTTTGATCACAGGTTTTGCAAAAGCTCGGCCCAAAACCATTACCCCAGTTTCGATAGTTAATAATAAAATCGCATTGTCAGAAACATTTTTTAATAATACATCTATCCATTGTCCAGTAAATAATTCCGTAATAGCGGTACCAAACATTAAAATAAACATCACCCAAAAAAGAGGTGTAAAAAATACTGCCTTATACATTTCTTTAGCTGAAATACCACTAGCAACACGTTCAGTAACAGGGAAGTCTAATTTGCTAAATAAGTATCCATATAGAATAGTTGGTATTGCCATTAACCCAACTTGAATTTGCCAACCAACTCCTACTTTATCTAATAAGAAAACAATTAATGTTCCAATTACAATTCCACCTGGGAACCATAAATGAAAGTGATTCAATTTAGTAGTCTTATTGTCAGAATAAATAGTTGCTACCAGCGGATTACAAGCAGCTTCCACAGTACCATTCGCAATTCCAATACAAAGTGTAGAAATAAATAAACTCCAATATCCGCCAGCGAATATGGTTAATATAATTCCTAAAAGATGAAACATAAAGGCAACTAGTAATAGTTTCTTCATGCCTATTAAATCAACTGCTATACCACCAAGTACTACAGCTACTGGAAATCCCCAGAAGGCTGTTCCAGCAATAGTTGCAAGTTGAGTTGCATTTAATTCGAATTGTACACCTAGTCTTCCAAGTATACCAGCTCGAATTCCAAAAGATAATGATGTCACCAAAAGTGCCAGACAACTGGCAACAAATAATTGGCTACGTTGTGGGGTAGTTTGCATGTCGTTAGAGTTAAAAAGAAAATTTAAGGAGTTAAATGTAATTTTTTATTTTTAAAAACTCGATTGAAAAATCAAAGCCTTGAAAAAATAATTTAGCAACCCTAAATTAGAGGGCTTTGTGTCAAAAAGACACGATGTAATCAAATTAAAATATCCTTACATTTAATAAAAAAAAGAACAACCAAATGAACCGAAAACTCAGAATGGGTATGGTGGGAGGCGGTAAAGACGCTTTCATTGGAGCCATACATCGCTTCGCCGCCAACATGGACGGCTTGATTGAAGTTGCCGCTGGAGCATTAAGTATTAATCCTGAGATCGCAGTTGATTCGGGTAAGTCGTTGTTTCTTCCTGCAGACAGAACTTATCTTACTTATGATGAAATGATCAGTAAGGAAGCCGCTTTGCCAGCTGATAAAAGAATTGATTTTGTAACAATCGTTACTCCCAACTTTGCACACTTTGCTCCAGCAATGATGGCATTGGATCATGGATTTCATGTGGTAATTGAAAAACCAATTGCATTTACATTGGATGAAGCCATTCAGTTAAAAAAGAAAGTGGAAGAAACTGGATTAATACTTTGCTTAACGCATACCTATTCTGGTTACCCAATGGTGAAGCAAGCCAAAGCAATGGTTGCAGATGGTGTACTCGGAAAGATTCGTAAAGTATGGGTGGAGTATCCACAAGGCTGGTTGAGCAAATTATCTGAAAGAGAAGGAAATGCACAAGCAGCATGGAGAACAGATCCTAAGAAGAGTGGTAAAGCTGGTTGTATGGGTGATATTGGTACACACGCTGCACACTTATCAGAATATATTACTGGCGCAAAAATTACGCATATATGTGCCGACCTAAATGCATTGGTACCTGGTCGTATGCTGGATGATGATGGTGGGGTTTTATTAAAATTCGATAACGGAGCTGCTGGTGTTTTAATGGCTTCACAAGTTGCAGCTGGCGAAGAAAACGCTTTAAAGATTCGTATCTACGGAGAAAAAGGCGGACTGGAGTGGGCACAACACGAACCCAATACCTTATTGGTAAAATGGCTTGACGCTCCTACTCAGATCTTACGCGCTGGTGCTAATTATGGAGATCGTTTATCTTCTTATGCAACCAGTAATTGCAGAACTCCGGGCGGACACCCAGAAGGATACTTAGAAGCATTCGCTAATATCTATCACAATTTTGCAAAAACTGTTTCTGCAAGAATTGATGGATCTACTCCTACAAAAGAGGAATTGGATTTCCCTGGTGTAGAAGATGGTATCAGAGGCATGGCATTTATTGATAATGTGGTAGCTTCAGCACAATCAGATATTAAGTGGACGGAATATAAAATCTAATTAAACAACAATTTATCATGACTAATATAAAAGGTCCGGCGATATTTCTGGCTCAATTTATGGGCGATACTGCTCCATTTAACAGACTCGATACGATCTGTGCCTGGGCAAAAAGTTTAGGATTTGTAGGCGTGCAAATTCCAGCATGGGATTCACGTTGTATCGACTTAAAAAAAGCTGCCGAAAGTAAGACCTATGCCGACGAGATCAAAGGCATCGTAAATGCAGCAGGCATGGAAATCACAGAATTATCAACTCACTTACAAGGGCAGTTAGTTGCAGTGAATCCTGCATACGATGCATTGTTCGATGGATTTGCACCTGAAGAGGTTCGCAACAATCCCAAAGCCCGAACCGAGTGGGCAGTTCAACAATTAATGTATGCAGCTAAGGCTTCACAGAATTTGGGCTTAGATGCCTGTGCCACATTTAGTGGTGCATTATTGTGGCATACTGTTTATCCATGGCCGCAACGTCCTGCAGGATTAGTAGAGACAGGATTTACAGAATTGGGTAAAAGATGGACACCTATTTTAAATGAGTTTGATGCAAATGGTGTAGACCTTTGTTACGAAATTCATCCTGGCGAAGACTTACACGATGGTGTGAGTTATGAAATGTTCTTAGAAAAAGTTAACAACCATAAACGAGCAAACTTACTATACGACCCTTCGCATTTTGTGTTGCAATGTTTAGACTATTTAGCATACGTCGATTTTTACCACGAGCGTATTAAAATGTTCCACGTAAAAGATGCTGAATTTAATCCAACAGGCAAACAGGGTGTTTATGGCGGATACCAGGGATGGGTAGAACGGGCAGGTCGCTTCCGCTCTTTGGGAGATGGGCAGGTTGACTTTAAATCTATCTTCAGCAAGCTGGCTGCCTATAATTATAAAGGCTGGGCTGTAATGGAGTGGGAATGTGCCATTAAACATCCAGAAGTGGGAGCAGCAGAAGGAGCTGTGTTCATTAAAAACAATATTATTAAAGTAACCGAAAAGGCCTTTGACGATTTTGCAAATACTGGTTCAAATGAAGAATTTAATCGCCGTATTCTAGGAATTCATTAATAACTTTATCTTTTTAATCAATAAAAATCTAATAGCATTGAAAAAGTATTTAGTAGCCATTGCACTGTTGGTGTTTATTGGCGCATGTAGTAGCAACAACGCAAATGATAAAAAAACAGAAACAACAGCAACAGCTGCGGCTCCAGCAAATGATTTAAGTTCTAATCCTGACTATCAGAAAGGGGTTGAGTTAATTGCGAAGTCAGACTGTTTAACTTGTCATAAAACAGATACCAAAATTATAGGACCAGCCTATAAAGATGTAGCTGCGAAATATGAAAATACAGAAGCTAACGTAACCATGTTGGCAAGTAAAATCATCAAAGGTGGCACTGGTGTGTGGGGACAAATTCCAATGACACCGCATGCTGCACTTTCAGAAGCAGATGCAAAAGCATTAGCAAAATATGTTTTATTACTACGTAAATAAATAAAATGCAAACAATAATTTTATCAAGTCTGATTTCACTTTCCATCTTAGTTGGTGGCCCTGTTAAAAAAACAGAAAAAACTATAGAGAACAAAAAGGGATGGATTACTCTTTTTGATGGAAAGACCACCAAGGGCTGGCATAGCTATGGTAAAACAACAGCAGGCGAAGCCTGGAAAGCAGAGGATGGAAGTTTACATCTTGATGCAGGAAAAGGTTTAAGTGCAGGAGATATCGTTACAGACGAAAGTTTCGACAATTTCGATTTAAAATTGGAATGGAAAATTTCAAAGAATGGCAATAGCGGCATCATTTTTTATATTCAAGATGAGCCAAAAAAATATGATTATATCTGGTTTACAGGACCTGAAATGCAAATACTTGATAACGACGGACACTCTGATGGTAAAATCATCAAACACCGTGCTGGCAACCTTTACGATTTGATAGAAGGAAAAGAAGGTGTAGTAAAAGCTGTAGGCGAATGGAATCAAGTAGAGATTATTAGCAATAAGGGAAAATTAGATCTTTTGCTAAATGGCGTTACAGTAGTATCTACAACAGTAGGTGACGATAACTGGAGAAATTTAATTGCCGGCAGCAAGTTTAATACGAAGCCCGACTTTGGTAAAATTTTCAGTGGTCATATAGGATTGCAAGACCATGGTAATGAAGTTTGGTTCAGAGATATTAAGATCAAGAAATTGTAATATCAACAACTCTTTTTTTTAGAGCCGCCCCAAAAAGGCGGCTCTTTTTTTATCCTCCCTTTAACTTCTACTTCCATCTCTTTTCCTTTTTACTTTTTAATTTTTACTTTTTAATTTTTACTTTTTTTATCTTTCCGCCATGTTTGAATTGGATGATACTTATTTTATGCAGGAAGCCCTGAAGGAAGCGCAGAAAGCTTATGATGCAGATGAAGTACCTGTGGGAGCTGTTGTTGTAATGAACAATAAAATCATTGCACGTGGACATAACCAGGTTGAATTACTCAATGATGCCACTGCACACGCAGAAATATTGGCCATTACTTCAGCCTTTAACCTACTGGGATCGAAATACTTACCAGAAGCCACGCTTTATATAACTTTAGAGCCCTGCCTGATGTGTGCGGGTGCTATCTTCTGGGGCAAGATCCGAAGGATCGTTTATGGTGCATCTGATGCAAAAAACGGATACCTCCACCATACAAAAGAGCCCGGCCCATTCCCTGCCAAAATAGAAATCACTAAGGGCATCCTGGAAGCTGAATGTGCATTCATGATCCAGAGCTTTTTTAGAGATAAACGATAAAGTAATTGTTAACCCTAGGCTTCAGCTTCATATGGAAAACTTCAATGATTGGTTGTTAACCCTAGGCTTCAGCCTAGGGCTGAGATGACTT
>JBAXHC010000077.1:0-15434 GCA_037139075.1 Bacteroidota bacterium
AAGCCCAGTTCATTCATATTCAGAACAATCCCCAGCTTGAAAGCTGGGGTTAATAAATTCCTTTTTTACTTTTTACTTTTGATTTAAAAAGTGTACCTAATCCCTAATCCCCCCCAAGCACTTTCAAAATAATTGTAACCAATAAAATTGAAAGATGGCTGCCAGTCGAAACTTAGGTTCAATGGAGCACCTTTTATTTTGTAATCCAATCCTAGTACACCATCTACACCAATGCTCATGCCTGCGTTTCTATCAGGAAACTGGGTTTTCCAACGATCGCTCCAGATGCCCAAATGTGCACCACCTCCAACATACCATTGCAATCCTTCTACAGAACCAAGATCATTGTGAATTTCATATAAGCCAGTAAGTCTGAATCCATCTTGAGAAACGAATGCTAGTCCTTCTACAGCTCTATTGGAAGCAATAAAATGTTTTACACTTAAAGCACCGGGATACATTTTTAGGCCTACAGCTGTTGTGTAACTTGTTCCATTATTTTGCTCTTGAGCCTTAACTGTAAATGCTGCTATCAACACGCAGCTGAATAATAATAGTTTTTTCATGAATCTGTTTTTATATAGTATCAAAAAATCGTGCCAAAAATAAATTCGATGACTGTATAGAATAGTTAATATTTTATTCCCATGCATTTGCTTTATTATTTAGGTTTGTGGTATGCATTCATTCAAAGAGTTGATCAGCGTTTTTTCAGCAAATTTTGCTCATCGCCATTTTCCTGCTAGCCCGGCTACTTTATATGACCCAGGGGAATATTTTTTAGCATTAGGCGGTAAGCGGGTGCGCCCAATTATGTGTTTAATGGGCAATGAACTTTTCGACGAGATTCATTCTGATGCCTATCATGTAGCAAATGCAATTGAGTTATTTCACAATTTTACTTTAATACATGATGATATTATGGATGCAGCTCCTTTGAGAAGAGGAATGGAAACGGTACATAAAAAGTATGGCGAAAGCACAGCATTATTAACGGGCGATGTGATGATGATTCAATCATATGAATACCTTAACAAAATTCAAGGGAATAATATTCATTCTATATTACAATTATTTAACCGCACTGCTAAAGAGGTTTGTGAAGGGCAGCAATTGGATATGGATTTTGAAAAGCAGGCAAATGTTTCCTTAGAAAATTATATTGAAATGATCAGCCTCAAAACTTCAGTACTACTCGCTGCAAGTTTAGAAATGGGAGCAATATTAGGTGGAGCCAGCGCTGGCAATAGAGATCATTTATATGCATTTGGAAAGAATCTTGGGATAGCCTTTCAGATTCAGGACGATTATTTAGATGCATTTGGAGACCCTGAAAAATTCGGGAAAGATGTGGGGGGAGATATTCGCCAAAATAAAAAAACATTTTTATTACTACATGCTTTAGAAGTAGCAAGTGTGGAACAGAAAGCTGCCTTATTACAAATGATGCAAGATAATCCTGCGAATAAAGTAGAAAAAGTATTGGCTATTTTCAAAGCATGCAATGTTGATGCATGGGCGAAATCATTAAAAGAAAAATATTTACAAACTGCTTTGCAGCACCTGGAAGATATTGCTGTAGTATCCTCCCGAAAAAAACCATTAATAGAGCTTGCTGAATTTTTAATTCAACGCGACTATTAAACAGATTTTTCTTTGCCCTTGTTCTTTGCTGAATATCCTTTAATTTGAGGCTCACAAAAATACTATGCATGTCGAATTCTTTATTCCGTAAGAAGTCATTAGAGACCATTCAAAGAGATTATGATGCCGGTTTATTGGATGGACATGGGAATGACATGAAAAAAGTGTTGCGTGTTAAAGACCTCACATTCATGGGGGTTGCAGCAGTTATTGGTGCTGGTATTTTTTCTACAATTGGAACCGCTGCTTTTAATGGCGGACCTGGAGTGATTTTCCTTTTTTTAATTACTGCTGTTACATGTGGATTCACTGCATTGTGTTATGCTGAATTTGCTTCTCGGGTGCCAGTGTCTGGAAGTGCTTATACTTATTCTTATGTGAGCTTTGGAGAAGTGATTGCATGGATTATTGGATGGGCATTGATCTTAGAATATGCTATTGGAAATGTAGTGGTGGCAATTTCTTGGAGTGCTTATTTTAATAATTTATTGAAAGCAATAAATATTGATTTGCCAGCATGGCTTGCTATTGGTCACCAAACAGCTTCCATGGCATACCATGACGCGATTGCAAATGGCAAACCCGTTTCTGATTTAGTATATACAAATGCTCCGGAAATTTTCGGAATGAAATTCATTATCAACCTTCCTGCATTTATCATTGTAGGGTTAATAACCATTTTGGCGTATATCGGAATTAGTGAAAGTAAGAAGAGTGCTAATTTCATGGTAGGCCTTAAAATTGTGGTACTCTTTTTTATCGCCATCATTGGATTCTGGTATATTTTTTCAGAAGGCACAACCGGAAATTGGACACCATTTTTACCTAACGGAATGACTGGGGTATTGAAAGGAGTGTCATCCGTATTCTTCGCCTACATTGGGTTTGATGCAATTTCAACAACTGCAGAAGAATGTGCCAATCCCAAACGCGATTTACCTAGAGGAATGATGTATTCACTTTTGATCTGTACTGTGATTTATGTGATTACCACATTGGTGATTACCGGCATGGTTAACTTCAAAGAATTTGAAGGAGTAGCCGATCCACTTGCTTATGTGTTTGATAAAATTCATATGCAAAAAATCGGCTTCATCATTTCTGTGAGTGCCGTTATCGCTTCTACAAGTGTATTGCTAGTATTTCAAATTGGCCAGCCTAGAATTTGGATGAGCATGAGTAGGGATGGTTTATTACCTAAAAAATTCAGTAAGTTAAGCAAGCGATACAAGACGCCAGGATTTGCAACCATCATGACTGGTTTTTTAGTAGGCATTCCAGTTCTGTTTGTGGATGATAAATTGATGACTGATTTAACTAGTATCGGAACACTGTTTGCTTTTGTATTGGTTTGTGGTGGTGTTTTGGTATTGCCAAGATTAGCAAAAGAACAAGGCAAGTTTCAATTGCCGCATATCAATGGTCAATTTATTATACCCGCAATTGTTGCTTTATTTGCCATTTTATTCAGAGAGAGGATTGTTTCAGACTTTTCGAACATTGCTTCAGAAGCATACCAGGAAATATTGTTTTTAATTTTTGTAATGGCTGCTGTGGTAATTGCAATACTCAGTTTTATTAGAAAATATTCAGTAATTCCTGTTGCCGGGGTACTCTGTTGTTTATACCTGATGATTGAAATTCCTGGTAAAAGCTGGATGGTTTTCTTTGGCTGGATGGCACTGGGATTAAGCATTTACCTGGCATATGGCAGGAGTAGGAGTAAACTCGCTAAAGCATAGTTGCAGATAAGTTGGCCTACTAAAATCAACTAACGTAAATTTGCCGCTTATAAAAGTGAAAGAAGGATGAAGTATCAAGTTGGCGACGATATATTGGTGTTGTTAAGTAATGAAGAAGGCAAGGTTATTGAAATCATTGACGATAAAGTGGTTTTAATTGAAGTAAGAGGTGTGAAATTTCCCGCCTATATGGATCAAATCGATTTTCCTTATTTCAAAAGATTTACAGAAAAGAAAGCTGCAGAAAAAAAAGCACCACCAAAACTTTTTATAGATCAGGTCCCAAAAGAAAAACCACAACCTGCAAAAGTTCGAATTGCAGATGGTGTTTGGTTAAGCTTTCTCCCAAAATTTGCTATTGATGATTTTAATGATGAAGTAGTAGAATTATTGAAAGTGTATTTAATGAATCATACGGAAAAAGCGTATCATTTTACCTATGAACAACAATTTTTAGGGAATACTAATTTTCAAATCGTATCTGAGATTCAACCCTTTCATGATTTCTATATTCACGATATTGATTTTGCAGCTGTTAATGACAGTCCATCTTTTTCAGTAGACTTTTCTTTGTTGAATCCAGAAAAAAAGAAAGCTGTTCATTTTGAGACTTCACTGAAAATTAAACCCAAACAAATATTTCAAAAGATTGAAGCTTTAAAAGACACAAACCTTCCTACTATTCCCTATTTGCTTTTTGAACACTATCCCGATAAATTAGAAGAAGATAAATTTGAGTTGAGTTCATTGGCTGCAAAGGGTTTTAAAATATACGATGCATCAAAAGGCAGACAAAATTTGCCCCCGGCAAGATCGGTAGTGGATTTGCATATTGAAAAACTATCGAACGATTGGAAACATTTAAGCAATTTTGAAATAATGACGATTCAATTAAATGAATTTGAAAAGCAAATGGATTTAGCTATTGCCCATTATCAACCATCCATTATTATGATTCATGGTGTGGGTGTTGGGAAATTGAAAGATGAAATTCATGAGATACTCAAAGCAAAAAGAGAAGTCAAAAATTTCTTCAACAAATACGACCCAAGATTTGGATACGGAGCTACTGAAATCTTCTTTCAGTTCTAGTTGATTTTATAAAATGGGTCCTACTTATTATAACTAAGTATATTTGCAACGCTACAAACTCGAGCTATCGCTTCAATGCAAATTGGGGAGGAAAGTCCGGACAGCACAGAGCAACCCACCGGTTAATGGCCGGCACCCGTTTATCGGGTAGAGATAGTGCCACAGAAAATAACTACCTCTGAGCAATCAGCGGAAAAGGTGAAAAAGTGCGGTAAAAGCGCACGGTTCTTCAAGGTAACTTGAAGGGCGGGTAAACCTTGGGTGTTGTAATGCCACGTATAGGAACGTTTGAAAGCGGCTCGCTTGAGTTCCAGGGTAGGCAGCTAGATCCTGCAAGTAATTGCAGGGCCAGATAAATGATAGTTTAGAAACAGAATCCGGCTTACGAGGTTTGTAGTATTTTAAAAAAGCAATCACTTACATTTGCTGCATGACACAGGAGCAGATTAAAGATATGAGAGACCGCGTTTTGGTTTTGAGGAGGTTTCTTTGACGTCGAGAACCGCACATATAAAGTAGATACAGATCGCCAACTTTCATTATCACCCGGTTTTTGGGATGATAATCAAAGGGCCACGGCAATCATGAAAGAAATTAAGGTAAACGAATACTGGCTTAAAATGTATCAGACGGTGGATACCGCTGTTGAAGATTTTGCGGTATTATTCGATTTCTGGAAAGCAGGTGATGCCTCTGAATTGGAAGCAAAAGATGCTTACGAACAGGCCATTGGTTATATCGAAGAAGCCGAATTCAAAAGTACTTTAAACAAACCCGAAGATGAATTGCCGGCAGTATTGCAAATTAATGCAGGTGCTGGTGGTACTGAAAGTTGTGATTGGGCTGAAATGCTCTTGCGCATGTATCGCATGTATGGCGAAAAGCAGGGATGGAAAGTAACAGAATTGGATTATCAAGATGGTGATGGTGCTGGCATCAAAAGTGCTACACTTCAATTTGATGGTGATTTTGCCTATGGTTTTTTAAAAGCCGAAAGCGGTGTGCATCGTTTAGTAAGAATTTCTCCTTTTGATAGCAATGCAAGGAGACATACTTCATTTGCTTCTGTCTATGTGTATCCATTAATAGATGATAGCATTGAAATTGAAGTTAATCCAGCTGATGTAGAATGGGCTTTCTATCGAAGTGGAGGAAGTGGTGGACAGAATGTAAATAAAGTAGAAACAGCAGTTCGATTAAAACACGGACCAAGTGGTTTTATAATAGAATGTCAGCAAGCCAGAACACAGGGTGAAAATAGAGAATTAGCTATGAAGATGTTGAAGAGTAGATTATATGAAGAGGAACTTCGAAAAAGACAAGAAGCTTTAAATACTACTAATGCAGGTAAGAAAAAAATAGAGTGGGGTAGTCAGATCCGCAGTTATGTTTTCCATCCTTACAAAATGATTAAAGACCATAGAACTGATTATGAAGTAGGAAATGTTGGTCCAATTATGGATGGAGAACTCGACGGTTTTATCAAAGCTTATTTGATGTCTGAAAAAGAAGATAAATAAAATTTAAACAGATATTATTCTAGGCTTTTTTTCGAATCTGAACCATAAGTAACCAATTATAATGGCTGAAATAGAAGCAACCAAAACAGATACTTTGGCGGCATTCTGTGTAGGCACATCATCAAAAGCAAGTGTGGAAATAAAGATGCTCATCGTAAATCCAATTCCCGCTAAGATACCAGCTCCAATTAGTTTGTATAAATTAACACCTTCAGGTAATTCAGCCCATTTCCTTTTCACGAGGTAGTAACTAAAGGCAGTAATTCCAATGGGTTTGCCAAGACATAATCCCAATTTAATACCCCAACTTAATTTTGTATTCAATGCAGCTAAACTACCGCTTGGCAAAGGAATTGCAGTATTAGCTAAAGCAAATATGGGGATGATGATAAAATAAACTGGTATATGAATTTTGGTTTCGAATTTTTTAAGCAATTCGGTTGGAACCAGGAAAGCAAATATTACACCTGCCACAGTTGCATGAATTCCTGAATTGAACATGCAATACCATAATGCAATACCACAAAGAAATTGCAAAATACCAAATGGGACTTTTTTGTGATTTAAAAAATAAATAATCCCAATTAAAACAATCGTTCCAAATAAATATACTAATTGTAAATCGCCGCCATAAAAAATGGCTATAACTACGATGGCGCCTAAATCATCTATAATAGCTAATGCAGTAAGAAAAACTTTTAAACCAGTTGGAATTCTCTTTCCAAGTAACGAAGCCACTCCCAATGTAAATGCAATATCAGTAGCAGTTGGAATTGCCCATCCTCGAATATTTTCTGTTCCCTTATTAATAAAGAAAAAAATAATAGCAGGCACAATCATTCCTCCGAGTGCACCAAAAACAGGTAATAAAGATTGTTTTACAGTGGCTAGCTCTCCTTGAAGCATTTCTCTTTTAATTTCCATTCCTGCTAGGAAAAAGAATACAGCCATTAATCCATCATTAATAATGAGCAATGGACTATTAGGAAGGTTCATACCCAAAATATGAAAATGATGTGCATCAGTTCCTGAAAAACTAACATTCCAAATAGCCAAATATTGGGTACCTATTTCACCCCAATTAGTAAGGATGAGCGAAAATGCAGTACAAATTAATAATGTTATACCCACAGATCTACTATCATGTAATAATTGATTCAATGGGCTAATAAAATACCTTTTGAAATGATCCTTCATAAATGAAAATTACAAAATGTAATGGATTATTAATTGGCCAGTATATCGTATTTACTTTTTGGTCTTCTTTCAATCTGCCATTTAAAGCTTCGAAGTTTTAGATCTTCATGATTTACCTGTCGCATGGGATATGCATTACCTGTTAGATTATTTCTCCACACAATTTTTCTGGGCTTATTATCGTCAAATTCTATATCAATCATTTCAGCTTCTGATTTATTGACCCCAGTAAAATGTTTGTTTTCGTCTAATCCATAATATACATTTTCGGCATTTCCTTTTGCCTGCATAAAATTGATCTGGCCATCCAGGAACTCAGCTCTAATAAGTGTCCCCTTCATTTGATTATAAAAATTAGAACTGCTATCGGCCTTGCTTAATGCCATGGCATTTTCAAAAACCAGTAAGCGTTCTGGTTTTTTATTTTGCAAATACAGATAAATCGTATCGCCACTTATCTGATTATCTTTCGACCAAGCGATGGGTTCTTTAAAGAGCCGAAAAACCGAATCTTGCATCGAATAAAATAAGCTGTCTCCAACTGCCTGCAATGAATCGGAATAGATCTTCACATGATAGAATGCTTCAATAAATTTATCATGCGTGCTATCTTCATTTGCTTTTTCTTTTTCACTTAAACTGTCTTTAAGTGGTTGTTTAAAAGAAGAATCTCTGATAGAGGGTACCACTCTGGTTTTAAGTAAATCTGAAAGTTTAGCAGTATATAAAGTATCGGCAGAAACAAAAATGGAATCTTTTCCTTGTTTGATTAATAGGATCGGTTTCTGCGTAGCAAGCATCGCAGATTTTTTTTTGTTGGTCTTAATATTATTGGCCACTAAATCATAACCTTCGGCTGTGTCTTTACTTCGATAAACGGCATTGCCACTAAATTCACTTAGGCCTGTAGAATCATCAAAAACCATATCATCTGCAGTGAATGTATAAGTACTGTCCTCGATTAGTGAGCGCTGATGCAGCGTACCTCTTTTATTTTGAGTGTCGAAAAATCCATCTCTAGTATGTATGATTCTACTTTCATTATAAATCGTACTTGGACAAGTAAAAGTGGCTATTTTAGTATTGGTATTATATTGAAGCGTATCTGTATTAATCTTTGTGTCTGGATCTACTAAGTGTACATTGGTATTAAATATAACATCCTTAGTTTCTCCGTAATAGTATCCTTCTTTACTAGTGAGCGTGGTTTTCTTGTCCACTAATTTACCTCCATTACGATATACTCCAATTTTCAAAGACACATCATAATCCAGGTCGTCTGTTGTAAGAACACCTTTCCCATCAGTGAGCTTTACTTTTGTTTTTAGAAAAGCTTTTTTTTCTTTACCCAAATATTTGAGATACTGCGCATATGTATGAACACTATCTGCATCATTTATATGAACATTGCCATATGCTTCTAACATGTTCTGAACCGAATTCAAAACAATACTATCAGCATAGATCCAGGTATTTTCTTGTTTTAAAACTACATCCCCGCTTTTGTCGCCCGCAAGAGAAATAAGATTGGTATTACTGTCTAACTTAATGGCACTGTATCGCAAAGCCCTAATAATATCAATCTGTTTACCAGGCAAAGTCGTGTCAGTGGGGTTCCTTTGTGCAAAGGAACCATTCACTGCGAGTAACAGCATTAATAACATGAAGCATTGGGCGGTACGAATCATTTCTGAATTAACTTGGAGGAATCACTAATTGGAGCCATTAATGGTCCACTCTTATCTTTTTTTCCAAATACTGAAAGTTGAACATAACGTTTTGGATGAACTCTTAAATCATCAAGCAAAATATTTGCGCTATGAATCGAATTATTCAGATTATTATACAATGATTTATCATTCAAAAGTTTACCTAATGTGCCATCTTGAGAATCAGCTTTTGCTAAAACAGTATTTAATTTTTCAAGTGCTAATTTCAATTGAGATACACTACCATTGATATCTGCTTGTGATAATTGTGCAGTTGTTTTCTCGACATTTGTCATAGTACGTGAAAGCTTCTCGTTGTTGTCGGCCAAATTTTTGGTGAAACTATTTACATTATTCATCGATTGAGTAATGCTGCCTGATTGTTCGTTCAGCATTTTTTCAATGGATGCAGCAGAACCAACCAATGTGGCTGTGGTTGCATTTAAATTGGCAACAACTGACTGTAAATTATTTTTTGTAGCAGGATCAAAAACTGAATTGATATTTTTCAATACATTATCTAGAGATGTTAGCGTGTTTTTTAATTGATCTGCTACAGGCTCAATTTTATTCGCAAATTCTCCAAGCACTCCTGGTTCAGAAACAGTGGCAATGGTATCTCCAGTTAACATGCCTTTTGAAGAATTGCCCAATTTGATTTCGATACTAGGTGTCCCTAATACACTTTCTTTGATGATAGCTTTTGAATTATCAGGAATCGTGTAATACGTTTTGAGTTTAATGGTAACCAATATACTAGAAAGACTTTTATCGGTGTTCTCAATTTCAAATACAGAACCTACCTGAAACCCATTAATATAAACAGGATTAGACACCATCAATTGTTTGGTGTCTGAGTACTTTGCAAAAATATAATGCCCTGTTTTAAAAAGTGTTTTACCGCGAATGAAATTATATCCTAGGATGAGTAAGGTAATGGCTATGGCTGTTAAAGCTCCCACCTTGGTTTCGTTTGATATCTTCATATCAGCAAAACTAAGGTTTCTTGCTGTGATGCTGTAGGGTAGGAGCTGTTAAAAATTAACAGTTATAAACAATTATTTACTGGTGCCTCCAGAAATTTGTTTTTCGAGTGAATATTTATACCTTTTTAGAGACCGGATAATCACTTCACAGATCTCCCTTTGGCCATCATCACTATTTAAATAGGTTTCTTCATCGGGATTGGAAATGAAACCTGTTTCAATCAATACTGAAGGCATTGCAACCGCCTGTAAAACCCAGATTCCTTTTTGTCTTTGCTGTGCCTGGCGACTAATTCTACCCACTTTTTGAAATTCATCCTCAATAGTTAAAGCAAGGTTGGCGCTCCGCTGAAAATATTGTTGCGTCTTAATGGTTGAGATCATCATCTTGGTAGGGTCGTTCGGATCGAAGTCCTTCAATTCTTTTGCAGAAACACTATCCATATAGAGGTCCATATTTTCGCTCAACGCTTCTTTTTTTGCATCAGTTTTGCCCACTCCGTAAATATAGGTCTCAGTTCCCTTGGCTGGATTAGGAGTGGTCCAATGATTGTAGTCGGTCACTGTCTTAGTACGTTTCTTTTTTTTAGAACCCTTGCCAGTGTAATAGGTTTCAGTATGATGGCCAGTTACTTCTTTATGATGAATCGGGGGAACATCGTTTACGTGAATACATACGAACAGATCACCCCTGGCTTGATTGGCAATATTTGCCTTTTGTATAACTGAGTTAAATACATCAGTCCTTCTAGTCATTACAATTTCCACTTCAGGCATTTCATCATGCAGCATTTGTTCTAATTTCAAAGAAACAGCCAGCGCAATATCTTTTTCATTAGAAAAACTGCCACGGGCACCGCCGTCTGCTCCTCCATGTCCAGGGTCAATTACGATTTTTCTAAGTACTTGTTTCTGGCTAGGATTCGGTTTGTCTTGAACAAATGACATGCCTACTAAACCACAAAAACTTAACAAAATAAAAGCAACAAAATATCTTCGCATCATATCAATTCGTTAAAGGATTTTTCACACATACCGTTTTACACTTCTAAGGCCTTATTTTTGCTCCGATTACTATGAGCAAACTGTGCAAATTTAACGTAAAAACCCTCCTGGCTATTGTTGTGGCGGGTTATTTACTGATATTAACAATTCATACAAACGCTGCTAAAGCTCCATTTCGGCTTGTTTATTCTATTGAAAACCATCGTATTGATACTGTTCCTGTAAAAACATCAGCAAAAATTATAATAGATAAAGAAACTGGCGACACCACTTATCAGGATAGTGTTCCACATATTGATACCCTTATTATTTCCAAAGATTCTATTGATGCACCCATTAAATACAGTGGAGACGATTCTGGTGTATTGATTATTGCCACGAAGCAGTTTTATTTATATGGGAAAGCAAAAATGGATTATAAAGACATGAATTTGGATGCCAATACCATTCAATATGATCAGCAAAATCAAGAAATCCGAGCTTTTGGCGGGATCGATACAGCTAAGAACCCTTTGAATAAACCCCATTTTAATCAAGGAGAAACAAAAACGATCAGCGACACCATTGCATTTAATACCAAAACTGGAAAAGCCTATATTCAAAATACCTTTTTGCAAGAAGGAGAGATCTATGTGAACGCTCAGAAATTAAAAAAGATTAATTCTGAAGAAGCATTTGCAAGAAGAGCGAGGTTCACCACCTGTAATCTGGATACGCCACACTTTGCATTTAGAACTTCAAAAATGAAAATCATCAATAATAAAATTGGTGTTTCTGGTCCTGCGTTTCCTGAGTTTGAAGGAGTGCCCATGCCCATTGGAATTCCATTTGGATTATATCCTTTAAGTCGGGGCAGGCATTCTGGAATTCTGCCGCCTTCATTTATCACGAGTGAAGATTTTGGAGTTGGACTTGAGAACTTTGGATATTATAAAGTGATTAACGATAATTTAGATTTTACTACTCGTGCCAATTTATATTCCTATGGAGGTTGGTTGATAAATATGAATTCGAAATATATCAAAAGATATCGGTATACGGGAAATTTAAATATTACTTTTCAAAATAGTAAGATTCTAAATAAGTCGGGCTATAGTCAGGATGAATTCAATGTTTCTAAATCCTATATGATCAACTGGAGTCATAGTAGCGATCAAAGGGCAAGACCGGGAACTACATTTGGCGCTAGTGTGAATTTTGGTAGCACCAAGTTTAATAAGACATTACTAAATAATCCATATCAAAATTATAATAACCAGTTAAGTTCTTCCATCAATTATGGTAAAGATTGGGGTGGTAAATACAATCTTTCTTTGAACATGAACCACAACCAAAACAGTGTTACAGGTTTAGTGAATATGAATTTGCCTACTGCTAATTTTAATGTGGTTACATTTTATCCCTTTCAAAAAAAGGAAAGTATTGGGTCTCCAAAATGGTATGAAAAGTTAGGACTTGGCTATAGTGGCAATTTGCAAAACCAGTTCTCTTTTTATGATTCCACTTTCAATTTCAGAAGGTTGATTGACACCATGCAATGGGGGGCACAACATAATATTCCTATTACTTTATCACTTCCATCACTGGGACCAATTACAGTTTCACCAAGTATTTCTTATGAAGAAAGATGGTACGGTCAAAGGAATGTCAAGAGTTGGGATAGTGCAAAGCAAAAGGTTGACACAGCTATACAAAAAGGTTTTTATACTGCTCGCCAGATGAGTTTTGGTATTGGAATGAATACAAGAATTTTTGGTACTTATAACTTTAAAAATTCGAAAGGGATTCAAAAAATCAGACATGAGATAAGGCCAAATATTTCGATCAATTATAAGCCTGATATGGCTCAGAAATATTATTACAGCACACAAGTGGATACTTCTGGTCGTAAAGTTCGATTTTCACAATTTGACGGAGGTATTATGGGCTCATTTTCAGAAGGAAAATTCGGGGGTATAGGTTTTGGGGTAGATAATTTATTGGAAATGAAAGTGAAAGATAAAACGGATTCAACAGGAGTGGCTACAAAAAAAGTGAAGCTAATTGATGGATTCGGGTTCTCTTCAAATTATAATTTCATGGCGGATAGTTTTGGGGTAGGTAATTTTAATCTCTATGCTCGTAGTACGCTATTTGAAAAAATTAATATTACTGCGAATGCAAATTTAGATCCTTATAAAATGGATAATAAAGGGTATCGGGTAAACGAATTATTATTCGATCCAGCCCATTTTAAATTTGGAAGAATTACTAGTGCCAACCTGGCAATATCTACATCATTCAAGAGTAAGTCTAAAGATGAAAAAGCAGGGAAAACAACTAAAGAATTACCACTTGATCCATTTATGACACCTGATGAACAGCAAAGGCAATTGCAATTTGCAAGAGCCAATCCCGCTGAGTTTACAGATTTCAATGTGCCATGGTCGCTGAGCTTTTCTTATTCACTAAATTATAGTAGAACACTTAAAGCCGATTATAGTAGTTGGGAAACTACTATTTATTCTTCGATGAATTTTAATGGTGATTTTACTTTGACTCCAAAATGGAAAATGGGAGGCACGGGTTATTTTGATTTTAACCAAGGGAAATTGCAACAATTAAGTATGTTTATTACCAGAGAAATGCATTGTTGGCAATTGGCTATCAACGTTACTCCCATTGGATTGTATCGTTCTTTCAATATTACGCTAAACCCCAAATCGGGTATTCTCCGTGATTTAAAAATCAACAGGAGTAGAACTTTCTCGAACTACTAAGAGAAATTAAAAATTAAAAAGTAAAAAGTAAAAATTTAAATGTAAAATTAAGTTTCCCCTCCATCGCATGCGATGGAGGGGACGCCGATTCCGCGACCGCGGAATACGGCTGGGGTGGTTGAATCTTGTTAGATAATTCTACTCATTAGCCACATAATAATCCCTCATCACCCCAAATACCTTATCCCTCAATTCTTTTGATGTATATCCTTCCACTTCTATAGCTGGAAGAAAATGTATCGCCACCGGATGAGGAACCAGCCAAAAACTTTTATCTGAAGGCATTGCTTTTTTAGTGTGAAGAATTACCGCAGGTATCACTGAAGTTTTGGTATCAACTGCTAATTTAAAAGCCCCATCATAAAATTGCTTTAATGGTTCATTCGATTTATTTCTAGTGCCTTCTGGGAAGATGCACATATGGAATCCTTTTTTCAATGCGGCTTTCATGTCTTCAAAACTCTTTCTTCTACTAGCATCACTATTACGATCAACTAAAACAGAACCTCTTGCATAATAAAAGCCAAATAAAGGCACTTTAGTGAATTCTTTTTTTGCAATAGTTTGATTGGGTCCAGGAATAAAAGGTGCAGACAAAGGAACATCTAACAGTGCATTATGATTGCAGGTTACCACATAGGTCTTTCCCTTTTCAAAATGCTCTTTTCCTTTTATAGTAACGGGACATCCAATTAAATGCAACCAGGTCCATTGCCATCCGCGAGCAATACTGATGAACCACCACATTCCCTTTGGATCTTTAATTAGTTTGGTTAGCAGCGAAGGGATAATGATGATTAAAAAAGTTCCTGCAAAACTTATTAAACCCCAGAAGGCCCAGATTCTGGCAAAAATTTGTAAAAGAATTCCCGGCTTAGATTGTCTAGATTTCATCGGTTAAGAATATAAGGTGCAATATCTTAATTTAATTTGAGAAAATTGGTAGGCTATAGTTTCCAATCGATTGGGTCATATCCTTTTTGCATCAAGTACTCATTTGATTTGCTAAAATGTTTGCATCCAAAAAAACCTTTCTCGGCACTAAAAGGAGAGGGGTGAGCTGCTTTTAAAACAAAGTGTTTTTTTCCATCTATTAATAGTTGTTTTTCCTGGGCAAATTTTCCCCATAATAAAAAAACAAGATCTTTTTTATTAGCGGATAGCGTACTTATTACAGCATCAGTAAATGTAAGCCAACCAATTTGGGCGTGACTAGCAGGTTCATTTGCTCGAACCGTTAAGCTGGCATTTAGTAAAAGCACTCCTTTTTCAGCCCAGGCTGTAAGGTTTCCAGAAGTAGGAATTGAAATTCCGATATCAGATTGAAGCTCTTTAAATATGTTCTTCAAGGATCGGGGAATGGCCACTCCATCTTGTACAGAAAAGCTTAAACCATGTGCTTGATTTGGGCCATGATAGGGGTCTTGGCCTAAAATCACCAGTTTTACTTGGTCAAAAGGAGTTTTTTCGAAAGCTTTAAAAATATTATTTCCAGCAGGATAGATTTGTCTGTTTAAGGCCTTTTCAGCCTTTAAATGGTCTACTAATTGCAGAAAATAGGGTTTTTCAAACTCATCTTTTAGTTGTTCTTTCCAACTTTCTTCCATTTTTATGGTCATTGTTTGCAAATGGTTTTGGATGCAAACTAATTAAAATTTATTTTTGCCGCCCTTCAGATAAGGTAACATTCTTTGAAGCACAAAAATTTCGGTTCGGTAGCTCAGCTGGATAGAGCAACTGCCTTCTAAGCAGTAGGTCATTGGTTCGAATCCAATCCGGA
>JBAXHC010000078.1:0-15347 GCA_037139075.1 Bacteroidota bacterium
GAGGCTTTGAAAAGAGGGTATCGGTCTTCTATTTCACTTCCAATAAAAGTGGATTCTAAAATTGCTTACGTTTTTACAATGTATACTTCTCTGCCTCAATTCTTTAATGAAGAACATATCGAGTTGCTTATTAATATTACTAAAAATATCAGTTATGCATTGCAAGCATTCTATGTGGCAGATTTAAAAAAAGTTGCCGATATTCAGTTGATTAAAGTCTTAAAAGCAATTGAACAAAGCTCTGCATCGATAATGATATGTGATAGGAAAGGAAATGTTGAATATGTAAATCCTGCATTTACACGAATAACTGAATATAGTTATGAGGAAATATTAGGACAAAACCCCCGTATATTAAAAACAGGTTATACCCCTCCTGAAGAATACAAACTTCTATGGGAAAACATAACACATAACCAGGAATGGTCTGGAGAATTCTGCAACAAAAAGAAAAATGGAGAATTATATTGGGAGTATGCCGTAATATCTCCAGTGTTAAATGAGGATGGTGAAATAATAAATTATGTAGCAGTAAAAGAAAATATTACGGTTCAAAAAAATCTACAGGCAGATCAACTTAAATTAACTGCAGACTTAATTAAAAGAAATCATGACCTTGAAAAGTTTTCTTATATTCTGTCTCATAATATACGTGGTCCACTTTCAAATATTCTTGGCTTAAGAGATGCCTTGAAACGCGATCGTTCTAGTGGCATTGAAACAAGTCTGCTTCAGGCAATTTCAGATTCTGCAGATTCTATGGATCTGGTGATTAGAGAAGTTTCGCAAGTTATTAGTAACAACCAAGTTAGTATAGAAGAGAAGGTTGACTTCAAGTTTGACAAATTATTGGAATCTGTAAAAGTGGATTTAGAACAATTTTTAAACGAAAAACAGGCTGTTATAGAATCGGATTTTTCTAAAGCTCCAACTTTTAATTCGATTGCTTCTTATTTCAATAGTATATTGTATCATTTAATTATAAATGCACTAAAGTTTTCAAAAAAAGAGATGCCTCCTAGAATTCAAATCTGGACAGAATGTAAGGATGATAAAACCTACTTACATGTAAAAGACTTTGGAATAGGGATTGATCTGAACAGGTATGGGAAAGTTGTTTTTGATTTATATAAAAGGTTCAATTTTAATGTAGAGGGAAGAGGTGTTGGTTTATACTTAGTTAAATCGCAGGTTAATTTTTTAGGTGGTGATATTGAAATTAAAAGCGAACTTGGTATCTGGACTGAATTTATTATTAGTTTGCCCAATCAAAGCACATAAATATTTTATCTTAAATTCTATTAATTTTAATCTATCAAAAAAAAGTTTATGAAATCTTTAAAAGTAATATTGGTGGGTTTTGTTACCATCTTGTCTTTGTCTGTTTTTGCTCAAACAAAAGAATCTACCCCAAAAACTGAAACCAGCAAATGTGGTTGCACTAAATGTGGCTGTGCAAAGGGTAAATGTGATTGTACAAAAGGCGATTGTAAATGTTCAAGTTGTAGTAAGGAAGCAGCAAAAAAATATAGTTGTCCTATGCATTCTGAAATCACCAGCGATAAGCCGGGTAAATGTTCTAAATGTGGTATGGATTTAAAAGCAAGTGCAGCAAAAAATAGTCATGATGCTATGAAAATGTATAGCTGTCCAATGCATTCTGATGTTACCAGCGATAAACAGGGTAAATGTTCTAAATGCGGCATGGACCTAAAAGCATCAAAGAAATAATTAAAATAAAAGGGAACAGTTACTCAACTGTTCCCTTTTATTTTAATTATTTAATTTAATATCCTTGATAGTAGTAGGAATCCAAACCTGCATCTGGTTACTACCCCGGTTACACCAGGTATAGTAAGGGATTGCCAATATTTTTTTATCAACTGTTTGAATACTTTTGCCATCAGCAGCTATCTGAACAGTTGGAACCGTAGTACTTAATGCAATAATTTTTTCTTGCAAAACATCCATGGGTTGCTCTGTTATTTTTGAATCAGCAGGCAACAAAATATTATAAGCTTTACCATCATTATCTGCGCCTTCAATACAATATACCAGTGGCCCACGTTCAAGCGCCATTCTATTCTGGTTTGTTTTAATAGCGTCGCTGGAAATTACCCGTTTAATTTCCATGGGTAGCTGATAGCTAATCACATCATTCTTCTTCCATTGTCTTTGAATGATGTAATAACCATTTTCTTCAGTTACAGGAACTACTTTTTCATTTACCATAATGGATGGTTGTATTCCATTAAACGTAACAAAAGAATAGAGGTTGCCCGGAACAACAGTATTATTTGACCATCCTGGTTTTCGTATTAAAACTCTAAAACTAGATGATACAGTTGGTGTAACACTAATCTTAATATTCCCATCCAAAGGATAATCGGTTTCCATTTTTATACCAATATCTTTCCCCTTCAAATTTATTTTTGTTTCACTTCCAACAAATAAATTAATATAAATCGATTCCTGATCTTTCGCATAAATATAGTCGCCTAGTGATGCAATCAATCGGGCAATATTGGCAGGGCAACAGGCTGTGCCGAACCATTCTCTTCTTGCATTCTTGCCAGTTGATCCCAAGGGATTTCCATAAAAAAAGCGATCGCCAGATAAACTCAATCCATCCAATGCGCCATTATATAAACTGCGTTCAAGAACATCCATGTATTTTGCATCACCGGTCAATGCATTCATTCTTTGATTCCAGAATACCATTCCTACAGAGGCGCAAGTTTCACAATATGCTTGTTCATTAGGCAAATCATAATCAACCCCAAATCCTTCATTACTTCCAGAAGATCCGATGCCTCCAGTGAGATACATGTTCTTATACACCACATCTTTCCAGACACGCTGCATAGCACTGAGATAACCTGTGTCGCCAGTTTGTGCGGCTACATCTGCAGCACCAGTGTACATATACATGGCGCGAACTGCATGACCAGTAATTTTTGATTGCATTTTCACAGGAACAACATCTTGTGCATAAGCAGTGTCTTTCCAATCTGTCCAGGTATAGCCTACAGCATTTTGATGTCCTCTCTCTGATAAAAGCCAATCTGCAAGTGTCAGATATTTTTTGTCGTTAGTGGCTTTGTACAATTTAACTAATGCAAGTTCTAATTCCTGGTGGCCTGTTACCCAATGTCTTTTAGTGGGTCCGAATAACGCATCAAAATGGTTAGCCCAGCGAATTGATACGTCAAGAAATTTTCTCTTACCAGTTGCATAATAATAGGCTACTGCTGCTTCAATCATGTGTCCGGCATTATAGTCTTCATGCATACTCATATCTGTATACCTTTTGGTAATATCTGATAATGTGAACCAGGTATTTAAATATCCATCGGGTTGTTGTGCAGCAGCAATAATTTCAATCCACTCATCAGCTTTGCGTTCCAGTGCAGAATCGGGATTGTTTTTTAGTGAATAGGCAATTGCTTCAAGCGCTTTGAATACATCACTATCATCATAAAAAATGCCTTCATGTTTTTCTCCTTTTTTTCTGGCAACTTTCTGAAAGTTGCGTATTCTAGGCGTTGCTGTTTCAGTTTGGTAAACACATGCATTTAAGGTTTTAGTAGCTACTAATTGCAATTTAGGTTTCCAGAAATGATCGGTAATTATCACTTTTGAAAAGCTGATGGGCTCAATTTTTACAATTTCACTCTGACTATAACTTGTTACGCAAATACAGAATATGAAAACGAATAGGATGATTTTTTTAAACATAGAGCGGTTTTGAATTTGACAATAATCGGCTTGTTTTTCAATAACTTAAATATAAATGATTGTAAGCAGATCGTAAATAGTAATGGAAAAAATGGCTGTATAAAATGATATGTAAATTTTAAAACATAATTAATTAATATACTATCAAATTTGATTTAGGGTTACCTTTTCTTGAAAGAGGTATTAAAGGTTGTACAAAACCCTTAATAAATGGTACAAAAAACCTACTTCAAGACAAAAGATTATTGCAAAGTGAAATTCAGTTTCAATGCAGAAAATGCAGAAACTATCGAAATTTTAGGCTTGAACAGTGATTGGGAAAACTCCATCGTAATGAGTAAAAAGAAAGACGGAAGCTTTAGCGCTGAAGTGTCTTTGCCTAAAAACTCACAACATGAATTCAAATATCGCGTAAATGCTTCTGAGTGGTTAAATGAGCCCGAAGCGGATAGTGTTAACACCAATGTTTTTGGTAGTAGCAATAGCGTCATCGTTTTATAATATCCTATTTATAGCGCTTCGATTTTCGAAGCGCTTTTTTTATTCCATTGAGGCATAAAAAAAGATGATCCGTTATAGATCATCTTTTTTAAATGTTATTTTTTGGAATTACACCAGATCAAAACGATCCAGGTTAGTAACTTTTGTCCATGCTGCTATAAAATCATGCACAAATTTTTCTTTTGAATCTTCACATGCATAAACTTCTGCAAGTGCTCTCAGCTCTGAGTTTGATCCGAAAATCAAATCAACTCTAGAACCTGTCCACTTAATCTTTCCAGTGGCACGATCAAATCCTTCAAAAATATCCTGAGATTCCGCACTCGCTTTCCATGTGGTACTAATATCAATCAGGTTTACAAAAAAGTCATTGGTCAACATTTCTGCTTGGTTTGTAAAGACGCCAAGTTTTGAATTACCAAAATTGGTATCAAGAACACGCAAACCTCCAACAAGAACAGTCATTTCTGGAGCAGTTAATGTTAGTAATTGAGCTTTATCAATCAACATTTCTTCAGCAGAAACAAAGTAATTAGATTTTTTATAATTACGGAAACCATCTGCAATTGGTTCAAGCACTCCAAAAGATTCTATATCGGTTTGTTCCTGTGTTGCATCAGTACGACCAGCAGTAAAAGGAACAGTTACTGAGTAACCTGCATTCTTAGCTGCTTTTTCAATTCCTGCTGCTCCACCTAAAACAATCAGATCTGCCATCGAAACTTGTTTGTTACCAGTATTTGCTGCATTGAATTCTTTTTGAATAAGCTCTAGTGCATCCAACACTTTTGATAATTGTACCGGATTATTAGCTGCCCAATACTTTTGTGGTGCCAAACGAATTCTTGCACCATTTGCACCACCTCGTTTATCAGATCCACGGAAAGTAGATGCAGATGCCCAGGCAGTTGAAACCAATTCTGCTATAGAAATTCCTGAGTTAAGTATTTTATTTTTCAAAAGAGAAATATCAGCTGCATCAATCAATTGATGCGTTAAAGCTGGTATAGGATCTTGCCAGATCAATTCTTCTGAAGGAACTTCAGAACCAACATAACGTGAGCGGGGACCCATATCACGATGCGTTAATTTAAACCAGGCTCTTGCAAATGCATCCGCAAATTGATCAGGGTTTTCGTAAAAACGTTTTGAAATAGGGCCATATGCAGGATCTACTCTTAATGCTAAATCTGTTGTAAGCATGGTTGGCGCATGACTTATTGATGGGTTATGTGCATCTGGAACCGTGCCAGCACCAGCGCCTGCTTTGGGTTTCCATTGATGAGCACCAGCCGGACTTTTTGTTAATTCCCACTCAAATCCGAATAAGTTTTCAAAATAATTATTACTCCATTTTGTAGGGGTGGTAGTCCAGGCACCTTCTAAACCACTGGTTATAGTATTTTCTCCATTACCAGCACCCAGGGTATTTTTCCAGCCAAGGCCTTGTTCTTCAATGCTTGCAGCTGCAGGTTCTTTTCCTACATATTTACCAGGATCTGCTGCACCATGTGTTTTACCAAATGTATGTCCACCTGCAATTAAAGCAACTGTTTCTTCGTCATTCATCGCCATACGTGCAAAAGTTTCACGAATATCACGGGCAGATGCTATAGGATCAGGATTGCCATTGGGTCCTTCCGGGTTTACATAAATCAAACCCATTTGAACAGCAGCCAATGGATTGTCTAAATTACGGTCACCAGTATATCTTTTATCTCCTAACCATTCACGCTCAGAACCCCAGTTAACTTCTTCCTGTGGTTCCCAAACATCAACACGACCACCAGAAAATCCAAACGTCTGAAAGCCCATAGACTCCAATGCGCAGTTTCCGGCAAGAATCATCAAATCGGCCCATGATAATTTCTGACCATATTTCTTTTTAATTGACCATAAAAGCAAACGTGCTTTATCAAGGTTAGTATTATCAGGCCAGCTGTTTAAGGGAGCAAAGCGTTGCATTCCTGCTCCACCACCGCCACGACCATCTGTGGTGCGATAAGTGCCGGCACTATGCCAGGCCATACGAATAAAGAAAGGACCATAGTGGCCATAATCTGCAGGCCACCAATCTTGCGATGTGGTCATTAAATCATATATATCTTTCTTTACCAATTTCAAATCAAGAGTGCTGAATTCCTTTGCATAATTGAAAGATGCATCCATTGGATTTGATAAAGAGGAATGTTGGCGAAGGATGTTCAACTTTAACTGATTGGGCCACCAGTCATTATTTCTGGTTCCTGTACCTGCACTACCAAGTTTTGCAGATGAAGCCGAGGCACCAGTAAATGGGCATTTCGCTTCACTATTAGATGTATTATTTTCCATATTTTTTAAATTGATTTTGGAGGTTAAAATTACAATAATCGTTCGAACATCAGATGAAACAAATATTAGTTCTTAGGCTGAACATGAAATGACCTCATGTTTCAACTACTAGTAAAACTTTAAAACAGAAAATTTGTTTAAAAAATGGTCAATTTTTTAATGCACAGTTCATCATTTTTTTTTAACTGCTATTTAAATCCCCTTTATATTGCAATTCTGCAAACATTTCTTCATTTAAAGTATCTAACTCATGCAAAAAGCCCTTTTACTCAGCTGCTCTATTTTAATGGCAATAGTTCAAACAACATCTGCACAAGACAAGCCAGAATGGAAACAAGTTTTTAGCAGTATCAATAAAGAAGCATTAGATCATTCTAGGGCTTATGAAACTTTAAAAGAAGCAACCGAAACAATCGGACATCGTTTAACGGGTTCTGCAAATGGTAAAAAAGCAGAGGAATATGCCTATAATTTGTTGAAAAGCTATGGTTTTACCAATCTCCGATATCAGCCATTTGAGGTAGAAAGTTGGAGCAGGGGAAATTTAAGTGTGTCATTGGGTACAGACACGAATCATATGGCGGTAGTTAAATCTGTTGCCTTAGCCCATTCTCCAGTTACCTCAAATATTTCTTATGAAGTGGTAGATATGGGAAATGGATTAGAAGAAGATTATCAGGCAGCCCCTGATAAAGCAAGAGGTAAGATCGCATTGGTTTATTTGGGTGTTTTACCTGGATCTAAAGCGGGAACAAAAGGGTTACATCGCTCTGAGAAAACAGCCATTGCTACAAAATGGGGTGCTACAGGGATTATCGTAATCAATACTGCAAAAGGCGGCATTTTATTAACAGGTACTGCTTCTGTTACGGGTAAATTAATTCCAATACCAGCGGTATGTATCAGTTTAGAAGATGGCATGAAATTCAAAGAAGATCTGAAAACCGGAAAATTATATTCTCATATTAAAATGAACAATTTTTCTGGTTTGATTAAAGCAAGAAATGTGATAGCTACTATTAAAGGAAAGACTTTGCCAAATGAGAAAGTGGTAGTTGGCGGACATTTAGATAGTTGGGATTTAGCAACCGGAGCAATTGACAATGGTATTGGTTCTTTTGCTGTGTTGGATATGGCTCGAACTTTTGCTGCATTGAAGTTACAGCCTGAACGTACTGTTGAATTTGTAATGTTTATGGGTGAAGAAGAAGGCCTGTTAGGATCCAGGGCATATGTAGATGCTGCGATTAAAAATAAATCAATAGATCAGCTTAGATACATGTTGAATTATGATATGACACATGACCCAAAAGGTTATAATAGCTCAGACGAAGGAAGTAAAGCCTTGTTCGAATCTATTGGTTCTATTGCGCATTCTTTAGATTCTAATTTTAAAAATACATTTAGATCAGGTGCAGGCTTACATAGCGATCATCAACCTTTTATGTTAAGAGGAGTTCCAACAGGCGGCAGTGCTGGAAATGGATTGCCTAATAATGCTGGTCCTTGTTATCATGCCGACTGCGATGTATTTAGTTTAGCAGACAAACAAGGGATGGTTAACAATGTACGTTTTAGTGCTATGTTATTGTATGGTATTGCAGATGCAAAAGAAATTACTGCAAAGCATTTTACGGATACTGAAACAAAAATATTCTTGGAAAAAAATAATTTAAAAGAGCCTTTACAAATTGCAGGTGAGTGGCGTTGGAAAGACTAATGAATTGGAAGGGTCAGTGTTGTTTTGAATATTGATCCTTCCAATTTTGTAATCGAAGTGAAAAGTAAACGCTAATAATACCAGCAATCATACCAGCACCTACATCCAAAGGAAAATGTTGTGCCAGATAAATTCTAGAATAAGCTACCAGATATAGGTATATACAACCTACAGGTATAATCCATTTTTTAGGAATCAATAAGCAAAATAAAAGAAAGATACTACTAGCAGTTGTTGTATGCCCTGATGGAAAACTATCTACCGAATTCAGGTAAACACCTGGTACAATATGTATTAGACTCCAGTCAGTAATTAATTTAGTTGGACGAGGAGTTCCATTGAAAAAAAAATGTTTGGGGATTTGTGCAAATAGAGTAGAATATAGGATACAGCCAAGCAGGAGTACCGTATATTTTTTTCTCATTAATAATACAAATACGGCAATAGGAATCCAGATAATCCCATCTCCTAAATTAGTAATGTAGGTGAAAGCTTTATCTGCAATATATCCTAAGTTGGCATTGAGGAGTAAGAAGAATTCTGACTTCCCTAGTAGATAGGATAAAGCGATTAATATAGATCCAGATGCAGCAGTGATATATGCTCCAGTCTTAAAATTCTTGATAGATAATTCAGTCATTATTCCCGTTAGTGCTTTCGGCAAAACTAATATAAAAAAGAATAAGGCCTGTTCAAGGCCTTATTCAAAACAATTAAATCACTCCAGCCAATTCCAGACTTCGCTTTTTTAAGTGAATGATATCGAGATTATCGATTATCGGATCTGCAGTTAAGATTAATGAGGTTTGATTTTCTTTCCACCAGGTATTATTGATGAGTTCTTGAATCGGTAACACACCAATTAAATATTTTCTTTCTGCATCTGCGTGCCATTCTTCGATCCACTCGAATTTTTCCCTTGGGATATATTTCCAATCATCAAAACTTAAATAAACTTTTACGAAGAATTCGTTGGTAAGTTCATGTGGTTTATGATGATAAAGTTTCTTGTATTCGTATCTGTAATTGTAACGTAAAGCTGATATATCACTTAACACTGCTGAGGCTGTTGGAAAACTTCCAGCGCCTTTACCGTAGAAAAATTGTTTATCCGCAAATCCACTTTCAATTACAACTCCGTTATATTCATTCTTTACAAAAGACATCGGGTCGCCTAGTGTTACAAATTGAGGAAGCACAAAGGCAGCTACTTTTCCATTCTTTAATTTTTTTGCCTGAGCGATTAATTTAATATCGAGTCCCTTTTCTTTTGCTACCAGGGCATCACTCAATTGAATATTTTGAATGCCTGTGAATAAAATATTATTAGGATGTTCAACTATGCCATAAGCATGGTTTAATAAAATGGTCCATTTATTAACTGCATCATATCCCTCCACATCCAGTTTGGGGTTACTCTCCGCAAAACCTAATTGTTTGGCTAATAAAAGTGCGGATTGGAAATCTAATTTTTCTTCAAACATTTTTGTTAGAATAAAATTAGTGGAACCATTTACGATTGCTTTGATAGAATGTAATAAATCGTTATCGTAATATTCTTCTAAGTTTCTGATAACCGGGATAGAAGCACATGCGGCAGATTCGCAAAGGAATGGAAGGCCAGTGTCTTGTTGTAATTTTAGAATTTCAGGTAAGTGTTCGGCAATCATTTTTTTACTGGCACTTACAACTGCTTTCCCATTGTTTAGGGCGATGCTAACAATTTCAAATGCAGCATCTGCATCGTCAATTACTTCTACTATGACGTTAATCTCTTCATCGTAAAGTAATTCATCTTTATTTGTTGTAAACAGCGCATCCGGTGCATTTCTTGATTTGCCCGGATGCTTTATACAGACCTTTTTTATACTGGCATTGAGTGATTCGGTTTGTTGTAATACTTTATACAAACCTTCTCCAACAACACCAAACCCAAATAATCCGATCGTTAATTTCTTATGTGTTTCCATACTTATTTTTTCAATTATAAATTTGCTTCAGCAAATACTGTTTTCTTTTCTTTTGATTTTACAATTTGATCAAAAGTATTTTCAAGATCCTGGATCAGATCTTCTGATTCTTCTAATCCAATTGATAATCTTATTAAACTATCTGTTACACCAGCAGCTCTTCTTATTTCTGCAGGAATAGACTTATGTGTCATATTCATTGGGTGAGAGATCAAACTCTTAATGCCACCTAAACTTTCTGCCAATTTGAACAGGGAAGTATTGTTAACTATTTCCAGGGCTGCAGCTTCTGTATCCTCTTTTAATTTAAAACTGATGATGCCGCCAAATCCTTTTGATTGTTTTTTTGCTAACTCATGGTTTGGATGTGTCTTCAAACCAGGATAATATACTTTCTCAATCAATGGATGTTGTTCAAGCCAATCAGCAACTTCTAAAGCAGTGGCACAATGCTGACGGATGCGCAAATGTAATGTTTCAATGCCTCTGATAGTTAACCAGCTATCGAATGGTGCAAGAATATTGCCGCATGCGTTCTGATAGAATTTTAGTTTAGCACCTAACACTGGATCTTTAGCAACCAATAATCCTGCAATCAAATCACTATGGCCACCTAAATATTTAGTGGCACTATGTACCACAATATCTGCTCCCTGAACAAGTGGTTGTTGTAAAACAGGTGTGGCAAAAGTATTATCTACACATAGTAAACAATCATTTGCTTTGGCGATTCTGGCAATCGCTTCTATGTCTGATATTTTCAGTGTTGGATTGGTTGGAGTTTCTAACCAGATCAACTTTGTTTTATCTGTAATAGCATCAAATACTTTTTGGGTGTCTGATGTGTCTACATAAGTTACTTTAATTCCAAATTGTGCATATACCGATCCGAATAAACGAAACGCACCACCGTAGATATCATCAACAGCAACTATTTCATCGCCTGTTTTTAATAATTTGATCACGCAATCAATTGCAGCCAAACCACTACTGAAAGCCAATCCTGTAGCACCTTTCTCTAATTTTGCAATGAGTTGCTCAAGTACCGCTCTAGTTGGATTATTTGAACGAGAATAGTCGTATCCTTTATTCACGCCGGGTGCTTCCTGCACAAAAGTGGATGTTTGATAAATGGGTACTGAAACGGCACCTGTTAGTGGATCTACTGGAATACTGTGAATCAATTCTGTTGCGCTGCTCATGATTATTTTTTGAAATGTTTTTAATCGTCATAGGCAACTTGTCAAGAGAGGGTAGAACTTACTGTTAGAGCTTTCTATGCCTGATGGACATAAAAAAAGCTCATCTAGTAAGTCAGATGAGCTTGAATATATTAATTCCGCTAGGGAAGTAGAAACAAACTATTACTCTGACTTATCTCTGTAACGCGCAAACGCTACTGGAGTTGGCACCTTCATACTATTGAGTTAATAATATGGGTTGCCAAGGCTTCAACGGGCCAAATCCCTCTGCCTTTCTTGATAAGTTATCTAAAGAACTGGCGCAAAGATAAAGGGGAAGTTTCCAATTTTCCAAATAAAAGTCTATTAAATTAGTAGGAATGTATCTTAAATCCTTTCCTGATAAGGCTTCTAGCGGATAAAAATATTTTTTCAGATGATTTTCATTGATTTGAATTTCAAAAGATCTGGTCATTTTAAACTTATTGGCAAGCACATTGTTTGTACATTTGAGGTCCTTAAATTAGCATGGCAAAGAAAAAATCCGTTACAAAACCAGTTGTACCCAATATCGCTGTTGACTCATTAGAAACTATTGAAGTTTATGGGGCACGCGAGCACAACTTGAAAAATATTGACATTATCATTCCCAAAAACAAATTGGTTGTTTTTACTGGTGTAAGTGGAAGTGGTAAATCTTCTTTGGCATTCGATACTATCTACAATGAAGGTCAGCGTAGATATATGGAGAGTTTTAGTGCTTATGCCCGTCAGTTTATGGGAGATATGGAGCGCCCGGATGTAGATAAGATCACAGGCTTGAGTCCAGTGATTTCTATAGAACAAAAAACCACGAATAAAAATCCGCGTTCAACAGTAGGTACGGTTACCGAAGTATACGATTTCATGCGATTGTTATTTGCACGTGTAGGAGAAGCCTATAGCTATAACACCGGAAAAAAAATGGTGAAGTTTAGCGAAGAAGAGATTGTAGAAAATATATTTCAAAAATATGCGAACAAAAAAATATCACTTTTAGCTCCTTTGGTTAGAGGAAGAAAGGGGCATTATCGTGAACTCTTTGAAGACATTCGAAAGAAGGGGTATTTAAAAGTGAGAGTTGATGGTGAGGTAATGGATCTAACACCCAAATTACAAGTTGACAGGTATAAGATTCATGATATCGAAGTGGTAATAGATCGTTTAGCGGTTACTGCAGATATGAAAGTGCGTTTAAGTCAGAGCGTACAACAAACTTTAAAAACAGGAAAAGATCTTTTATTTCTTCTTGTGAATGACACCAATAAAATCATACAGTATTCAAAACAGTTGATGTGTGAGGATACGGGCATTAGTTATGAAGAGCCTTCGCCCAATGCATTTTCTTTTAATTCGCCTTATGGTGCATGCCCTACTTGTAAGGGTCTGGGAAATGTATATAGCATTAGCATGGAAGCAATCATTCCAGATTATTCAAAAACGATTAAAGAGGGTGGCATTGTGCCACTAGGCGAACAAAGAGAAGCACAGGTTTTTAAAACTGTGGAAGCTATTGCGAAAAAAAATAAAATAAGTTTAGATAAGCCAATCAAAGACTTGCCTGTTTCTTCTTTGAATATGATCTTATATGGAAATGCAGATGGTCCAGGTATTGATGCTTTGGACGTGGAAGATGATATGCTTCCCGGCATACCTTATGAAGGAGCATATGAAGGTATTATTCCCATGTTGAAAAGATGGTTTACGGGAAATGGAAGTACTGAAGTGTTACGCGAATGGGTAGAGCAATTTATGGAATTAAAGAAATGTGGTTCGTGTAATGGTGCAAGATTAAAGCAAGAAAGTCTTTGGTTTAAAGTGGATGAGAAAAATATTGCCGAACTAAGTGATTTGAATTTAAGTGATTTAATTGTTTGGTTCGATGGTATTGAGAAAAGATTAAGTAAGAAACAAAATGCTATTGCAAAAGATATTTTAAAAGAGATTCGGGAGAGGCTTCAGTTTTTATTAGACGTTGGCCTGACTTATCTTTCATTGAATAGACCTTCCAGAAGTCTTAGTGGTGGCGAATCTCAGCGAATTCGATTGGCTACACAAATCGGATCTCAATTGCAGGGAATTACTTATGTATTAGATGAACCTTCCATTGGATTGCATCAGCGCGATAATCATCGTTTGATCACTGCTTTACAAAACCTGAGAAATATTGGGAATAGTGTGCTGGTGGTAGAACATGATAAAGATATTATGATGGCGGCTGATTATTTGGTGGACATAGGTCCTAAGGCTGGCATTCATGGCGGAGAGATTGTTGCAGCAGGTACACCAGCAGAAGTGTTATTAAGCAAATCAGATACTGCACTTTATTTGAGTGGAGTTAAATCAATACCTGTTCCAAAAGAACGTAGAGTAGGTAATGGTAAATTTATAGAGATCAAAGGTGCAACGGGAAATAATTTAAAGAATGTTTCCGTAAAAATACCATTAGGAAAGTTAGTGGTGGTTAGTGGTGTTAGTGGAAGTGGAAAATCTACTTTAATCAATGAAACATTATATCCATTATTATCAAAACACTGCTATAATAGCCGTGTGTTTCCTATGGATTATAAAAGCATTAAAGGGTTAGAGAATATTGATAAAGTTATTGAGATAGATCAATCGCCAATTGGTAGAACACCCAGAAGTAATCCTGCTACTTATTGTGGTTTCTTCACAGAAATAAGAACACTTTTTTCAGCGGTACCTGAAGCAAAAATCAGAGGCTATAATGCTGGGCGTTTTTCTTTTAATGTAAAGGGTGGTAGATGCGATATGTGTGAGGGTGGTGGAATGCGCACTATTGAAATGAATTTTTTACCGGATGTGTATGTGCATTGTGAAAAATGTAATGGCAAAAGGTATAATCGAGAAACATTAGAGATTCGATACAAAGGGAAATCAATCAGTGATATATTAAATATGACTGTTGATGAAGCTTGCGATTTTTTTCAACCTGTACCATTTATCTATCGTAAGATTAAAGTACTACAAGATGTGGGATTGGGATACATCACATTGGGTCAATCAGCTGTAACCCTTAGTGGCGGTGAAGCTCAGCGCGTTAAACTAGCCACAGAGCTTGGAAAAAAAGATACAGGAAAAACTTTTTATATCTTAGATGAACCAACTACAGGATTACACTTCCAGGATATTCAGCATCTATTGGATGTATTGAATAAATTGGTTGACAGAGGAAATTCGGTGTTAGTTATTGAACATAATTTAGATGTAATAAAAGTGGGAGATCATATCATTGATTTAGGTCCTGAAGGTGGAAATGGGGGAGGTAGAATTTTGTTTGAAGGAGTACCAGAATTAATGGTGGATATTAAGGAAAGTCATACTGCACGCTTTCTTAAAATTGAACTGGCGAATTAAAAGCTTTATGGATTTAGAGCAATTAAATTTTTTACCTGATTGGGATGAGAATCGATTCATCAAAAAAATGAATCGCCATGGCGAAGCATGGAAAAATGCACCAGGTATTTTAGCTGCCAGAGAAGTCTACAAACAATGGCGGGAATTATTTGGATTGGTCATTGCATTCGCCGAAAACCTGGAGGATGAAAATGATGAAAACAACCGATCCACTACTAAATCACTGATCTATCAGAATGCACTCATCGTAGCACCTAAAATTATTGGTGCAGTTAGTGTGGATACCTATACCATGAAAATGGAAAATGCTGCGTTGGTAAGATTCAATTGCAGACAAATGATGGAACAAATTAATTTTTCTGTTCTTATGGGCTGGTCGGATGAAGATTATAAAAGAGTAATCGAAGACAGTTTTGAACAATTTAAATTATTGGTTAGTGTTTGGGTAGCCACTTTTAGAAAAGAGGGCGATGAAGATGATTGGGG
>JBAXHC010000079.1:0-15158 GCA_037139075.1 Bacteroidota bacterium
GGCAGGTCAGACGATTGCTTGCAAAAAAACTAAATCCTATTTAATAGTACATTGTGCTAAAGCTATTTCTTCCATCAGGTCGTTATAGCCAACTACTAGTCCTTGAATTTTTACTTTTGATCCAACTTTCAAATCTTTTATTTTAGCAACTTCTGTAGAATCGATATTGCATGCTATATTATTTAGTGTAACAGTTACACCAGCAACAGTTGTAATGTCTCCTTCTATTAATACAGCTTGATTAATATAGAGTTTGTTTGCTTCTACTGCATTGTCTTTAAATGCTTTTGAAAAAGCTGCTGCTGTCATTTCAAATTTTGCCTTTTCAGAAGATGGATTTCGATGTTTAACCGATGAAGTCAATGCCATACCAAGATCTACTACCATTTGTGTGGCTTTTTCTCTGTTGAAAGCAACCCAAATCACCGCCACCACTACGATTGCGAGGATTGAGTAGATAATTTTCTTTTTCATTTTTTCTATTGAAGCTGTGAATAATCTGTAATAAATGTAAAATTGACACTATCGAAATCCCAAAAGAATGACAATAGACACAGAAAATGCTGATAAAAATCATAAAAAACTGTGTCAGTTGTCATTTAAATGTAAAAGTTACACTTATAATTTTGACTTCGAAATTTAGATCCCACCTAAATTATTATTGGAGCAAAATTGAAAAACCTATTCACTACTCCTACAGATCATTAAATTAAAATTAAGTGTATGAAAAAAACGGTTTACAACCAAAAGGGCATCTTGTGTCTTGTCAGTATGGTTTTAATCTCACTGTTCTTGGTGCAGTGTAAAAAAGACGGGACAAATGCAAGTACTGTTTCAAGATCATTAGTGAATCAACCTGATTCCACTATTTTTTCACCATATTATGATACAACTATTATTGCTTTTGCTGATGCGAATCCAGGCATTAATGATATTATAGTATCTAAAAGTGTGAGAAGCATCATTAAGAACAATTGTGTTTCTGCGGGATGTCATGGTGTAGGAGGTGTTAAACCAACGCTCGATACTTATGAAAGTGTAAAGAGTATGGTTGTTGCTGGAAATCCAGAGGGAAGTCAATTATTTCAAATGGTTACTACCAGTGATTTAAATAAAGCAATGCCACCCGTTAATTATGGTGTGGATTTAACCGTTACAGAAAAATCTATTATTTATAACTGGATTAAAAATGGTGCAAAAGATTATCCTACATTGGTTGATTTTCGTCCAGCAGCTGTTTCTTTAATTGGTATTGGATGTTCTTCTGGAAACTGCCATAATGAGGCTACCGCAGCAGGCGGATGGGCAAGAAAAGGTTTATTAGGCCCATTAACTACTGCTGATTCTGTTACTTTCTTATTCCAGAATCAAACAACAGGTGCAATTACTACTTATCCTCAGTTAAAGGAACCAAAATTAACTTCCGTTTGGGCTGCATATAAAGATAGTGTTCGCAAGTTTTATACCGATACATTGGCAAATGCAAGTTTCAGACCTTATGCAACCTTTGGTACTCCAGTTTCTGCTATCAGTGGACGTGGACCATTAAATACTTATGATGATCAACTTTTAGATATCATCGCTCCAAAATCAATCAGATCAAATAGTGCTATTGTATATACTGATGGTGCAGGTAAAAAGTTTTATGTGAAGGGGGATAATTTAAACTCTAGTAGCACTTTATTATCCAGAGTAGATACTACTATCTTATTAGCAAATCCTCGTACCAAAGTTTGGGCTACAAAAAACCAAGGTGATATGGCTTGGAGTGATGGAGGTTTAAGGCCATCAGATATAGCTATCATCAAAGCCTGGTATTTCAGTGACCCCAATATTCCAGATGTTTGGAAATATGGAACTGATGGTGCCGGTATTTTCAAATACACTTATTCAGGAAAAATCATTGTAAAATAATACTAACCAGAAAAATCATTTTATGAATAAATTATTAGTATATCTGGGAGTGATTGGCGGTGTGCTGCTATTCTTCTCTTGTTACAATAACAATAAAGATATAACCAAACCAACAGCAGACGGACTAGATAATATTTCTTTCCGTGATGATATTGTACCAATTGTTACTTCAGGTGCATGTGGTTGTCATATCAATGGAAAAATTTCTAATGCAGTTCCATTTGCTATCAAAGACACCATTTATTTTGGAACAATACAATCAAGAGCATCAATTTTTGATAAAATGGCGAAGGGTGCAGACCATCCTGGTGAAGGAGGAATTTTCTTTACTCCAGCACAAGCAGAAATTATTAAAACCTGGGTTGCGCAGGGTGCAAAAGACAACTATGTGCCGCCAGCAATTACTGGACCAGTTACCTATACAACTAATATCGTTCCAATTTACAAGCAAGTTTGTAAAGGAAGTGCTTGTCATGGTGGACTAGGACCAAATTTAGACTATGCAAAAATGGTAGCAGATAAAGATCAACTATCTCAAATGATGGGAAGTGCTGGTGCTGCTGGTCATAAAGGTGGTACACTTAGTTTAGATGGCACAACAACTGCTACATTCTTAGCCTGGATCGCACAAGCACAACCACTTTAATAAAAAAAATATAACCCACAAATTTTAAAAACATTTTATGAAAAAACTCACACTATTCGCATTCTTTTTTATCCTGGTGGTTAATTTGATTAATGCACAAACCTATAAAACCAGAGATGCAAATATCTACTTCAATCCAAATAAAGATTTGAGTCATAAAGATTATGCATCACAAAGTAAAGAAGGCACTGCCGTATTAAAAGTTGAAACAACTGAAGTGGCTTTATTAGTGCCAATGAAAACATTCCATTTTAATAATGCATTATTGGAAGAGCATTTCAACGAGAATTATTTGCACACTAATAAGTTTCCTAACGCCACTTTCAAAGGAAAATTAATAGGATTTAATAAAGATCAGTTAACCAAAGACGGTGTTTACAATATGTCATCTGAAGGTCAGGTTACATTGCATGGAGTTACTAAAGATTTTAAAGCGCCAGTTAAAATGACTGTAAAAGGAAAAGCAGTAACATTTGATTGTTCTTTTAAAATTAAGGCAGAAGATTATGCAATTGATATTCCTGGTTTGGTTAAACCTAAACTAGCAGATTATACTCCAATCGATGCTGCAATTGTATTTCAATTAAACTAATTGAGTCAGGATAAAAACCTTAACATGAAAAAAACATTATTATATTTTATGCTTGCATTTTGCTTCTTCATAAAAGCAAATGCACAAAGCGACTTGTTGGGAGATCTTGTTAAAGAAGACTCTTCAACAGTTAAGCACAACATTGCAACTGCCACTTTTAAATCAACACGGATTATTAATTTACAAAGTGTTGAAATGACTGGAAAAGGCAACCTTCAATTTATGATCAGTCACCGTTTTGGATATCTTTGGAAAGAAGGAAAAGGCTGGACCAATGTGGCTCAGTTATTTGGTATGAATTCAGGATTTGCAAATACCTATATGTCTTTTGATTATTCATTTACAGATTGGATGAATACAGGTTTTGCAGCAACTGGAAATGCTCAGTTTGAAACTTGGGCTAAATTCAAATTATTGAAACAACAAACCGGAAAGAAAAATATTCCTATCACTATTTCTTGGTTTTCATTAATGCATTGGGATGCATCTGAAGGTCCTAGTCCAGATGATCTGGCTTGGAACAGATTGTCATTCTTGCATCAGATTTTAATTGCAAGAAAATTCAGTGAGAATTTTTCTTTACAATTAATTCCTTCCTATATCCATTATAACTATGTTCCTTATGGAATTAACAACACCAATAATATTTTCTCTTTAGGTATTGGAGGTAGAATGAAACTATCACATAAAACTGCCATCACTTTTGAGTATACACGCCAGTTGAATGGTTATGAGAATTTGTTAGACGAATCTGCATCTGGTGTGAATTATGTTCCAGATGTTTTATCACTGGGATATGATTGGGATACAGGTGGACATATTTTTCAGTTCTTTATTTCTAGTGCATCTTCAGCATCAAATATTGCACAGTTAAGTACTAATTTGAATCAAATGAAACTGGGTAATTTCTCACTTGGATTTAATTTGAACAGAAGCTACGGCATTAAAAAAGTAGTTCAGGCTCGTTAATTTCATTAGTGTTTTATATTTAAGGACAGGCTCCCGATTTTTCGGGGGCTTTTTTTGTACAAAATCATCAATTTTTCAGGATTCGTATGATTTCAGCCAAATAAACTCAAAAAAAGAGGGTTTTGTCTTAAATTTAAATGTTCAAACATTTATCCAATGTTTACAGGCGTTTCAGATGATTTCTCCCCCCATAGTCAACTTTTAGTATAGGAAAGTTGAGATTTAAATATGACTTATGTCATAAAACTGTCTGATAACAATCATTTGAGGTATCTGCTTAAAGTTTGAACATTTGTTTGTCTTTAAATTTTAACACTAAACAGACATATATGAAAACCACTTTTGTTCTCTCTTTTTTCATCGCAGTGACTGTATTTTTTGTGTATTGCACAAAAACTGCACAGATTGTTGCACCTGCAACTTCTTCAAGTACAAATGAGTTGCTTTCTTACAAAACTTCAGTAGCGCCAACAATTGATGGTACCGTAGATGCTATATGGGATAATGCAACCAAATTAGAAGTAACTCCAACCGTTCCTGATCCAGGTAATGGTTTATTTGCCGGATATCAGGGTACGCAATATCCTGCTACTATTCGTTCTATGTATGATGGTACGAGTATTTATTTTTTAGCAGAATGGAAAGATCCTAGTAACTATCAAGTACAACCTTGGTACTTTAACCCTACTACAAGTCGTTGGGCTCAAAGAGGTAATGCAAGAACTTATGATGTGAATGGTAATTTGATCAAAGAAGGAATGGGAAATGATCAATTAGCTATGTTATGGAATATCGATGGATCTACTCCAAAGTTTGTAACTCAAACTTGTTATGCTAGCTGTCACTTGTTTACTCCGTATAGAAATTTTACTGGACAGATGGTTGCTAACAAAAGTGGTAATCACTATACTAATGGTGCCAACGAAAAAATTGATATGTGGTGGTGTCATTTAAATAAAGATTTACCTCTAGGACAAATGGATGATGAATATCAAGATTGGGCTGGTGGTCCTTCAGTAACAGATACAGTTGGTGGATCTGGAAATGGACGTCACGCAGATGATCTAGTTCCTCCATCTCCTTTCACTACTTCTTATATTAACACCAATACCAATTTAAGTAATGGGCCTTTCAATAACTCTCAGAGTTTAAAATTAGATGGTACAGGTGCTGCTGTTACAGTTCCAAAATGGGTTATTCCAGATGCAGTAGGTGCAAAGTATTATTTAGCTACTGATACCTTACCAGGTGGAAAAGCTTTAAAAGTAACAGGTGTTAGCAGTGCAGGTGTTTTAACTTATGTTGGTGGAACTTTAGATCCAACAGGAAAAGCAGAATATACAGATGATGCTACAACTGGTGTTGCAGTTGGATCAAAATGTATTCCTTCATTCATTTCTGCTCCTTATACTATGGGTCGTTCAGATTTTTCTGCTCAAGCAACATACACTGGATCTGGTTGGATTTTAGAATTCAAACGTTTATTGAAAACTTCAGATGTGTTGAAACAGGATATCGATTTCACTAGTTTAACTGATCAACCTTTTGGTATGGCGATCTTCAATTCATCGAACTATCAACACGGTATTCAACCAAACTTGTTATTGAAATTTCAGAAATAAGTAACCCTCTGTTTTACTAAAAACAATTATCATGTTAAAGAAAAAAACAGCGCTTCTAACTGTCGGGGTTACTACGATGCTGCTCATTTTTTCAGGATGTTATAAAACTACCACCTTGGTTGTAAACCCAGGAGATAGTATCACAACTGAAATGAGTTATGCAAATGATATCAACCCGATCTTTCAGAAAAGTTGCGCACTAGCAGGTTGCCATGTTTCTGGCGCGAAAGCTCCCGACCTAACAAAAGACAACTCCTATAAATCATTGACAGTCGGTGGTTATATAAAAGCTTCAGATCCAGATAACAGTGAATTATATCAATGGTTAAGTGGAAAAAAATCTCCAGTAATGCCATTAGGTGCAGGTCCAGATCAGGCAATCAACGGTAAAGTTTATGCTTGGATTAAACAAGGTGCAAAAAACAATTAAATAAAACACAATGAAAAAATATATCATTCATTTCCCTTCTTTCCAGCTTAGACTACTGTTGCTTCTTTTAGTAGCAACTGTTATCACTGGGGCAGAATTGAAAGCACAGGATGCAACTGCTGAGCCAGTAGTGAAAAAGAAATCCTATGTTAAAAATACATTTGAAGGAAATTATCTGATCGATAACCAAACAGTAATGGTTCCCATTAAAGGAACTTTTGAATTCGATATTCAACACCGTTTTGGAACTATCGACCATCAATTCACAGACTTATTTGGTTTATTCAGTGGAGCAAATATGCGTTTAGGATTTAGTTATACTCCTATTAAAGATTTGCAAGTTGGATTTGGTGCCAATAATTTCAATATGATTGTTGATGGAAGTTTAAAGTATGCCGTAATTAAGCAAACAAAAAATAATTCTATTCCAGTTTCAGTAACAGTTTTTGGACAGGCGGCAATGGATACCAGAGCTAAAAGCGATGCGCTACCAATTGTAACAACCAGTGATCGTTTCTCTTTCTTTAATCAGTTTATAGTTGCACGTAAATTCTCAGAAGCGTTTTCTGCCCAGGCATCTTTTAATTATGCGCATTTTAATAGTGTACCAGGATATTTTGATGCAAACGATATCGTTCAAACAGCTATGCTGAATGATCATTATTCAGTATCAGTGGGTGGTCGTTTTAAAATTTCTCCAAAGACTTCTATTATTGTTAATTATGAACAACCATTAACACAACATCCTTTGAATGATGTATATCCTAATATCAGTTTTGGATTAGATATGAAATCTAGTGGTCACGATTTCCAGGTATTTTTTGGAAACTATGGAAATACGATTCCACAATACAATTCTGTATTTAGTACGAACGACTTTACAAAAGGACAGTATGTAATTGGATTTAATATTTCTAGACTTTGGAATTTCTAAGGTGATAAAAAATTAGTACCTTTTAGCAAATAAAATAGAACACAAATGAAACATGTAATCACCCTTTCTCTTTTGGCAGTATTTGTAATTGCTGCAAGTTTCACTTTCATGCCAAATAAACCTTGGCCAGTTCCTGACAAAGATGCAAAAAAAGCTAACCCAGTTAAAACTGATGCTGCGTCTGTATCTGCAGGCAAAACATTATGGAGCACGCACTGTTCTTCTTGTCATGGCAAAACAGGTTTAGGAGATGGTAGTAAAGCGGCACAATTAAAAACGCAACCAGAAGATATGTCAAAAGCGGTTGTACAATCTTTATCTGATGGCGCTTTATTCTATAAATTATCTGAAGGAAGAGATGATATGCCTTCTTTTAAAAAGAAACTTCCAGAAGAAGAAGATCGCTGGAATCTAGTTAACTATATGCGCACTTTGAAAAAATAGTTGCATATCCAAAATGAAATAATTAAAAGGCAGTTTTGATACTGCCTTTTAATTTACACATTGTTATACTTATAATTTTTTCATCACTTTCAAGTACAGATCATGCAAGACCAAGAAACTGTTTCGAAAGAACAAAATACCAGAAGATCAGTGCTGATGGGTATCGGCATCTTGTCGATCTTTAGTTTTCTTACCATGGGTTTCTTTTCGAAGAAAAAAAATATTATAGCCTGTGCTCCCACGCCAGACGAAAAAAAGACCATGAAATTTTTAACCCAGGATGGTCAACTTGTTGAAGTTGATATTTCGAAAATCAATTCCTTGAAAGAGAAAGCCTCTAACAAGGAAATGCAGCAATGGGTAAAAAGGTAAATCACAATTAAATTGTTTCAATGAAAACCAACGATACCTCCAGAAGAGAATTTATTTCGGCTACATTATTGGCCGGGCTAGCTGTTACTGGTTGTTCTACAGGAAAAAATCCTTTTGAACCAGATGCAGCAACAATAGAAACAGTGAAACCTTCGGGTGAAATGATCAAACTTCTTTCTGTTGATGGAGAAGTAATAGAAATCGATAAGGCTTTCTTAAAGCCTGTTCCATCATTGCCTCAGGTTTCTAATGAATTAGCAAGACAAGGAATACCAGGAAAGAAATTTGTGATGGTGATTGATTTGTCAAGATGTAAAGGGTTGAAAAAATGTCAATCATCATGTAACCATATGCACAGTATACATCCAGGTCAAAACTGGATTAAAGTATATCCACAACAAGAAGCGGAACATACTGCTCCTTTTTGGCAACCAACTACTTGTATGCATTGTGATGAACCACCTTGTGTAAAAGTTTGTCCGGTGGATGCCACTTTTAAAAGACAAGATGGTATCGTATTAATCGATAGCGATCGTTGTATCGGTTGTAGATTCTGTATGGCAGCTTGTCCGTATTCAACCCGTGTATTTAACTGGGAAGAACTAAACCTTCCAAAAGAAATAGCTGATCAACCATATTCATGTGAAACAAGTGTTCCCCAGAAAAAAGGAACAGTGGGTAAATGCGATTTCTGTCCAGACATGGCCAGAAAAGGCGAATTGCCACATTGTGTTTCAGCATGTCCAAATGGAGTATTCATGTTTGGCGATATGATCGAAGACTCTGTTACCAATGGTTCTGAAACATTCCGCTTCAGTGAATTGGTAAGAGACAAGGCAGGCTATCGCCTAATGGAAGATCTGGGTACGAAACCAAGCGTTTATTATTTGCCACCTGTAAACAGAAACTTCCCTTTTGAAAACAAGGAAGAAAAAGAGGAAATCAAAAAAAGTTAACCCTAAATCATAGATCGTGGAAAGTTTAGCAAAACAACAAATAATTGAAGACCTGCTGCCCCAAAAATTTGGTAAAGCGGGAAAGATTTGGGTTGGAATATTATTGGCATTCTGTACACTTGGATTCATTGCATACGTTTTGCAATTAAAAGATGGATTGGTAGTGACAGGCATGCGCGATTATGTTTCTTGGGGAATTTATATTTCGAACTTTGTATTCTTTGTAGCCATCAGTTTGGTGGGTTCTTTGATTACTGCAGTATTGAGATTAACACAAGCCAAGTGGAGTACACCACTTACCAGAATTGCAGAAATCATTGCGGTTTCAGCCATCACATTCGCTTCAATTATTATCGTGGTGGATATGGGACGTCCCGACAGATTTTATAATCTATTTCTGCATGGTCGCTTACAATCACCCATTGTTTGGGACGTAATTGTAATCACTACTTATTTCTTTGTAAGTATCCTTTTATTATATTTTCCATTGTTACCAGACATGGCAATAATGATGAAGCACAAAGATGTTACAGGGATGCCTTGGTTAAATAAAATGTACACATTCTTAGGTTCATTCTGGAAAAATACGGCTGGGCAAATTCATATAACTGAAAAAGCGATTAATATTTTATCCATCACCATCATTCCAGTTGCGTTTGCCATTCACACTGTAACATCATGGTTATTTGCAACCACCTATCGCCCGGGATGGGATAGTACTAACTTTGGTGCCTACTTTATTTCTGGGGCCTTCTTAGTGGGTGCTGGTGCCGTTGTGGTGGCGATGTTTGTTTTTAGAAAAGCATATAAACTAGAAAATTATATCAAGGAAGAACACTTTGATAAAATGGGTAAAGTTTTAGTTCTTTTAGCATTGTTGTATTTGTATTTCAATGTGAATGAATTTTTAGTGCCAGCCTTCAAAATGAAAAAATCTGAAGAAGAACATTTGATGGGTTTATTCACTGGAGAATTCGCAATTGTATTTTGGTTTGCAATCTCAACAGCGATGCTGATTCCAATTATCATTTTAATTCAAAAGAAAGGAAGAAGACCTTTGCCAGCCTTTATTGCAGGTTTACTAGTTGTAATTGGTTCTTGGTTTAAAAGATACTTAATTGTAACTCCAACATTGTTACATCCATTCTTACCAATGACGGATGTGCCAGAAGGATATAAACATTATTTTCCAACATGGCAGGAATGGTCTATCGCATTGGGCTCTTTAGCTGGTGCATTATTGATCATCACCATTTTCGCAAGAATCTTCCCTATTATTCCAATTCAGGAAACCATCACCGAAATCGAAGAACATGAACAAGCATAGCAAAATATTTTTTACCGCTATACTATTACAGTTATTAGCGATTACTGCTTTTTCGCAGGCTGAAAAGAATGACCTCTCTTTAAGTATTAGTTATTTTAATAGTAACAACCATATACAATACTTGGTTGCTCATGCAAAATCTAAGATCGATGGTAAATTTCAGATGATACCAAATATCAATCTTAGTTTTTATATCGCGACAGAAGACGCTGCAAATTTGTTAGGGAAAGCAGTTACAAACGATAAAGGAGACGCCCTGTTATTTATTCCACCAACTGCAAAAGATGAATGGAAAAAAGCAGCAAAAGTTAGTTTTATTATTGTTTCACAAAAAACGAAAGCCTTTGATGAAGCAAAAGGAAATGTAGAAATCACAAAAGCTAAAATTCAAATTGATACCGCCGCCGATAGAAAGATCACTGCTACTTTAATGGAGTTGAAAGATACTGTATGGTCTCCTGTGAAAGCCATTGATGTAAAAATTGCAATTAAAAGAATGGATGCAGATTTGAATGTGGCAGAAACGCCAACTTATGCAACAGATTCATTAGGTGTTGCTAGTGCTGATTTTAAAAGAGATAGTTTGCCTGGCGATTCTAAAGGGAACCTTACTTTAATTGCTAAAGTAGAAGATAACGATATCTATGGCAATCTTTCATCTGAGAAAATTGTTCCTTGGGGCAAATCAATTAAGTATTATACTGAATTCGATAAAAGAACACTATTTGCCAGAAGAGGAAAATCACCTCTTTGGTTAGAATTATTGGCCTATTCAATTGTAGTTGCTGTTTGGGGAGTTTTAATCTATTTATTTGGACAAATCAAAAAGTTGAAACAGCTAGGAGTTAATTAGCAGTTACAAATTAATAGTAACCAAGTAAAAAGGGCGAACATTTGTTCGCCCTTTTTATTTTCATGATTTCGTTTATGTAAAAATTAAAAGCGTTTCAATTTCTTGCATTAAATTCAGTGTTATCTAAAACTCAGTTATGCGGAAAATTGTATTTGTTTTATTTATTTTATGTTGCTCCATTGTAATTGTTGAAGCACAAACAATTCCAACTCCAAAATCTCATTTTGGATTTTCAATCGGAGACAATTACCAGTTAGCCACATTCACTCAAACAGAATCTTACTTAAAAAAAATCGCGGCCATTTCAAAAAAAATGAAATTGGTTTCAATAGGTAAAACTGAAGAAGGTAGAAATCAATATATGGTTATTGTATCTGATCCTTCAAACCTTGCAAAGCTTGATAAATATAAATCGATTTCACAAAGAATGGCTAGGGCGGAAGGTTTAACGGACGCCGAAGCTAAAGTGCTGGCATCAGAAGGGAAAGCAGTTGTGTGGATTGATGGTGGACTACATGCTACAGAAGTGGTTGGTATTCATCAATGGATTGAATCGTTATATCAGCTCATCACTAGAACTGATGAAGAGACCAAAAGGATCTTGCAATCAACCATTATTTTATTTGTACATGCAAATCCAGACGGGCAAGAATTGGTATCTAACTGGTACATGCGTAATCAGGATACTTTAAAAAGATCCACTTCCAATTTGCCGAGGCTTTATCAGAAATATATTGGACATGATAATAATCGTGACTTCTATATGATGAATATGAGTGAATCAAAAAATATGAGTAGGCAACAATATATTGAATGGATGCCTCAGATTTTATATAATCACCACCAAACTGGTCCTGCAGGTACTGTAGTTGCTGGTCCTCCTTATCGCGATCCGTTTAATTATGTGTATGATCCATTATTGGTAACAGGAATAGATGCAGTAGGGGCAGCAATGAGTAGCAGGTTAAATGCAGAAGGCAAGCCTGGCTATACCATGAAAAGCGGTTCTGTTTATTCAACCTGGTGGAATGGAGGATTGAGAACTACGGCTTATTATCATAATATTATTGGGTTACTGACAGAAATTATTGGAAGTCCTACTCCTTCTAAAATACCATTTGTTCCAAATCGCTTAATACCTAATAGTGCTACTCCATTTCCCATCGAGCCCAAGCAATGGTTTTTTAGAAATTCAATTGATTATTCGATCTCTTTAAATTATGCGGTATTGAATTATGCTGCCAGATATAAAGATGAATTATTGATGAATATTTATACCATGGGGAAACATGCTATTGCAGCAGGAAGTACAGATCATTGGACCCTTTCACCTAAGAAAGTTGAATTGGTTACTGATTTATATAAAGAAGATAAAAAGGAAATAAAAGGTGATAGCTTACCTGTTGATTATTTTAGTAAAATTTATCGGAAGGCAGAATTAAAAGATGCAAGAGGCTATATTGTCCCCATCAATCAAACAACAACTGCAATTAATTTCATCAATATATTAATCAATAGTGGAATTAAAGTAGAAGTTGCAAAAACCGATTTTGCAGTTGCTGGCAAAAATTATTCTGCTGGTTCTTACATTGTAAAAACCAATCAGGCTTTTCGTGCACATGTAGTTGATATGTTTGAACCTCAGGATCATCCCAATGATTTTCAATATCCTGGTGGACCACCCGTGCGTCCATATGATGCAGCAGGTTGGACACCTGCTTTTACCATGGGTATTCAGTTTGATAGAATTTTAGAATCTTTTGATGGACCATTTGAAACCATTCCTTATGGACAAGTTCAGGAAGCAAAGGGAAAGCTGCAAGAGACTTCAAATGCAGTTGGGTATTCATTCTCTACAAAAGACAATGCAAGTATTATTCTTTTGAATGATTTATTGAAAGCTGGCATTGCTGTTAGTAAAAACGAAGAAAAATTGTGGGTTGCAAACTCACCTGCGGTTTTGCCTTTGTTGCAAAAAGCAAGTAACCAGTATGGTCTGGAAATTAGTAGCGAATCAAAAAATTTATCCGGCGTTGTGCCAATAGCTTCTAAAAGAATTGCCCTATGGGATTCTTATGGAGGTTCTATTCCAGCTGGTTGGGTAAGATGGATTTTTGAGCAATATCATTTTCCATTTAGTTTAATTTATGCTAAGGAGATTGATGCAGCTTCGTTGAAAAGCAAATATGATATGATTGTATTTGTGGGAGGAGCCATTCCATCCATGCGTGTAGAAGCACCAAATGAATGGGATGAAAAAGAACCGAAGGAAGGAGAAATTCCAGCAGAGTTCCAACCCATGCTTGGAAAAATAACTGCAGCAAAATCTATTCCAGCCTTAAAAGAATTTTTAGAAGCAGGAGGAGATATCGTTACCATTGGTAGTAGTGCCAATCTTGCCTATCATTTACAATTACCAGTGCGGAATGCTTTGGTAGAAATGGTGAATGGAAAAGAGAAAAACTTACCAGGTGAGAAATTTTATATTCCAGGATCTGTGATGCAAATTACTATTGATAATAAGCTTAAAGAAAATTGGGGAATGGGTACTAAAGCAGATGTGTATTTCAGTGCCAGCCCGGTTTTTAAATTATTACCTGGTGCAATATCAAATGGGGATGTTACACCACTTGCCTGGTATGCCTCCGATAAAACATTGAGAAGTGGCTGGGCGTTTGGACAAGCTTATTTGCAGGATGGAGTAGCAGCATTTACAGCTAAAGTTGGTAAGGGACATTTATATGTGTACGGACCAGAGATCACATTCCGCGGACAAACACACGGCAGTTATAAAATGTTATTTAACCAGTTATTTGATCAGAAGTAAATCATTGATTCTCAAGTAGAAACTTAAGGATAGAAAATAATTTTGGTAAATTAGATGTACATACATACATTTGTGTTGTGAAATTAGAAGAGGCCATAAAAAGTAATAAATTTAAAAACGAAACGCAGAAAGCAGCTTTGAATGTGTTGTATACGGCCTGGTGGTTGAAGACGAATATGAGCAAGGGTTTAAAAGAGTTTGGAATCACACACGAGCAATATAATGTGTTAAGAATTTTAAAGGGGAAATACCCAGATCAAATTTGTGTAAGGGATATTGCTTGTAGAATGATTGAGAAAAATTCAAACGTACCAAGAATTGTAGACAGATTAGAGATCAAGAAATTAGTTAAAAGAACTACTTCTCAATTAGATAAAAGAGAAACAGTTATTTCTTTAACACAAGCTGGAATCTTAATATTAGAAGCAAGCACCAAGTCGATTGATCATACAATGGAAACAGTTACTATACTTACAGAAATGGAATCAGTTCAACTAAATAAATTGTTGGAAAAATTAAGAAGTTCAGAAGAATAGATTTTTTTTAAAATAATACGTGTATATACATATAAATTAACAACATGAAAACGATATTACATAAAGCAGCTACAAGAGGACATGCCAATTTTGGATGGTTGAATAGTTATCACACTTTTAGTTTTGGTCAATATCAAAACCCAGAAAGAATACATTTCGGTGCCCTTAGAGTATTGAACGATGATACAGTTAGTGCCGGAATGGGCTTTGGTAAACATCCACATGATAATATGGAAATAGTTTCTATTCCTCTTTCTGGTGATTTGCATCATCAGGATAGTACTGGTAGAAACGAAATTATTCGTCAGCACGATGTTCAAATTATGAGTGCTGGAAGTGGTATTGCTCATAGTGAAATGAATGCCAATAAAGACAAGGAAGTTAAATTTTTGCAGATCTGGGTTTTACCAAAACTGCACAATATCACTCCGCGTTATGAGCAAAAATCTTTCTTGCCAGAAAATAGAGTGAATCAAATATTGAATGTTGTAGCGCCAGATAATCAAGATGCAGTATTCATTAATCAAGATGCCTGGTTTTCTCTTGGAAATTTTTCAAAAGATTTTTCTATTGATTATCCAATTAAAAAAACAGGAAATGGTGTATATGTATTTGTGTTAAATGGAAATGTTATCATCAATGATCAATCACTTGAAACTAGAGATGGGCTCGGTATATGGGATACAGATAAATTGAATATTACGGCTTCAACAAATGCAGAGATCTTATTGATCGA
>JBAXHC010000080.1:0-14659 GCA_037139075.1 Bacteroidota bacterium
CTTCCATCGGGCGACCATTTAGGATTTGACTCAGACTTTTTTGAGTTGGTAAATTGTTTTATAGTTTTAGTTGCAACATCAATCAACCAGATATGAGAAGCCGGTAAATCTTTTTCTAAACCTGTTTGAGAAACAACAACTACTGCCTTTTTTCCTTCAGGTGAAAAAAGTGGGTTCTTGATAGAAAATTTTGATAATGCCTGTTCAATTGTTAAAGTATCTTTTTTTGTTTGAGAGCTACAAATAATTACTATAAATAAATAGCTGATGGTTAATAACAATGAAGGCAATGTTTTCATAATAATCTATTTAAGCGATTGGTTCAATTAATATCTGCACAAAAATTACAAATATAATCTTAGATAGCTTCTAAAAAAGTTCATTGCAGTAAATGTATACTCATGTTTATAATTACTCAGGTAAGTTCTTTATTTTTATCTTTTACTTTTGTACATTACGGATTAGTGATTATGGATACAATTGATATTCTTAAGAAGCCAAATTAGCTTTCAAATTAATAGTTGTAAATAATTAATATTTATGATCCCCACGCTTTCTAAAATACGGATATACCCTATAAAATCACTCGACCCTGTAGAACTAACCTCTGTAAAAATAGGAATGCGATCCTTGTCTGGGGATAGAAGATACGCAATGCTCAATCAGTATGGCAGTTTCATTAATGGTAAGGCTACTGGCTTGGTAAGCCAGTTACAAACCACATTTGATGAAACGTTGGAGTATGTTACTTTCAAGAAGAGGGGAAGTGATGATAAAGCAATTTTTAATTTAAATAGTGAAACAGATCAAATTGAATCTTACCTATCTAATTTTTTTAGTACAAAAGTAAGCTTGATAAAAAATGAAGAAGGCAGACTAATGGATATCCCGGATGAAAGTGCAGCAACTGTAATAGCATATGAAACATTGCAACATTTGGCTGATACTTTAACTGATTCAATTGATACACTGAGATTAAGATTCCGAGCAAATTTAGAATTTTCAAATGTCGAACCTTATTGGGAAGAACGTCTGGCAAATTATGATTCTGAAAATAGGGTAGCTTTTCGAGTAGGTGATGTTAATATGATTGGAATTAGTTTACGTGCGCGTTGCAATGTGCCACCTCGAAATCCATTTACTGGAGAAACAGATAAAACCTTTATTAAAAGAATGATTGAATCTAGGGAGCATAATATTCCGTCCTGGAGTCATATTGAAAAACTGGGGTCACTCTACCATCTCAGTGTTGACACATTTATACCTGATAGCGAAATCGGTAAGGAAATAAAAGTCGGTGATTCACTGCAATTAATTTGATTCCTTAAATATCTATGGTTATTTTAAAAAATTCACCAATAATTTAATCAATATTTATTTTTTAAAATCTCATGAACTCTAAAATTTAATATTGGTAGTATGTCATGAGCAAACCATTCATTTTTCTTTTTCCAAATATTGTTTCTCGGAGAAGGATGTGGTAATGGTAAATAATTTGGTAAATACTCTTTATAATTTCTTACAGTTTCTGTTAGATTTTCTTTTACTAGTTTACCTAAATAATAATCTTGTGCATATTTGCCGATTAATAGAGTAAGCTGAATATTGGGTATTTTTGCTAATACTTTTTCATGCCATGCTGTAGCACATTCTTTTCTTGGTGGAAGATCTCCCGATTTCCCAGTGCCAGGGTAACACATTCCCATTGGCATAATTGCAAATATAGAGGTATCGTAAAATTGATCGGAAGTTACATTTAACCATGACCGTAATTCTTTTCCACTAGCATCGTCCCAAGGTATTCCACTATTCTGAACCTTTTGCCCAGGTGCTTGTCCTATAATTAGAATTTTTGATCTGGCACTTGCTCTAATTATTGGTTTAGGTGCAAAAGGCAAATGCTCTTTACAAATTGTACAAGCTTTTATTTCCTTTAATAGGTCTTCCATCTTTCTTTAAAATAAAATCGATTTTATTTGATTGATGTCTTACTAAAATAAAGGTTTCGAACTCTGCCGGTAGTAAGATAGAAGCCTTCAACAATATTTTTTTTATTTCGGATGAATCGTAATACAAAACCATCAGCAAAAATATCTTTAGTGAATGGAGAAACTTCTATTTCTTCCTGTCTAGGTATTTTTATTTTTAAAACACTGTCCTTTACTGATATATTATATTTAACTTCTAACTCGGAACTGTAAAATTCTCCCTGATATTCCTGCAGTTCAAAAGTTGAAAGTTTAATTATTTTAACCTTATTGTATGTTTGATTTTTTAAGCCTTTTGATTTAAGTTCTAGTTTTGTTGTTCCTGCATCTCCACTAAAAGTATAGGTAGTTGATCTGATATTAAACATTGAATTGTTCAATGGAACTAATTCAGCAGAACCAGTTAACAATTTTTCATTTTTAATTTCAAACTTCATAGTTGTCTGCGTATTCATATCGAAATAATCACCAGCCCATCCTTTTAGAATATTGCTATCTATTTTAATTACGGGGTTAGGTACGCTTTTGTCTTTAAGAAAAACATCTGCAACTTTGTTAGAGAGTGATGAAGTATTGATATTAGCCAAATTTGCAAATACGATTACAGAAAAGTGTTCATCTGGGAACCTGATCAAATTGCTTCTGTATCCTGCATCTGCACCGCCATGTCCTTCGGTTTTATATCCTTTGTAAGAGCCAATTACTAATCCTGATGCATAGTTCTGAGGTGTCTTATCATTTAATTCGCCTGTAAGTAACATAGCTTTAATAAATTCGTCGCCCCCGATTTTCTTTGTATAAAAGTTTTCATCCCATTTTGCCAAGTCTTCAACAGTTGTAAATAAACTGGTTGCTCCATAATTATCAAAAACCGGAATACTTATTTTCCATTTTCCATTTTCGTCTTTGTAATACGCTGAAGTACGATTAGGTGTAATTTCTGAGTGATCACTATGGAAATGCGTATTCAACATTCCCAATGGTTTAAAGAAAACAGAGTCGGCATAATCTCTTAAAGAAACTCCCGTAATCTTTTTAACTGCAATGCCCGCAAGAGTGAAGCCGGAATTGCAATATAAATATTCATCACCCGGCAAAAAGTTTAAAGCTTTTTGTCGAGCCAACATTTCTAGTATATCTTTTTCAGTAATTAAATCTCCTTCACGCCATCCCGCAAGTCCTTGTAAATCCCACTGGTCTCTAATTCCACTTGTATGATGTATTAAGTTGTTAAAAGTAATAGGATGGCCAAAATCGGGAACTTCTGGAATATACTTTCTAATATCATCATTCAAGGAGAGCTTACCTTCTAATGATAATCTTATAATTGCTGCTGCAGTAAATTGTTTTGAAATAGAAGCGATATGAAAAATAGAAGTAGGATTGATTGCAATATTATATTCCAAATTTGACATGCCATAGGCTCTTTCATAAATGATTTTACCATCCTTCAATATTGCTAAAGCACAACCTGGTGAATTTGTTTTATCATATTCAGCAAAAATAGAGTCCACTTTTTTCGCCAATGAGTCTGCCAATTGTGCCGAGCTAATTTGGTATAAAAAAGTAAAGAAAATAATACAAAATATTTTTTGTTTCATTGCCAAGTATTAGATAGAGACTTATTTAATATTATAATTTCAATTATTTGGAATTTTAAAAAGGAAATTCTAAATCGAATATAAATTTCTCTGGCTTTGGTAATGGTTTGCGAGGTATCATATCGTTACGCATGGCAGTGTTGTATACAAACGCGGCAACCACAACAGCTGCTTGTTGCATGTCGGAAATGGAAAGATGATCATAGGTATCCATATTACTGTGATGGGTCCGTGTTTCGTACTCCAAAGGGTCTTGTATAAACTGAAAGCCTGGAATGCCCACAGCATCAAAGCTTAAGTGATCTGTAGAACCTGTATTGCTCATTGTAACACCACCAGCCGCGCCCATGTCAGCAAAAGGAGCGAGCCAGCTTTTAAATAGATCACGCACAGCAGGATTTGACTGGGCATAAATTCCACGTATTTTTCCGCTACCATTATCTAGATTATAATAGGCTGAAATATTGGCCTGCTCTGCTGATAATTGCATATTGATGGGGTCGCCAAAATGTTTTTTTACATATCCAAAACTGCCAAAGAGACCCTGCTCTTCTCCACCCCATAAGGCTATACGGATAGTGCGTCGAGGCTGAATGCCCAATGATTTAAGTATACGCAAGGCTTCTAACATCACAGAACAACCTGCAGCATTGTCTGTAGCACCTGTGCCACCGGCCCAACTATCTAAGTGACCGCCAAGCATTACCACCTGACTTTTCAATTGGGGATCTGTACCAGGTATTTCAGCTACAAAATTGTAACCAGTAAGATCATTATCATAAAAAGTATTTTGCACATTCATTTCCAGTTCCACTTTTTTATGATCATTGATTAGACGATATAATTTCAAATAATCCTCTCTGCTTGTTTTTATTTCTGGAAGAGTTGCATCAAAACGTTTGTCATAGCCAGCACCCCCATCTACAAATACAGTTCCATCTCTCGAATCACGCGTACTTCGAACTAAGCCGATTGCTCCTTTTTTGCTTAAATATAATTTGGTATAGTATTCGCTTTTAGCAGCGGGTAAAAACTGGTTTAGTTGTTCTGCTGTAAGCATATAATCATCTGGAATTTTATCCAAACTGCTGTCGCCATAACGGGTTGCATATGCATTAAATGCATCCGGGATGGATTCTGAACTAGGTTTTAACATCACAATTTTTCCTTTCAGAGCATCACCCAGTTTATCGATACTGGCAGAATCTAAATGTTCAATCATCACAAGTTCGGCTCTTATATTTTTGCGTGTGCTTTTACACCATGGTACGGGATAGGCTATGATATTTTCATAGTAAGGAACTTTTAAGGCAAGGGAACCAATTTCATTACTCCAGCCTTTTCCAAATTCTCCCCATGCTTCTGCACCTGCGTTTTCAATTCCCCAACTTTTGCAGAGATCTGTAACTAAGTCTAAAGCACGTTTGTAACCAGGCGAATTTGTAAGCCTTGGGCCCGAAACATCGGTTATATTATGGGCTATCTTGGCTATTTGAGAATTGTTCTTTTCTTCATCTTTTATTTTTTGCATCATTTGCAGATTCACCGTTTCCTGTGCAAACGCAAAGCTGATCATACAGGGTAATAGGAGGGTAGAGACAAACAATTTTTTCATGTTAAATATTTTATATGTAAAAGATAATAAAATATAGATAACAATTTGTCAAAAACTGCTGAGATGTTTATTAATCCCAGACATATTTCCATGAACCATCTGTTGCTTTTTTCCAAACTGTGTGGAAGATCCCTTTGTAAGTTGTTTTTTTACCTGTTGAGTCAGAAAATGTCCATTCATATTTTCCAAAAGTATATGCCAGGGTTCCATCGTCAGACATATCTACAAAATCGGGTTTCCATATTGCAACTGCATTTTTGTAGATCGGATTTGAATAGAATTTCTTTATTGCCTCTTTACCAAAAATCAGGGAATCATTTTGTCTTTTAATTACGGCACTATCAGAAGCAAATGTATAAAATGCAGTTGCCGCTCCTTCGGAAACTAATAATTGTTGAAAGCGGTATTCAGTTTCTATTATTTTATTTTTTGTATCAGATTGGGTTTTATTTTTATCGCATGACCATGTAAAAACAACAACAGGTAATAAAAAAAGAATTAAATATTTGAACTTACTTTTTGGCGAAATGTGTATCATAAAATACTATTTTTTCTCTTGTAAGATTTTTAGTTTCTTCCTGGTGTCTGGATTTTCTTTAATAGACAAAGCCTTTTCATAATATTTAATGGTATTAGGTTTATCCCCAATAGCTTCATAATATTCACCCATGGAATCATACACATTGAAACTTTCGGGGTAGGTTTCAATGTTGTATTTAAAAAACCGTTCAGCTTTTTTAAAATGTTTGTTTCCTAAAGCCTCATAAGCCATGCCGTTGATTTGATCTTCAGGAAGTTTTACTTTATACCCCATTTTCTTTGAAATAGTAGAAAAGTGCTTTTCGAATTTATCTAATAAAGCGGTGGTAGTATCTGTAAAGTCCTTTTGAGATAGTTTCAAAGGGTAGAAATTAAATATAAAATGTAACGCGTCATATTCTGTAATCAAAGGAACAGATCCATGTGAGTCATCATTGTAATATTTACTATTGAACTTTAATCCATTTTGTTTACTCTGCTCAAAGTAACTCTTCAATTTTAAAATGGACCGGATATGCCTTGTATCGGATGTAGTATCATTTATAACTTTATTAATATTCATTCCATCTGGCATTGTATTGGCAATACCAAGGAAAAGAGAAGTGCCTTGAAGATTCTTATCTTTCAAAACCAGTTTTGATTCTTTTAAAAGCGTTTGTTTGTCCCACCACATACTTGGGTCAATGCAGATATAAGAATTAAAAAGATTGGTATGGTGCACAAAAGTCTGCATAACTGTTAAGCCACCAAAGGAATGTCCAATAAGCATTTTATATGGTTCAGTAGGATAATTACCTTCTATGTATGGCATTAATTCTTTTTCAATAAAAGAGATAAATTTTTCACCGCCACCTGATGTTTTCGAGGAAGCACTGTCCATATAAGGCGGATCTACATCAATATGTGTTGGAGTTAAATCTCTGGTGCGATCAGTATTCGGAATGGCAACTACAATCATCTCAGGGCAAATCATATTTCCATTAACAGTGCTTAATTGTTGAATCATACCAACAACTGATGAAAAATGTCCATCTCCGTCTAATAAGTAAACTACAGGATAGTGTTTTTTTGCATAAATATCAAGCGCGCCATCACCAGGAACATAAATCCAGATTTTCCTTTTTTCATTCAATATAGCAGATTGAATACTATCAATTCTTCCAATGATAATTTTATTATCAGTTTGAGCTTTGGTAGATAAGAATAAATTCATCATTAGGAAAAAAAACAGAAGTTGTTTCATGATGTTATTTTTTTTAATTGACAATTTGTGATTTGTTATTGCGTAATTTGAATTTCTCTTTTGAAGCCCTTGAAATGTATAATTTCTGCTCAAGCTTTTTTCGATTTAGACTTGAGGTAATTTTCTCTTATAGCTCGAAGATCTATTTTAGAACATTCTGTAATAAGGTCCTTTACTATTTTTAGTGGAATTTCTTCTTTATTATTGAAATTGATACAGCCTTTTTGAAATTTAGCTTCTTTCAAAAGCCCTTTATATTTTTCGTATATCGTAGCTGAAACATACATTGGCAATACATGCAATGACATGTACTTTTTTACACTTGATAGGCCATATTTGAAAGTCCCGGGCGCATTATAAATAATCATCTCTTTCCCCATCATGGGAGCAATTTCTGCGACTACAGTCTTATCTTTTTGTATGATAATTTCATGCAATTGTAAAATTAGTTTTTGTCTATCTTCTGGTAGGGTAGATATGAATTCTGATATTGACATAGTTATTTTGTTGTACAATTAAAAAATTAGAAAACATTTTAACTGTTGTTTACTTTATTTCAGAAAATTGAATATTTCCAATGCGATAAGACTTCCAATCGCTAAAATCGAAATGCCACCATTCATATTCGTAGACACTAAATCCATGCGATTCCATTTTGCTTCTTAATAAATCTCTCATCTTACGTTGTTCTACTGTGCCGCCGGTATAGTTAGGATATGATCGTTCACTCATTTCATCATAGATTCCTGTCATTTCTACTTCTTTACCTGTGGCAATTTCAAATAGACTTAAATCCACTGCACAACCTCTATTATGTTTGGAACCTTCTTTCGGATTTGCTACAAATATTTTATCTTTTTTGGGTGTTAGATCCCAAAAAAGTTTAGTGACACTCCATGGACGATAACCGTCAAAAATCAGTAGTCCGTATCCAAGTTTCTTTAAATCCCGATTTACCAGAACTAATGCTTCTGCTGCGGGCCTTTGAAGAAATGCTCTGGCTTCAGTATATACAGGCCGGCCTTCCAAATTATTGTTGGTTGCATATCTAATATCCAAATGGAGCGAAGTATCCAGTTTTACTAATTCCACCAGATCTGTTCCTTTAAAGATTCCGGTTTCATGTGGTGGTTTTGTTGCGCAGCTATAAAATAGAACAAGGCAAATAACTGAAATGGCTTTAAATGATTTCAACTCTCTTTGGCATTGTGGTACATTTATTTTCATTTGTTACATTTTGATTATTTAATAAATATCAAAAGCCATGTCATAATTATTACCATTATATTCAAACTCTCCTAAAATTCTAAACTCATTCTTTAAATAATAATGGATTGCATTTTGATTAGCCGCCTGAACGCCTCCCCATAAGATAACTCTTTTTATCTTTCTGGTTTTCAAGTCCGAAAGAATAAATTCAAACATTTTTTTTCCAATGCCTAATTTTTGCCATCTATCATCTACCGAAGGTGCGAAAGTGCAATCTGAATTACTATCAAGGTTCAACCCATATGATTCTAACCGAAAACTGTCATGATCTAAAAAACCAATCTTTACAATTGAGTAAGCTATAATTTCTTGCTTATTTATTTCTCTTGCAACAAATCCAATATATGCGTTTGACGATGTATAAAAATTGGCTATCGAATTTGAATCGTATTGATGTGGTCCAAAGCGCATTTTTGTTTCCTTACTTAATTGATGTAGGTATATTGATAATTGATCTACATCATCAGGTACAAGAACGCTCAGAATAATTTGTCTTTTATTATTTGCTTCAATTATCATTATACTCCAAATTACAATCCGATTTTAATTACCACATTGCCCGTCTTTTGTCCTGTTTCAACGTATTTATAAGCTTCAACAATTTGTTCTAAATTATACGTTCTGTCAATTACAGGTTTGTATACTCCTTTTTGAGCCAGCTTTTTTAAAAAAATTACATCATCTTTAGAAATGGAAGGAATTGGGAATAAAAGTTTCTTACCCCCTAAAAATGGAGTGATAAGAGCTAAAAATATATTCTCACCATTTTTTCCTAATTCTGTTGAAATGTATATTCCTTTATCTTTTAATAAGGGGTTGCATTGACCAAAAGAACTTTTACCCACTGCGTCAAATATAAAATCGTATTTATTTTCTGTTTTCGTGAAATCCTGTGTTTGATAATCAATAACTGAATCTGCTCCGAGAGATTTTATCAGTGGTACATTTTTTGTATTACATACCGCTGTTACAATAGTGCCAAAATGTTTTAATAATTGAACAGCAGCAGAACCAATACCACCTGTTGCACCATAAACTAAAACTTGTTGTCCTGATTCAACTTTTGCTGCTCTAATATCAACAAGGGCATAATGAGCTCCTTCAGTAAGTGCAGCAGCTTCATCAAAGTCTAAATTATCTGGTACTGTAGTAACAGCATCCGTTTCAGAAATAGTTAAGTACTCTCCATGGCCTCCACAGGTTTTATCATTAAATCCAAAAACCTTATCACCTATCTTGAATGATATAACACTAGTTCCTATTTCTTCAATTACACCTGCAAACTCACAACCTAGTATTTGATTTTTGGGGCGTATAAGTCCAGTCCAAAAACGGGAAATAAAATATTCTGCGCTCCGAAAACCAGCGTCAGTTCTGTTTACAGTTGATGCATAAACCCGAATCAAAAGTTCATTATCCTTTGGTATAGGTTTTGAAACCTCCATTAATTGAACTACTTCGGGAGGTCCATATTTTGTATATACGCAAGCTTTCATTTTATATTTAAATTTTCGAAAGTTTTTTTTTAAACCTATACAATAAGTGCAGTTAGTAGAACTCATTTTACCTAAACCAATATATGACTCGGATACTTACTTTAAGTCGTTTATGTTATCTAAAACATAACATTGTTCCCACTGTTTCATTCCAATTTTCGGATAATAGTTTACAGCTTTGGGTGCAGCCAATAAAATTAGTTTTGCTTTGGGTGCTTCTTTTTTAGTTAGTCTAACAAGTTCTTTTCCTATTCCTTTTTTTTGATATTGATCATCAACTGCAAGGTCAGATAAGTAAGTGCAAAAAGCAAAGTCAGTTAATGACCTTGCAACGCCTACTAATTTGCCATTGTCTCTGGCTGTTACAATAAGATTTCCGTGTTCGAGCATTTTTGCAATTCTATCAGGTTCAGCGATGGGTCTTCTTTCTCCTAATGTTGAATTGATCAGCACTTCAGTAAATTCTTCAACACTTAATTTATTTTCAATTTGATATTGTATCATCTTAATATTTTTAAATTAATTTTTTGATTAATTGAAAGGTTCGAAATTAGTAAGTTTTATATTATCAAACCAAGCTTCAATATAGCCTTTAGTACTTACTGAGCTTGATCTTAATCCCACTTCAAAACAGCGGCCGATATCACTGTTTAAATCAAAATCAGCTTTTATTTTACCCCAGTTTTCATATTGTAAATCTGCGAAGCGAACTTTATAAAAGGTCCAATTTTTTGCAACCACAGGAGTCATTGTGGTAGAGCCCCATTTGTTGCTATGCCCTTTACTCAGAACCAGAAAATGAAGCATTAAAGTATCTCCCTCGCCTCCTTTACACCAAAATGAAAGCCAGGTGTTCTGTTGAAAAGACTTCCATATTGATGCCATTCCCTCTGCAGCTAGTGAATCTGCTTTTAAGTCTGTGAACCAAGTAAATGGTTTATTTGAGGGTATTGAATCCCATCTTATGTAAAGGCAGGTTTTTGAATCTTTAGTTACTTGATCTTTTTTGATTTGATTGTAAGAGAATTTTACATGTGCATTATCCCGCCACCAATTTTCTGTAGATGGTTTATTTTCAAAATCATTGATCATGATCTCTTGTCTTATCTGAGATACACCATTCTGAAGGGATAGGATCAAAATAACGAATATTAAAAGCAATTTTATCATGATTTGAAGTTTGAAAGTCTTCATTTACTCTTATAATGTTAAGAGATTAATTTCTTTCACTTATTTGTAGCTGAAGCTAAGAATAATGTAACTAAATTTTTGAATGTAGCAGAAGTTTCCTCTATAAAACATCTTACCAGCATCATCCCAAGAATTGGAAATGTTTATATTTTATTAAAATGCTGAGGGCCAACTATTTAATCCATTGATTTAGTTATTACAACCCAAGTTGTTACTGCTCCCAATGAATCTTTTTTTGTACACTTTTCAATTTCTAACTGGTATTAGATTTCTCTTGTTGTGTTAGAATTTTTGCAACTGTATGATTTCAAAGAATAGATTAAATTTTCATTAAAAGGTAAATATTTATTGTTATTCAATAAATATTTATTAATATTTGCATTCTAAACTTTTAAACATGAAAATAAAAACAGAAACTATTTTAACAGTTTCGAAATATTTAGCCCTAATGGGAGGTGTTTGGAATTCAATTTTATGGGGCAGCCAATTGTTGACACTAATTTCCAGTTTTATCAATCCTGAATGGGCAAAACATACCTATATGGTAGATCTGAATTTGTTTAGTATTCGGGATCAAAGTATTGGGTTTTATGTATGTGGTATGATTCTGATTATTGCTGTTTCAGTTTTAAAAGCCCTTTTCTGGTATAAGGTATTTGCGTTATTGTCGGAACTAAAACTGCAAGCACCATTTTCAAGGGAAGTAGTTGTAAAATTAGAAAGGATGGCTTACATATTGTTTTCCGTTTGGATTGTAAGCACAATTTTCTGGAAGACCTTTATTTTTTATCTTACTAAGGCAACTAGTATACAATTACCCATTTTGCACACTGATGATGAATATCTTTTTATGTCGGGTATTATATATATTATTTCACAGGTATTCAAACGTGGGATAGAAATTCAGGAAGAAAACCAATTAACCGTATAATCTATGCCAATTATAGTAAACCTTGATGTGATGATGGCCAAACGAAAAATGTCGTTAAATGAGTTGTCCGAAAAAGTAGAACTAACCCTGTCAAATCTATCCATTTTAAAAACGGGTAAAGCAAAAGCGATTCGCTTCAGCACATTAGAAGCAATCTGTAAAGTGTTGGATTGTCAGCCGGGGGATATTCTAGAGTATTCAAAAGAAAATCAATAGAAATTATTTGTATGGTATTTACAAGAATTTATTTTTGTATCAGGTCTGGAATTTCGTCTAAACTATAATATATTTTCAAACCTCGTTCTTTTGCAACTCTAACATCTTCGTCCGCTCCTTTTGATGCTCCTTCTAGGCGAAGAATTGCATCACATTTTTCAAGAATACGATGTGCCACAGGATATTGAATTTCGCTCCAAATACTGTCACCAATTTCCTTTGAACCTGCCAAGTGCATCAATGGCAAAGCAACCCATTCTCCAATCATAGGAATATGTCCCTTACGAAATAGTGGCAAGGCAACTGATTCAAGTTTGTCTAAATTTTTCTTTATTAATACGGGGTCGTCATTTGTTCCTCCTCGATAAGGACCTGCAATAAGAATCATCATAATTTTAATTTTTGTTTTTAAGTATTTTGTATTGAAGTAACATTATTGCCCCATTTCTTCTATCATATGCTTCTCTACTTTGGGTTAACTTTGTTCCGTCTTTTTTAGAATATTCATAAGTTATTTTTCTAAGCACATACCAATTGTCTGATAGGATTTTTGTTTCTAATATTTTTATATTGTCTATCATTTGTAGAGAGTTTGTTTTAAGTTGTCACAAACTAGATTTCCATTTTTATCTTCATGGAATTCAGCTTCTAGTAATATTATTCAGAAAATCTGTTTAAAACTGTCATTGCTTTTTCTGCGTCTCTTTTGTCAACAAAGATATGGTCGTGATAGAAGGCCGCAACCACATTACAGCTAATTCCACTCTCCGAAAGAGCTTTTGAAAATGATGCAGTTAATCCAACTGCTTCCAATGAAGAATGAACAGTCAAGGTGATCCAAGAAGAAATAAAAGAATAGTCAAGATTTAATCTGTCTGCTATTTCCTTTTTTACAATAATTGTTATTGCTTCATCTTCCTTAAAAATTAATACAGTGTCTTTTATGTCTACTGATGTTATGTCCTTTACAGAACAAAAAACATATTCGCCAATATTTAATTTTGGCTTCATTGTTTTTAATAACCTGTCTAAGTTTGTTTCCCCTGTCATTTTATTAGCCGAGTGTTTTTAATATTTTCATTCCTTCATCCCAATTTGTGTGGCCTGAAGCAGCATTATTATTTTCATTATAGTTTTGGGTCAAATTGCACAATCCATTCAATACCATATTTGTCTCTAAACATTCCGGCGTAGGTACCCCAGGGACTATCGCCAATCGGCCCTTCAATTTCTCCTCCTGCTGATAATCCGTTAAATATTTTATCTGCTTCTTCCCGACTTTCAGCACTAACAGATATTTTGGACCTGTTTTCGTTTTCATTTACAGGCCCCATAAATTCGGGAACATCATTGGCTATTAAGACATTGTGTTTGCCAATTGGCAAGGCAATATGCATGATCTTATTTGCTTCCTTTTCAGGTACTGGAAATTCAGGGCTCGACAGGTCCTTGAAACGAATTATTTTTACAAACTCTCCTCCAAAAACTGATTTGTAAAAAGTGAATGCTTCTTCAGCATTTCCATTAAAATTGATCCAGGGGTTAATGGTTCTCATATGTTTATTTTACATTATTTCTCGAAATGTTGAACTATTCAGAATCAAATCTTTTGTCCGATTGTGCTACAAACTCTTTTTAAAAATAGATTTTAATTCATTTATTTTTTCCAAAGGCGGATTAATCCAAAGAGTCTTTTGATTTACTTTAATGATTGTAGTATCGAAAGATTCGGTACTACTTTTAAATTCAGCTTCAAATTCTTTACCCCAATAATTGAAAGCATCTTGTATGATATTCGAATAACTGAGTTCAATGATGTCTTTTTGGTAATCGTTAGTAGGATCTGCCACAAAATCAGGCAGTGCTCTATATGCAAAGACCGGACCTCCTACAATGATATGATCTTGAATCAAATCTGTTACATCGATGCGTTCATAACCTAATTCCCAACTATCATAAGTAGTTAGGTCTGCTGTAGGAACAATATATAGTACTCCATTAATGATAGAATTTGGATCTTTCTTAATGTTTAGATAATGTATTTTTTGAGGATATACAGTATCAACATTGATTAAAATATAATCCCTGTAAAACTTTCCATCGGGTTCAAGTGAAGGTAAGCTAGACGGCCAGGCAAATGTCCAGGATCTCTTATAACCTTTTAGGTGAGTCAAAAGAAATGGTCCATTATAGTTTTTCTGTAATAGACCATTTTGAATAAAATTTTTAGACATTAAAGAACCATATCCAAACATGGCAATATGTCCTTCAGGTATTTTAAATATTTGCTTCTTCTCCCTGCAACTAACTAATAGTAGTATTAGGATAATTGAAAATGATAGGTAAAGTTTTGATTTCACTTTTTATTTTTATAATTTAATTTCCAGTAAGCAAATCCTGGCATAATTATTATTTTAATTTTTATAAATAAAAGTCAAAATAAATTTAAACTATTTATTAATTATAATATGTGTTTGTTTTTTGCTCTTTCTCCTCCGGTTAATTGATGTAATCACTTCGTAAACATAAGTGGATGTTGCTGCTGATAATGAGTAATCTGCTGAAACTT
>JBAXHC010000081.1:0-14601 GCA_037139075.1 Bacteroidota bacterium
TTTTGATAACAATTAGATAATATGTATATTATTTATTATTCACAACAATCTAATTTATAGAAGTTCTTTCATCTAAAGTAAACCCAATCGTAGTACCTACATCTAATTTGCTTCTTACATGCATTGTTTGTTCATGTGCTTCAATGATATGTTTACAGATTGCAAGACCCAAACCAGTGCCGCCAACATCTCTACTCCTTCCTCTATCAGTTCTATAAAACCGTTCAAATATTCTAGGTAAATGATCTTCGCCAATGCCAATACCATCATCGCTAAATTCAATCAATACTAACTTTCCATCCGTTTTATAAATACTAGAAACAATACTACCATCTTGCTTACCATATTTAGTAGCATTTTCTAATAGGTTGTTGATTACCTGGCGAATCTTTTCTTTATCTGCGTACACAGTTACAGGAGCTTCACAACCTTTCTTGATACTGGTTTTGATATTCTTAGCAGAAGTTTTGATAGAAAGTGTTTCGTAGATTTCTTTAATCAAATCTTGAATTACAAAAGGCCCTTTATTGAGTGGTTGTTCGCCACTTTCTAAGCGTGAGATTTCATCGAGATCTTCTGCCAAATTTACCATCCTGTCTACATTCTTTGCGGCATTTTCTAAGAATCGTCGGTTCACTTCAGGGTTGTCGATTGCGCCACTTAGGAGGGTATCTACATATCCCTGAATAGCGAATATGGGGGTTTTGAATTCATGTGAAAGATTTTGCAAAAACTCTTTGCGGTAAGCTTCATTGGTTTTTAATAGTTCAATTTCGGCTTTACGTTGCTCCGCCCATTTTTCTACGTCCTCTCTTACCTCATCAATACTTTTTTGCGGAAGGATATATTTGTAATAAGTCTCTTCTCTTTTATTGGCCTTGGTTTGATAAATGAATTTGTAAATCAGTTTTATCTTTCGGTAGATGAACCATTCTAATACAAACTGAAATAATAGATAGCTTCCAAAAAAAGTAATAACTAATGATCCTAAAACTATTATCCAATTGAGCGTTACAAACCAGAATCCAAAAGAAATAGGTACAGACAATACCAAAGAGGTAAATGCTGACAGCTGTTTGGGACTAAGATTTTTTGGATTGAGCATTAAACAAGTGTACTTCTTTTAAAAGGAAGCTACTACGAAGTTAATCAGCATTATGAATTAATGGCAATTTCTAGATGTCAAACTTATACCCAACTCCTTTTACTGTTGTGATACAATCTACTCCCATTTTCTGTCTGATTTTTCTAATATGCACATCAATGGTTCGATCACCAACTATCACATCATTTCCCCAAACTTGAGATAAGATTTCGTTTCTAAGGAAAACCCTTCCTGGGCGTGATGCCAATAAGTAAATCAATTCAAATTCTTTTTTTGCTAATACCACATCACTTTCATCAATGGTAACCATGAATTTAACGGGGTCTATATTGATATTTCCAATTGAAAGTGTTTTACTTTCTGTGGGTTGGGCGTTCATTCTTCTAAACAATGCATTTACGCGACTTACAAGAACCTTGGGACTGATTGGTTTGTTTACATAATCGTCAGCACCCGATTCTAATCCCTTGATTTGGGATGCTTCATCACTCAAAGCAGTAAGGAAAATAATTAATGTTTGTTGAAATAGCGTTTGGGAACGGAGTATATTACAAACTTCGATGCCTGTTTTTTTAGGCATCATAATATCCAGTATAATTAAATCCGGGTTGAGTTGTTTGGCTCTGTCTATCGCTTCATTGCCGTCTTTGGCAGTATAAATCTCATAACCCTCTTTTAAAAGGTTATAACTGATGATTTCTAAAATATCCGGTTCGTCGTCTACAATCAAAATCCTTTTAGCTTTGCCTTCCATCTTAACAGTTAATTTACACAAATTTAATTTTAATGTTTGGCAATTCAGTCTTTTCTGATTATTATGTTATTGTTAACTGTAATTCCTAGTTCCTGTATTTTTAACTCGAAATGATAGTATTTTTGAATCATTCCGATACATGAAGCAACTATACACTTTCACTTTAGCCCTCTTTTTTAGCATTACCCTGTTAGCTCAGACAAATACTGAATTGCCAACTATCCCACCTATGCGGCAATTACACCATGAGCTAATCATTGAATCTCTCAAAAAGATAGATACTTTATACAGTCAATCGGATAGTATCGGAAAACAAAATAAAAAAGAAGTTGACAGCATGGTGCTTTCTATCCGTATCGACATTGAGAAAGATAGTTTGATTAGCCAAAACGAAAAATTCAAATGGCTACGCAGTTGCAATGAAATTTTAACCACTTTTATAGATGCCTTTCAATTAAAACAGATTTCGATCTCCAAGCTTCAAGCAACTGTTAAAGCATTTAGTAATGCAATGAAATTAGATCTTTCGGCACAGTCAGTATTTCCAGTATTCGAAACTAGTGAATTGAGTATTTGTAATGTCTTAATCAACAATTTTGGGATCCAGCAAAATATTGGATTAAAAAAATCGAAAGATCTTATTGTATTAAAATATTGCCAACAGCATCCCGAAAATATTCTTATGGTGTTGAATAGGAATCCGGATAATGAATATGCCGATTCGTTGATTATTAAAGCTGCATTTGTTGATCCGGAAAAATTATATAATTATGCCGCCGCATCGAATGAACTGGGTTTAAAAATTCAGTCCAATAGTCATCCTCTTGTGAAAATAATTTCTCAACTATCTGCATCCAAAACGGGAAGGATGTATATACCTTTTCTTGATAAACTTTATCATGGCACTATTACTACAGATTCCATTATGCCAATGCTTAATGAACAGAAAGCCGAAAAATATTATAAGCTTTTGGTAGCTACAAGAATTGAATATACAAAACGCATGCAGCAAGGCGATACCGCACTTTTAGTTGATGTTCTAGCCGCTAAATTAAAAGCAAAAGCTATTGAGCTATACATTAATGATATCAACGGTTTGCACGAAATAAAAGATCTTAAAATACGCTTCAAAAAATTAGATTCTTTAAGTGCTCAGGAACTATATTATTTAGCAGTTTTGGGTGAGCAGGAAATGTATACTTCTAGTTTTGTAAGCGGCATTTATCCCCGCATTTTTCAAAAAATGACTAACCCGAATTCAGATAGTTTATTGCTTTCTGTAAACGACGATTATTTCAAAAAATTTATAAAAATTGCAGCTACCTATAATACACTGGATGATCTGTTAAAGAAAATGGATTCTGTTTCATCAGTTAAGAGAATGAAACATTTTGTAGATGGGTTAGAGCATAGTAAAAATTTAGAAGAAGCGGTGGATGTGGCAGATTCATACGCCAGTATTTATCAACCCTATTTGCGAACACTTATATTGCAAGAAGTACAAAATGAATTAAATAGAAATAAAGTATCCAGCAACGATCGAGGTATTAAAATTTATCAGTTGATGCAGGATCTATTTTTGTCGATCGATACGGCAAATCATATCGACTTGGCTGTAAAATTAGGAATACCACCAGTGTATTCGATGCCTCTAAAACGTTTACAGGATAGTTTAGGCAGGGTGACCATGCAATTGTTTTTTTATGGTGATAAAGATGGTGCGAATATTTTCGCTGCTTTTGTTCAAGGATTTCAAAATGGGAAGTGGAGAATTCAATATAAACCCGAGTGGGTAGAGATCTCTGCAAGAAAAGGAATTGCTATTAGCATTTTTGCAAATCGCCCATTGGATTCAGAGAAGGATTTGGATGATAAAGCCCAGATTAATTTGAGTAATTATTTAAAAGATCAAAATCTTCTACCATCCATAGTCATTCACCGCGGTCATAGTTATTATCTTAATTCTACCATCGAAAAATTGGCCGCTTCTGCTCAATTAGTGATTTTGGGAGGTTGCGGTGGTTACCAGAATTTAAATGAGATCTTAGAAATTTGTCCGGATGCCCATATTATTTCTACCAAGCAAATGGGAACAGGCGTAATAAATAAAGGCCTGATCAACGACATTAGCGAAAGGCTGAGGTTGGGGCAAGACCTTGACTGGCCTGCATTGTGGAATGATTTGGCAAAACAAATTACCAAGCCAAAACTTAAAGAAGCATTTGAAGACTATATACCGCCACATAAAAATTTAGGAGCCATTTTTATTATGGCTTTTAATAAAATGAAGGGGTAGAGTGTCTACTATTCGTCTTCCCAATCTTCGTCAGCCTCATCTTCGTCGAATAATAATTCATAAGCCAAAGCTTCTTCGTCTGTTAATTCTTCCAGGATCTCGAAAATGTTGTCTTCTTTTTTTCTCCAATAAGTAACTTCTTCTTCAGCATCATGCAGGATCAAAAAAATGGCAGCACTAGTTTCTAGCATGGGTTGTACCAATACTAGTTCTTCTCCTTCATTTTCTGTAAGGAGGTAGTATCTTCCGATGTTTAGTTCTGAGTATGTTGACATATGTTCAATTTTACACAAGTTCGTTTATAATTGGGAGGCAAAGAAAACTATCTCATGATTGAATTATTAAATTATTGTAGAAATGGGTTGTATTCTTTTTCATGGCCAATTTTTGTTGGGCGGCCATGGCCTGCGTAAACAACGGTTTCATCGGGAAGGGTGAATAATTGATCGCGGATACTTTGCAACAAGGTTTCCGAATCGCCCATTGGAAGGTCGGTTCTGCCAATGCTTTGAAAGAAAAGCACATCGCCCCCAATTACAAACCCTTGTTTTGCACAATAAAAACAAAGACTTCCGGGAGAATGACCAGGAGCCAGGCGTAATTCTAACGCATCTTTGCCTAGAAAAACAGTGTCGCCATGTTGTAAAAAATGAAGCGGACCGCTATAATTGGTAAAGGGCATGCCCCATTTATCCCCCGAAATTGGGGCTAATGCCAACATCTTTTCTTCGTTGGGATGTATAAATAGTTCTAAACCATAAGTTTTATGAACCCAGTCGTTACCAAAAACATGATCCAAATGGCAATGGGTATTGAGCAACTGTATGGGCTCGAGTTGCGTATCTTTTATAAACTTTTTTAACGTTTCTTGTTCCGCGTTGGAGTAACAACCAGGATCAATTATAATAGCTTTGCGGTCGTCATTATAAAGCACATAAGTGTTTTCCTGAATAGCGCTGAATGTGAAAACTTTAACATGAATCATAATTGTAATTTTATGGTGCTTTTAATGCTAAATGACTAATTTTAAAATACTAAAGTTCGGATATGCATTTCAATAGAATAAATAAATGGTTTCTTTTAATAGGTTTTCTTTTACCCCTATTTTCTATGGCACAGGTGAACTCTGTTCTTTTTGGGAAAAACAGGATTCAACATAAAAAGTTCGCTTGGAAGTTTTATCAGTCACCCAATTTCAATACCTACACTTCTCAGGGTGGTGTTGAATTAGGCAAATTTGTGGCTCAAGCTGCTGAAGAAGAATTGCCTTCTATCGAAAACTTTACCGAATATTCCTTACAACGCCGCGCAAATATCGTGGTATATAATAATTATAACGATTATAAAAGTAGCAATATTGGTTTGGGGATGGACTGGCAGAATTCTGGTGGTTTAACCAAACTGGTGAATAATAAGATTGTAGTTTATTACGATGGTAACCACGAACACTTAAAAAGAAGCATTCGAGAGGGTGTTGCAAAAGTGTTGACCGATAATTTACTTTTTGGAGACGATATTGGAGAGTTTGCAAGTAATCAGGCATTATTAGATTTGCCTAAATGGTTGGTGGATGGTTATGTGGCTTATACTGCAGAACCCTGGAGCGTAGAAAAAGATGATGCCTTAAAGAGCGCTATGTTGGGTGGTAGTTATAATTCATTTTATCAGTTTGCATTTGACAAACCCGTATTAGCAGGAAATGCCTTTTGGTATTATTTCGGAGAAAAATATCGCAAAGAAAATATTACATACATGCTCTACTTGTCGCGCGTGTATAAAAATATTAACAGTGCTGCATTGCGTATTTGTAAAATTAAATTCAAAGATGTACTGAATGAGTTTATGCAGTACGAACAAGATAAATATATTAAAGATATACGCGGAAGAAGAAATGCTCCAAAGGGTCAGTTGAATATTACTGAAGATATTACCAAGAACGATTATTTCCGTTTTCAGGCAAATCCTACACCTAAGAGTAATACTTATGCAGTAGTAGAATTTAAAAAAGGAATTTATAGCGTAAAATATTTCGAGAACTTTTATACTGCTAAAACGCTTTTGTCGCTTGGGGTTCGGACCAATCAGGGCGATATCAATCCTAACTATCCGATCATGGCATGGGATGGAAAGGGTAGCCGTTTATTGGTGATCTATTGGCAGGATGGAAAAATAAAGATGTTTGTTTATGATGCCATTGCACATTATAAAAAGTATAAACAAACCATCGAAGGGTTAGATCAAATTCTAGATGCATCCTTTATGTTGGATGCAAATACGCTTGTTTTGAGTGCAGTTAAGAATGGCCATTCAGACATCTTCACTTATAAAATTGAAGAAAACAAATTATTGCAAGTAACCAATGATGTGTACGATGATTTGGACCCAAGCTTTGTGGCTTTCCCAAATCGAACTGGAATTATATTTTCTTCTAATCGTCCAAACCCTTATGCAGCGAGTGCCGACACAGTATTGCCCGGTCGTCACCCCTATAATATATATTTGATTGATGGTATGGGAGGCTCTAGTCAGTTTTCACAATTAACCAATCAATCATTTGGTAACGCCCGTTCGCCGATGCAATACAACGGCACCCATTTTACTTTTGTGTCGGATCAAAATGGAATTAAAAATAGATGGGCAGGATTTTTTGCTACTGCAAGAAATGGAGTAGATACACTTTATTATATAGGTGATCAGGTTTTGCATAATCCCTCTAACTCTGAATTTGATAGTACCCTCGTGGCTTGGCGTAAGAATGAGCCAGATAGTGTGAGTTATTTCCAAGTATACCGGGACTCTACTTATACATTTCCAATCACTAACTATCAAAGCTCATTATTGGAAACCAGGATTGCTGGAAATAACGGTCAAGTAAGTGAAGTTCGTCAGGAAGGAGATTTTAAATTCCTCTATAAATTAAAAGTTGATTCGATTGCATTGAAGAGAAGAAATGTAAATCCGAAGCCGACTGATTATATGAAGAAAATGGTAGATGCCAAGAGGGCAGCAGAAGGGAAGGCCATTTTCTATAACAATAAACAAGTAACAGCTCCAGTTAAAAAAGCCGAAAGCGATATATTCCAATCTGAATTTGCAGATGAAAAACAGGATACAATTGCTACAAAAAATTTAATCAAGAACGCAGAAAGGGCTTCTACTTTAAGCAAATCGAAACTTTTCGATTATCGGATGAAGTTTAGTAGCGATTATGTGTTGGCTGGGTTCACTAATAATGTATTGATTAACCGATATCAACCCTATGCTGGCGGTGCTGGTCCTATTCAATTGAATAATGGGAATGATTTGAATTTAACTTTCCGCGTAGGTACCAGTGATTTGTTTGAAGACATCAAATTCATTGGTGGATTTAGATTTGGAACCAATCTGAAGGACAAAGATGTATTCATGAGTTTCCAAAACTATCGTAAGCGTTTGGATTGGGGCTTTACTTATTATAGAAGTAATGTAACAAATTTCTATGCTAGCAATTTTAATAATGAACTTTTCACCAATCTTTTCCAAGCCAATGTTTCATATCCTTTGAATGAAGTAAAAAGTCTTCGTGCAACAATTGCTTTGAGAACGGATAGAGGAGTATTGAAGTCGTACGATAATTATTCTGGATACCCTGATCCTGGTGCATTAGGTGTAAAAGATACTGTGTCTAAATATGCACTCACAAGATTTGAATATGTACATGATAATAGCATCAATCCAACACAGAATATTTGGAACGGGTTACGTTTTAAAATATACATGGATGTAAATATGCCTATTTATAATGCAGGAGCTGGTGCTGGAAAGTTTACTTTCAACTTTGGTGCGGATGCTCGTAGATATATTAAAATCTATCGAAACTTTATTTGGGCTGGACGAGCAGCGGCTGACTTTTCTTGGGGAAATCAAAAGTTGATTTATTATCTCGGCGGAGTTGATGGATGGGTTGGACCAAAGTTCAATAACAATCCACCTGCTGCAGATCAAACCTATGCATTCCAATCACTTGCAGTAAATATGCGTGGCTATAGTCAAAATATTGCCAATGGTAATAATGCTTTCGTGTTGAATAGTGAATTTAGATTACCTCTATTTGCTACACTGATAAACAGACCTATCAATAATGCCTTTATACGCAACTTCCAATTGATACAATTCATCGATTTGGGCTCGGCCTGGAATGGTAAATACAATGGAATCACTAGACCGGGGCAATACATTCAACAACTTGATGCTACTGGATATCCAGTAAGTAATGTGGCAGTTAGAATTGATGCAGGCGGTTTAGGACCTTTTGCCGGGGGATACGGTTTTGGAGTTCGTAGTACTTTACTGGGATATTTTATGAAACTGGATGCTGCTTGGCCAATGAAAGGAGTATTTATAGGAAAACCTGTCTGGTATTTCGCTCTTGGATTTGATTTCTAAAGAGTATTAACTTTATTATAAGCCCAAAAAACTGACACATCAGTTATCTTTGGCCAAATGGTATTGAATATAAAATCCGGTTTTTTACTCTTCATTCTAGTCCTGTGTTCGATAATTTTACCGGCACAAAATAAAAGGTTGTCGGGTGTTGTAAAAGATAAACAAAGCGACGAACCCATCCCTTTCGCATCTGTTGTTTTTAAATTATCAAAGAAGGGAGTACTTACCGATTCAGCCGGAAGATTTTCGGTTGACTTTGATGGTGTAAAAAATACAGACTCTATAACTGTACAAAGTGTTGGTTATAAAATATTGACACTGCCAGTTTCTTCCTTCAAAGATTCTAATGCTGTTGCCACTTTCAAAATTGAAGTACTTCCCCCATCCGGTGAAGCAATAGTAAAAAGTAAATATAACAGAGCACTTTGGTTTTGGAAAAAAATCATGGCCAATAAAGAGAAGAATAATCGAACCAGATGGGACAATTATTCTTATGAGATCTATAATAAAATTGAAATGGATCTCAATAATGTGAAAAAAGAAAAGCTGCAGAAAAATTTAATTACTAAGCCGCTCAGTTTTGTGTTGAGTTATGTGGATACTTCGGAAGAACATGTGGCATATCTTCCCGTTTATTTGTCTGAAACATTATCTGATTATTATTACCAAAAAGCGCCGGAACGAATTCATGAAGTAATCAAAGCAACCCGAACCAATGGTGTGGAAAATGAAAGCTTGATTAAAGAATTAGGAGGCATGTACCAGAATGTAAATGTGTACAATAATTTCATTCCCGTTTTTAATAAAGATTTTATCAGTCCATTCAATAGTAATGGCGATAATTATTATAAGTTCAAACTTGCAGATACAGCATATTTAAGTGGGAGGCGTTTAGTGCATTTCAGATTCTCCGCAAAAAGAAAAGGTGAAAATACTTTCGAAGGTGATTGTTGGGTAAACGATACCTCTTTCGCACTGCAAAAAGTTACGCTACGACCATCACCGGATGCTAATATTAATTTCATTGAAGGCCTGTCTATTATTCAAGAGTATCGTTTAATTAATGATTCTATCTGGTTTTTGTATAAAGACCGATTCGTTGCCGACATTGCACCTATTGGAAATGGCAAGTTGGGTATCAAAGGCAGAAAGACTGCTACTTATGAGCACATCAAATTAAATGATACTACCACAGTCAATGATATTGCTAAAACAAAAAAGATTCAGCAGGTAGACCTTGTTCCAAATACACAGGATTTACCAGATTCATTCTGGCAAAAAAATCGACATGAACAGCTCGATAAAAATGAAAAAGCTGTATATGCAGTTTTAGATACGCTGAATAAAAACAAAACCTATTTATTTTATAAGAATACCGCGGAAGCCTTTATGAAGGGCACTTTCGATGTTGGAAATTTACGTTTTGGACCTTGGTATTATTGGGTAAGTGGTAATTATTGGGAAGGGGCCAGGTTTAGATTTGATGTATCAACTAATCGTGGTTTTAATAAAAAATTATTCCTAACTGGATATGCAGCATATGGTACCAAAGATGGTGTTTTCAAGGGTGGAGGGGAAGTGAAATATTTATTCAATAAAGACTACTGGACTTTCTTAAGTTTCAGATATAAAAATGATTTAGATAATGGTCAGGTCAATTACGACCAACTAGGTACGGATAATATTTTTGCAACATTATTTAGAAGACCAGGAATACCCTTTAAGTTTCAACAATTAGAAAAGAAAGAACTAGAATTTTACAAAGAGTCACCTAAAGGATTCGGAGTTGGATTGACTCTTGTGAGTAAAAAATATGATGCATTATTAAACTTGCCTGGTAAAGAATGGTATCCTCAAAAAGGCGTTGATCCTTTTAACACTTTTGAATCTGTATTACATTTTCGATGGGCACATTTAGAACGAAATTTAATTACCAATTTTCATCGGATAAGCCTGGGAAGTTTGTATCCTATTTTAGATTTAAAGTATACTAAGGGTTGGACAAAAGTTTTGAACAGTAATTATGATTATCATAAAGTTGATTTCTCTATCACACATTTGTTCAAAATATCGCCTTATGGAGAAGTCCATTATAATTTCTTTGCAGGAAAAGTAATAGGAACATTGCCATATCAAATGTTGGATATTTTGCCCGGTAACGAAGTGTACTATTATAGTCAATTTAGTTTCAACCTCATGCAACGCTTTGAATATTTGACCGACCAATATGCAGGGTTTAATGTGGAGCATAATTTTGGTCCAGGTATTTTTAAATATATACCCATTACCAGAAAAATGAAGTTCCGGCAGTTCTGGAGTGCTAAAGGAATTGTGGGAAGTTTATCGGATGCAAATAAGCAAATGAATTTTGTAGGTAATTATCCATATCGTTCTTTAGATAATAAACCTTATATCGAATTAGGTACAGGAGTAGATAATATCTTCAAATTTTTCAGAGTTGATTTTGTTTGGCGTGTTGCTTCTCCACCACCAATCAATGGTGAGTTAAGAGACAAGTTTGGCATCTTTGCTAGCTTCCGATTCCAGTTTTAATTTATTGAGCTGCTAAATAAGTGCATATATTTTTTACGATGTAAGGGCCTTCATAAATAAAGCCAGTCCATACTTGAATCAAAGCAGCACCTGCCAGCAATTTTTCTTGTGCATCAGCACCTGTAAAAATGCCGCCACTTGCAATGATGGGTATTTGTCCATTTGTATTTTTATGAAGATAATTTACTACTTCGGTAGCTCTTGCAGTTACTGGTTTACCACTTAATCCACCTGCACCCATTGCAATGATATCGGCTGAGGGTGTAAGGAGGTTGGAGCGACTAATTGTAGTATTTGTAGCAACCAATCCACTTAATTTTGTATCGAAGGATAATGAAACAATATCGGCGAGTTGTTCTTCAGTTAAATCCGGTGCTATTTTTAAAAGCAGGGGTTTGGGTTTCTGCATACCCTGATTGATGTTTTGTAGGTTCGCTAAAATTTTAGTGAGTGAATCTTTCTCTTGTAATTCACGAAGACCTGGCGTATTTGGGGAACTAACATTTACTACAAAATAATCAACGGTATCAAATAATTCGCGGAAGCAAATCTCATAATCTTTCCAGGCTTCTTCATTTGGGGTCAGCTTATTTTTACCAATATTTCCACCCACGATCATTTTTCCACCAATTTTGTCGGTCTTAGAATTATTCCAATCTATCAGGCGTTGTTTTGCTTGTTGTACACCAAGATTATTAAAGCCCATTCGATTGATTAAACCTTTATCTTTTGGTAAACGAAATAGGCGAGGCTGCTCATTTCCATCCTGAGCTTTTGGGGTAACAGTTCCAATTTCTACAAATCCAAAACCCAAGCAGGCTAATTCTTTTAAATAGCAGGCATTTTTATCGAACCCAGCACCCAAACCCACTGGATTGGTAAAATTCAGTCCGAAAACTTCTTTTTCGAGGCGATTATCGGAAAATGCAAATTGTTTTTGAAGTAATTGACAACCAATAGAAGTAGCACAAATGCGGTGCAAAGAATTCATAGAAAAATGGTGCACTTCTTCCGGCGGAAAATTAAAAAGCAGATTACGCAGAATTGGATAAATCATGCTGCAAAGATAAAGCAGGGCAGCGGGTAAAAAATAATAGTTGCATAAACAACTTTTAATTCATTTTCACTACATTTGAAGGGATTAAAAGAAAAAGTCATGCAGGAAGCATATATCGTTGCCGGATACCGTACCGCAGTAACTAAGAGTAAGCGTGGAGGGTTCCGATTTTTTCGTCCCGATGATTTAGCTGTAGAAGTGATCAAGGGATTAGTAGCGGGTATACCTCAATTGGATACCAGCAGGGTTGATGATGTAATAGTAGGAAATGCAGTGCCGGAAGCAGAACAAGGATTGCAATTTGGTAGAATTATTTCTGCAAGAGCCCTAGGAATAGGGGTTGCGGGATTTACCATTAATAGATATTGTGCAAGTGGATTGGAAGCGATTGCATTAGCCACTGCAAAAATTCGAACAGGAATGGCAGATTGCGTCATTGCAGGTGGAACTGAAAGTATGAGTTTAGTACCCACTGCAGGATGGAAAACGGTACCATCATATACCATCGCTAAAACCGATCCGGATTATTATTTAAGTATGGGTTTAACAGCAGAAGCAGTTGCTAAAGAATTTAATATTAGTCGCGAAGACCAAGATTTTTTTGCAGTTGGCTCGCATGCAAAAGCAGCTAATGCCATTAAAGAGGGCTATTTCAAATCTGGAATTATTCCTATAACTGTGGAAGAAACTTATGTGAACGAAAAAGGCAAGAAAGCAATTCGCTCCTATGTTGTGGATACAGATGATGGGGTGCGTGAAGGAACAGCCGCAGATGTATTGGCAAAATTAAAACCTGCATTTGCTATTGGTGGTTCTGTAACTGCGGGTAACTCCTCTCAAACCAGTGATGGTGCATCTTTCGTATTGGTGATGAGTGAAAAGATGATGTTGGAATTAGGATTAAAACCAATTGGGAGACTCGTGAATTGCGCTTCTGCAGGAGTAGAACCAAGGCTAATGGGTATTGGCCCGGTTGCAGCAATCCCTAAAGTTTTGAAGCAAGCAAATATGAGTTTGAATGATATCGATCTAATTGAATTGAATGAGGCATTTGCTTCTCAATCACTTGCGGTTATTCGTGAATTAGGATTGAATCAAGATATTGTAAACATCAATGGTGGCGCTATTGCTTTAGGGCATCCATTGGGTTGTACCGGATCCAAACTAACCGTTCAGATTTTGAATGATATGAAACGGTTAGATAAAAAATATGGATTAGTAACTGCATGTGTAGGCGGTGGCCAAGGTATAGCCGGCATTATTGAAAACCTATAAGTTATAACTTTCACTGAAAGCCCCCACAATAGAGATTGCGGGGGCTTTTTGTGATATATATCATTGTTTTAAAATGGAATTAAGAGTAACTTTATAGTACAAAAAATAGCCATGAAAACGATATTAGTTCCCACCGATTTTTCCAATACAGCCAAAAATGCTGCAAAATATGCATTAGCACTGGGCAATCAAATAAATGCAACCCGTATTGTTTTATACAATGCCTTTCAAGCTCCCATTAGTGTTGATCCAATGGTGCCTACTGTTCAGTTGTTGGACATGGATTTAATGAAGAAAAGTAGTGAAGAGGGATTGGCACAATTCAAAGAAGAATTAAAAAAAGAAGCTTTCGGAAATATTGAAATGGACACTTTTAGTGAGTACAATGTTCTTACTGGTGGGATCAACGATTTAGCTAAAGCGGTAGCCGCAGATTTTATAGTGATGGGAATTACTGGGGGCGGTGCAGTTACTGAAACATTGATCGGAAGTAATGCAGTAAGTGTTTCTTTGCATTCAACCATTCCAGTTATTATTGTTCCACCAGAAGCAACTTTCAAAAAAATCAATCATGTTTTATTAGCATGCGATTTTAAACAAGTTTTGGAAACAACTCCTGTTAAGCCATTGAAATTATTATTAGATAATACAGGGGCTGCTTTACACATTTTACATGTAAATACCAGCTCAGAAAAAGCAATTGATGTTTCTTTTGAAAGCATGGTATTGGATAGTTTATTAAAAACAAATAATCCGCAATATCATTTTGTAGAAAACGAATCTTTTACTGATGGTATTAATCAATTTGCAGATAACAATAATATCGACCTGATTATTACCATGCCTAAAAAGCATGGTTTCTTCGATAGCATCTTCAAGAAAAGCCATACAAAACGTTTAGCTTTTCATAGCCATCTTCCTTTGATGGTGATGCATGATTAATAAAATGAAAACTTAATTTTTAAAATACCCATCTTGCCGCTTGCGGATAGGAGGGGTGGCTGGAGCGACTAAGCGAACAGACGGGGTGGTTTTTCTCTTAAACAACTCCAGTTAGGTTTTTTAAGACAAGTACTTCCCCACAATAGGAACCCTTCTTCCAACCCCAAATGCTTTTGGAGAAATTCGAATGATCG
>JBAXHC010000082.1:0-14526 GCA_037139075.1 Bacteroidota bacterium
AATCTTACTTCTTAGGCACTCTTTTTGCTAATTCAGTAACTGGAATATTTATCTGTTTTCCAATTTGTTTACCATCACGATAAGTTACTATTTTCATAGTAGCAGCATCTTTAGGAACCAATACTGGTTTACTATATTTTGGATAATAATTATCAGGATTAGATTCATCAAATGAATAATAAATATTCAAACCAGCAACTTCAGAACTTAAGTTAGCATAGAGATTTCCCTTCTCATCTTTTGATGCTTCAACTATTGCATCAAACATTGCTTTAGAATATTTGTCGTCAGAAATATCCCAACGATCGAATTGATTTTCAACCCTTGAAGCAAAACTGTTCCAATCTTTCTTTTCTTTTGGCGACCAGGTAGCTTCAGCTATTGCTAATGCTCGTGGCCAGGTCATGTATTGCAAACTTCTATAATTGCCTAACTGTTCTGTCCACTGATTTCCCTGTCCTCCTAATACATATTTTGCATCCATTCCTTCTTGAACGGGTTCAAAAGAATAAGCTTTATTCAAACGAAGACTAGCGTAAACAGGCGCTTCTAATAAAGGCTCTCCCTGTACATAATCTAAATAAGCAAAGCTTGATGGCGACATTACTACATGATGTTTTGATTTAGCAGCTTCGATACCACCTTTCACACCACGCCAGCTCATCACGCTAGCAGTAGGAGAGATACCACCTTCTAAAATTTCGTCCCATCCCATTAATTTTTTACCTTTCGAATTCACGATCTTTTCCACTCTTCTTACAAAATAACTTTCTACTTCTGGCATCGTTTTTAAACCTTCTTTTTTCATGAGTGCCTGAACTGCCGGACTTTTCGCCCAAAAGTTTTTAGCGCACTCATCACCACCCATGTGGATATATTCAAATGGGAATAGTGGAGCTACTTCGGTAAATACTTTGTCTAAGAATTCATATACTTTTTCGTTGGCAGGACAAAGTCCGTTTTCAACAATGGCTTCAAATCCACCAGCAAACCAATTCATGAAAGGAATGCCCTGATAAACAGTATGCTCACCACCTGTACAAGAAAGTTCAGGATATGCAGCTAATGCAGCCAAACTATGTCCTGGTACATCAATTTCAGGTAAGATGGTAACAAATCTTTCCTGGCCATATTTTACTAATTCTTTAATATCTTCTTGCGTATAAAAACCACCATAGGTTTTAGGTTCAGAAGGATCCGCTGCTTTTGGTGAATTAGCCCATTTGCCATTGCGCTCTATTCGCCAAGCACCTACTGAAGTAAGTTTTGGTAAACTCTTGATTTCAATTCTCCAGCCTTCATCATCGGTTAAATGAAGATGTAATAAATTGAATTTGAATTTAACCATATCGTCCATGAATTTCTTCACTTCCTCTTTAGTGAAAAAGTGTCTGCTCACATCGAGCATCAAACCTCTCCAGCCAAATCTTGGTTGATCGTCGATGGTAACACAAGGAACGGTCCAAGCAGTATTACTTACTACGGTTTTACTTTCGATTTCTTTCGGTAACAATTGCATGAAGGATTGAATTCCGTAAAATATACCTGCAGGTTTATTGGCGCTTATGAGTACACCTGAAGCTGTTACTTGAAGACGATATCCTTCATTCCCCAAAGAGGAGTTCGGAGTAGCCAGAAGTTCTAGCTTGATTCCCGCATCGGTTGCATCATGATTGGTCTTTAAGCTAAAGCCAGTAGCAGTTTGCAAAACTTTCGACAATTGATAACTCATGTTGTCAAGTTCTTTACTTGTTCCAGCAGAAACAGAAATTACAGTATTCGCATTTAATGTAAATGTTCCACTATTTGCAATTAAAGAAGCAGGAACAGGGATTACAGATGGGGTGGGCTTGGATTGAGCATGGGCAGCCGAAATTCCCATTACCAGTATTAGTGGCAGCAACGTTTTTTTCATGTGTCTTTTATTGATTTTGGTTACATGTAATTCGCTCATATAATTTTGATTGGTATCAAAATATATTTAAGCTCATTTCATGTGAGCAATTTGAGGGCAAAAGTTACGGAGGATTTTTACATGAAAATCAAGTGTATAAAAAAAGCGTTCCAATGAACGATAATTTTATAATGAAAATCCCCATGTTAAACGGTGTCCATTCTTTCCCCAATCTTTCATACCCTTTTTCAGCTCTGAGTTGAGTTGCACCCAGTTAACTTTTTTACCTTTTTGAATAGGGTTTAATTGTTGTATGGTTGGTTCAACTAATTCAAGTTTAGTCGCAAACCAGGTAGTGTACATTCTTGGAATGGCTAAACCTAATATCATTCCCGGCAAACCACCCATACTTTCTGGCCCTGCACTTACTGGAATCTGATCCGTATAAAAAGCAACGACAACTACAGAGTCGCAAATTTTTGTGACTGCTTTTTTGCATTCGAATCCTGCAATTTCACGGGTTTCTTGTGTTATTTTCCATTCGAAATTCCGAAGGCTGTCTTTTATCAGATATGTATTTTCGAAAATCTCTCTTTGAATGCTTATTGATTGGTTGGTTATATCGTTGATCACATTATCAGTTTCATTAGGTTTAGAACCCCACATATATTTATTATCTGTATTCTCTTTCTGTAATTTATAAACCGATTTAGTTTCATTAAACTTCAATTCGAATTGATCTTTAACAAGTTTCGGGTAGCTTTTCATCATTTCTTTCCACCAATCGTTGTCGCTTCCTTCTTCTTCTAGAGGTTTATGTTGATTCACTGTTTTTTCGTACATAATTCTCCCCTTAGTAATAAATTGAGATTGCGAATACACGTGTATACTGATAAAGGAAACAAGCAATAAGAATATTTTTTTCATATACTAAAAGCCCATATTGGAAGGCTTGCCGTTTTTACTGAAATTATAAATCAAGGATAACATGAAATATCGTTTTACATTCTGTGTGGTTGTTTCAGAAATAAAATTGCTACTAATGTTTCGATTAATTCCCAGGTTCTGATTGAAAATGTCATTCACATAAAACTTGGTTTCCCATTTATCATCTTTAGAAATTATTTTTCTGATTCCTCCATTTACTATATATGCATTTCGCTGATTTGCAAATGCGGCTGTTTTCTGATAAAAATTAAATTCCCCATTAAAGTCAACATACAGTTTTTGCTTCTTGAATTTTAATTGGAGGTTAGTCCACGAAGTATAGGACCAATAATTGGTGGCTACATCAGGACGGATAGAAGAAACGGATTTGTTATAGCTGGCTTCGAAATTAACCCAGAAATTAATCCATTTATCGCTCCAATAGCCTGAATTAATTGAGTATGAAGTTGCTGTTGTTTTGGTTTCATTTCTCAGGCCATTTACAAAATTTACATATTGACTAATTCTTGGTCCGATTTCAACATTAAAATTCAAAGAGGGAATAATTTCGAAACCGTATTCTCCACTTAATCTAAATGCATAATTACCATTCACATTAATTGCTTGATTTATTCTTCTACCTAAGCTATCTACAAAAGAATTGTTTGATATGGCATTATCGGTAGTATTATAGTTCATATTTAATCCGATATTTCTGCTCTTCAACACTTTGTAATCCGATGCTCTGAAATTGAAATTGTGCAGGAATGCCTGCTTCAAATTTTGATTTCCCACCGTAATATTTAAGGGGTCAATATTATCGATAAAGGGTTGTATCTGACTGAGGGTAGGATTCTCAGTTGTTCCATTATAGTTAAATTCAACTCTTCGCTGCTGTTTCGGAGTATATTTAAAAACAATTGCTGGAGTGAAATTAGTATAGCTTACTTCTCTGTCTGTATTCTTTCTAATATCATTCATATGATACGTTACAGTTCCAAGTCCAGTTCCAACTGCAAAATTGAATTTTTTCACCTGGTATCGAATATTAAATCCACCAGTATTACCAGTTGTATTAAAAATGAAATGGTTAGAGAGGGTATCACTTAAAGCACTGTATTTACCATTTACATCTTTATTGAATGTATTTCTTTCTGCATCATTTCGGTTAATATTCAAACGATAAGTAAGAATCAAAAAAGTGTTTTTCCATAGAGGCTCAGTATAAGTAAAATTGCTATTAATGCTTGAGCCAGTTTGTATATTCTCTTTTCGTTGATCTACATTGTCGAGCCGAATAATATTTCCATTCTTATCAAAAAACTGATTCTTGGCTAATAAGAAACCATTTTCTTTTTTGTCTGTAAATGTCAACTCAGCATTCACAGAAATAGTTCTTCCTTTTTTCGCAAATTTTTTCCGCCAAAGCATACTGGTATTGAAATTCTTATTATCGTCGTTATTGGTTGTGGTTCGATCTGATTCGTTGATCAGTTTATTATCAGAGCTAATTGATTTTCCTAAGTAGTTCAAATTGCTGGCAGTCTTAATGTCAGATGCTTTCAGGGTGAATTTTAATGAGCTGGATGAGTCAATCTGTAACTCATACATACTGGTTAATTTATTCCTGGTTCTCTCATTTGCCTGAGTCTGCTCAGTGGTATTTGTAAAACTGGTATCCGGAAGAATGTTTTGTGTTATGGAACTTGTTTTTCCGGTAACATTTAATTTATTATACTGAAATGTATTATTGGTATTATTCTTATCTAGATTCCATTTATTACTAAAGTGCAGACCTGCTGTTGTAGAAATGGGTAAACCCGAACCCCAATTAAATTCATCTCCCGATGAATACATCGAAACCCCTCCATCATCATTTATGGTGGTGGTAGTATTCGGATCTCCAGCATAGTTTCTATTCTCATCCCAATTCAATGCGTCAAATTTCGTATTGTCATGTGTGATATATCCCGCTATTTTTCGTTTGCCTTTAAAAGCATTGGCCATTAGTTTACCATAATTATATTGATCAAAATCAGAACCTGCCTCAGCCTTACCGAAAAAGCCTTTTTTCTTATCTTCTTTTAATTGCAGGTTAATGGTCTTTTGTTTTTGACCATCATCAATTCCTGTAAAAACTGCCTGATCACTTTTTTTATCAAAGACCTGAACCTTATCAACTGCATCAGCTCTTAAATTTTTTGTTACAACGGCAGGGTCATCACTAAAAAATTCTTCACCATCTACTAAAACTTTATTTACTTTTTCTCCCTGAGTTGTTATTTCGCCCTTACTGTTCACCTGGATACCGGGCATTTTTTTCAACAGTTCTTGCACATCTGCATTTGCTGAAACATGAAAACTATCTGCACGATATTCTGTGGTATCTCCTTTAACGCGGATGGCTGAGATGCGTTGTTTAACAATAACTTCTTCTAATAATTTTGCACGAGTTATCAATGGCACAATGCCTAATGACTTTTCAGAAATTCCGTCGAAATTTATCTGATCAGTAAATTCTGCATAGTTAGGGTAGGAGACCATTAAAATATATTTCCCGGCAATAACTTTCTTCAGTTCAAAGTTTCCATTGGCATCAGTACGTACAAATTTTACCAATACAGAATCTTTTGGTCTTAATATCGAAACTACTGCATTTGAAAGATTTTGTTTATTGAGCGTATCATTAACTGTGCCTTTAATTGTTGGGTATTGGGCTTTAGCAGCAAGAACATACGTACACAGGATAACAATAAGCAGTATTAGTTTATTCATGCAGTTTGGGCGTTAAGGTATTGGATGCAATAGTTTGCAAAATCCATAAATTAAGATTCATAAACTAAATATTTAGTTGTAATGTTATGTTAAACAATTTTTATATTTAGTTGGAGAGATTATTTACTAGTTCCATGAAAATTTCTTCTACATCTAGTAATATAGTTTTGTTATCTTCCCTAACACAAGAGTTGCAAATACACCTAAAGTTGGAAAAAGAAATATGAAAAAATACGAGGAGATTCATTTTGTAGATAGCAATCAGCCAGTTTGGAACTACTCTCTATTTTCAGATGAGGATATCAGAAATTTTCAAAATGGTACCCATTATAGCATTTATAAATTAATGGGGAACAAACAAATCACTGTGAACAATACCGCGGGTACATACTTTGCTGTGTGGGCTCCGAATGCTACTTTCTTAAGCGTTACAGGTGATTTTAATGATTGGAATAAAGAAGCGCATCCATTAAAAGTTAGATTAGATAACTCCGGAATCTGGGAAGGTTTTATTCCTCATATAGGAGTTGGAGAAGCTTATAAATATCATATTCATGGTTTTAAAGGCATCCGATTAGATAAGGGAGATCCTTATGCAAATTTCTGGGAGACACGCCCTAAGACCGCTTCTATTACCTGGCAAACTGATTATGATTGGAAAGATGCTGAATGGATGAAGACAAGGAAAAAGCATAATTCTTTGAATGCACCTTATTCTGTTTATGAAGTGCATTTGGCTAGCTGGATGCGTCCTGATAAAAACGATGAAGAGCGTTATAATACCTATGCACAGATTACGGAAAGATTAGTTCCTTATGTAAAGGAAATGGGTTTTACACACGTTGAGTTTATGCCAGTGATGGAACATCCATTTGATGGTAGTTGGGGATATCAGGGAACTGGTTATTTTGCTCCTACATCAAGATTTGGAACCCCACAAGATTATGCAGCCATGGTGGATGCTTTTCACCAGGCCGGAATAGGTGTAATACTTGATTGGGTGCCTTCGCATTTTCCTTATGATGCACATGGCTTATTCATGTTCGACGGAACACATACATACGAATATGCGGATATGCGCAAAGGATTTCATCCCGATTGGAACTCTTATATTTTCAATTATAAAAGGGGAGAGGTAAAATCTTTCTTGATCAGTTCTGCTCGTTTTTGGTGCGACCAATTTCATACAGATGGGATTCGTGTCGATGCAGTAAGTTCAATGCTGCGATTAGATTATAGCCGCAATGCTGGTCAGTGGGAGCCCAACGAATATGGTGGTAATGGAAACATTGAAGCCATTGCATTTATTACCGATTTAAATGAAACGCTATATCGCGATTTCCCAGATATTCAAACCATTGCAGAAGAAGCATCAGATTGGCCCAAAATCAGTAAGCCCACATTTGAAGGTGGACTAGGTTTTGGAATGAAATGGATGATGGGATGGATGCACGATACACTTGATTATTTTAATCTGGATCCTATTTTTCGTCAGTTTCAGCAGGATAAATTTTCATTCAGTATGATGTATTTCTATGATGAAAATTTCATGTTGCCATTGTCGCACGATGAAGTTGTGCATGGAAAAAGTCCCATGCTTTATAAGATGCCTGGAGACGAATGGCAAAAATTTGCAAACCTGCGCATTTTATACACTTACATGTTTACACACCCGGGCTCTAAATTATTGTTTATGGGTAATGAATTTGGTGCTACAAGTGAATGGAATTATAAAAGTGAATTACAGTGGGATTTATTAAAGCATTCAAGTCATGGCGGAATGAAACATTGCGTTCAGAAATTAAATGAACTATATCGCTCTGAACCTGCTTTATATGAAAAGCAATTTGAACCCGGTGGATTTGAATGGGTGGATTTGAATCATAGAAGCGAATCCGTTTTGGTGTATTTACGCAAGGGAAAAAAACCGAAGGATAGTTTATTGATCATTTTGAATGTTACACCTGTTGTTCGACATGATTGGGAAATTTACGTACATGGTAAAGGAAAATGGAAAGAGGTATTCAATTCAAATAGTGAAGAATTCTGGGGTACTGGAGATGTGTTTAATCCCATCATTTCATCAGAATTGGTGGATAAGCCTTCTGAATGTTATAAAATAAAAGTGCAGTTGCCGGCCTTGGGTGCAGTGGTATTGAAATAGTTAAATCATATAAGGGGTAGCACCAGAGCTATCCCCAACTTATGCACCTTTTTAAGTCTTAACAATTTCGTAAACAGCATTGCATCAATTATTGTTGTCACTTTGTAATGTAATAATGTTCGATTGTTTATTCGTTAACCCTTAAAATCCTCAATCATGAAAACGAATTCTTCTGAATTGTTGTTGAATGCAACCGGGCAATTAATGCAGCAACATATTTTCGATCATTTATCGGATGAAAAGTTAGCAAAAATGAATTCTTGTCTGCAAAAATTAGGCAATCACAATTCAGCATTTGTTACAGATCATTTGGAACAAGAATTGGTTGACTTATTTGGAGAAGCAGATTTGTATGCTGAAACAACTACACCTCAGTCATTACATCAATGGCAGGCTGTGATGAGTTGCTATGGTAAATAATGATGCTAGCTCATTAGTTCATTTGTAGTTAAAGGAAGTATTATTCTAAAACTAGTTCCTTTACCCTGTTCACTCCAACGCACAAAGAGTTTCCCTTTGTGGTACTGCTCAACAATCCGCTTGCTGAGAGAAAGACCTAAACCCCAACCCCTTTTCTTGGTAGTGAACCCTGGCCTGAATACCTTTTTGATATGGGCGGCAGCAATTCCTTTTCCATTATCTGTTACATCAATAATTACCTCATGTGCGGATAAATGTGATTGGATAGAGATTAATCCCTTTCCGTCAATCGCATCCAATGCATTTTTTATTAAGTTTTCCATTACCCAATCGAATAGTGGGGGCGACATTAAAACATTTATATTCTCAAGTCTGGTAGTATCACAATCAAATTGTACAGCTTCTCCTGCACGTTTTTTCATGTAATTTAAAATGTGTTGTATTTGTTCGGCAATAAGAGCGCTTTCTAATTTAGGCTGACTCCCTATTTTACCGAATCGATCGGTTATTAGTTGTAATCTTTTGACATCTTTAGCAATTTCAGGAACGATATTTTCATTTCCTTTTGTCGATTTTAATATTTCCAGCCATCCTTCTAAGCTGCTTACGGGAGTGCCCAATTGATGTGCGGTTTCTTTTGCAAGTGAAGCCCAGAGCTGATTCTGCTCGCTTTTATAATTAATTCTTTGCAAAGCAATAGCTACAAAAATAAAAAAAGCAACAATGATCAATTGAATAATGGGATATAGTTTGGTTTCTTTTAATAGTTTGCTTTCTCCATAATAATATTTATTGGCGGCATATGGATTTTGGGAAAGAATACTAGTGATGGGGATTCGATTAAAACTTCTAAACTGTTTTAGTTTTTTCGATAAATAAGTTGGATCTGATTTAACCTGATAGGCATCAAGATTTAGATAGTTCCCGGTAATTTGGTCGTTTTCGTTGGTCTCGATAATTGGAATCTGGTCATTTTCTGTAATGATTTTTGCCGCCAGATTGATACTCACAGTATCGGACGAGAATAAAATAGTTCTTTGTGCTTCCACCCAGGCAGCTACATTTTTCCGTTCTTCTGTAGCAATCTTTCCAGCCAGATATTGCGAATAAACAATAGTGCCACTTACTATAAGTACAGCAATTATAACCATGAGCGTACGCCAATTCGTCCAGGACCTAATCATAAATCTAAAGTACGTGAAATTGTGATTGCTGAGTTCATGTCTATATAAAACAAAAATGGCCGTCTTTGCAGACAGCCATTTTTTATTTTGTTGTAAGATTAACTAAATAATCCACCTTTCTTTAAAGTCTTTACACTTTCACCAATTTTGAAACCATTGTTATAGATTTCAATTTTATAATTGCCTTCTGCGTATTTATCATTCTTTTTCCAATTGAAACTTACTGGAGGCATTGGTTTTCCTTGTTCGTAAGGAACAGAAACTTTATTGGTAAACCCTCTTTCGCCTTCTTCACGGGTTGTAAAGTTTCCACCCTCATTAAAAGCTTTTCCGTCAGGTCCGGTTATCACTACATAGAAATCTTTAGATCCAGTAGGTGTTACTCTGTTTGCAGCAACTGTAAATTCAACTCTCATGAAATCAGCTCTTTTTGCTGTAGTAGTTTCTTTTTCTTTGCCATTACTTTTTAGGTTAATTGCAATGATTCCAATTTGAGAAGCTTGCAAAGTAGAAGCTACATCAACCTTATCAGCCAATTGCTGCTTTTCAGTATTGGTTTTTGACAAGTTCTGCTCTAAATTCTGCTTATCAGAAGTTAACTGCGTTTTTTCAGTATTTAATTGCTGATTGTTAGTAGTTAAAGTTTGATTTTCACCTTTCAGTTTTTCAATTTCTACAAACAATCCACTGATCTTGCCATTCAGGTCATTGATCATATTTTTTGCATCAGCTAATTCTGCTGCAGTGGCATCTTTCTTGCGAAGAATACTACCGATATTAACTTTCAACTTTTGGATTTCTGTGCTTCTTTCAGCTAATGAACCCTGTAATTGTAAGTTGTTTTGAGTTAAAGAATCAGCTTTTGCAGATACCAATGTGTATTCAGCCTGAATTGCGTTACGGGCGCTATCTACATTGCTGATTTTGGTTTCTAGTAAAGTAACTGTTTCTTTAGTCTTGCTTTTGTCATAGAAAATATATCCCCAGGTCAATACCAATGCGGTAATCAAAATTCCGTAAATCAATTTACGGTTGTCATTACCTTGAGGGGTTTGAGTACTGCTTTCTGTAGTGTAGGTCATAAAATAAAGTTTAATGTTCTGATATTGTTTAATGTTTTTTGGGCTTGTACACACTAAAACCAAAACCGTGCCAAAAAATAATTTCGTGAATTAATGATATTAAATTCACAAACCTCATCTTTGTAGCCATGTCTGCAGAAAAGATCATTTCAGAATGGAAAAAGGGCCAATTCAAGCCAGTATATTGGTTAGAGGGGGAAGAATCCTACTTTATTGATCAAGTGGTTTTTTATGCAGAGAAAAAGATCTTATCTGATGCCGAAGCCGGGTTCAATCTTACCGTGTTCTATGGTAAAGATGCCGATTGGGCTGCAGTTGTTAATGCCTGTATGCGCTACCCCATGTTTGCTGAGCGTCAGGTAGTTTTGCTCAAAGAAGCGCAACATATGCGCGATATAGAGAAGCTTGAATCCTATATTGAGAACCCTTTAAAAACAACAGTCTTTGTAGTTAGCTATAAAGAGAAAAAAGTTGATGGGCGATCAAAACTTGCAAAAACACTCAAAACAAAGGGGGAGCTGCTTAGTACTAAAAAAATGTATGATAGTCAGCTGCCTGAGTGGACCAATCAAATGATTCAACAACACGGACTTACTATAAGTCCTAAAGGTCTAAATCTATTGGTAGATCACATTGGAAACGACCTTAGTCGTATCGAAAACGAGATCGAAAAGCTTGCTGTAAATCTGGGTACTCGTAAGGGAATTACAGAAGATGATATTGAAAAATATATTGGAGTAAGTAAGGAATTCAATGTGTTTGAATTACAAGATGCCATTGGAAAAAAAGATCAAGCTAAAGCAATACGTATTATTAATTATTTTGAGGCCAACCCGAAAGCTGCTCCAATTCAAATGGTACTGCCAGCTATCTATAATTTTTTCAGTAAAGTGTTAATGATACATGCGATGCCGGGAGGGGATGAAAAATCTATCGCAACGGCAATTGGAGTAAACCCCTATTTTGCAAGGGACTATTTTGCTGCTGCTAAGAAATATAATTATGCTGGAGTTGAGAAAATATTATTGCTGCTGCACCATTATAATTTACGTTCTGTAGGTGTGCATGATGGAGGAAGTTCTGATGCTGGACTTATGAAAGAATTAATAGTTAAAATGATGCAATAAAAGCGTTAATAGTTTAAGGCTTCTTCAGCCATAAGTTTGTCTTTTCCCAGCTGTTCTTTTAAAGCCTCTAACCCTGAAAATTTTTGTTCTGCTCTGAGAAAGCTATGAATAGAAACTTGTAAAGTTTTACCATATATATCCTGATCAAAGTGAAAAAGGTTAACTTCTATTACACGATGCACACCATCAATGGTAGGGCGTACCCCAATATTCATCATGCCTTTCCATAAACTGGCGACTTGATTTTTTTCTAAGAGTGATACATGCACCGCATACACACCATTACCCGGAATCAGTTTTTCATTGGATGCAATACTCAGGTTTGCAGTAGGGTAACCAATTGTTCTGCCTAATTGATTTCCTTTAATCACTTCTCCCTCAAAGAAATATTCGTATCCGAGAAATTTATTCGCCGTATTAATATCATTATCAAGTAATGCCCTCCTGATTTTAGTGGAACTGATCACCACTTCATTCAGAATATGTTCAGGTATTTCTTTCACTGCAAATCCCAATTCCTTACCATAAGCAACAAGTAAATGGTAATCACCCACACGGTTTTTTCCGAATCGATGGTCATAGCCAATGATAATAGTGTGAGGATGAAATAGTTTGACAAGAAAATTACTAATGTATTCATCTGCACTTTGATTAGCGAATTCCAAATTGAATGGAATAATAACTAAATGATCGATACCTGTGCTTGAAAGCAGTTCAATTTTTTCTTCTAAAGTGCCTAATAATTTTACAGTTGTATGAGAATTTGTAATGACGGATCTGGGATGTGGGAAGAAACTAATGATAACAGATTCTCCGTCTACATTCTTTGCTTCTTCTATCAATTGAGCTATAATTTGGCGATGTCCCAAATGAACTCCATCAAATGTGCCAATGGTAATGACTGCATTTTTAAAAGCTGGGAGCGCCCCCGTTTCCTGATAGTGTACCTGCATAATTGGGTGCAAATCTAAGGCATAGTGTTGTACATTTGCAGCATTGAGGTATCTTTAAAAATCAAAATTTCATCATGTCTTTATACGCAAAACGCGGTGTTTCGGCTCAAAAGGAAGAAGTGCATGCTGCCATTCAAAAATTGGATCAGGGATTATTTCCTGAAGCATTTTGCAAAATTTATCCAGATTTTCTATGTGGTGATCCGGATTGGGTAAATATTATGCATGCTGATGGGGCTGGTACTAAGAGTATCCTTGCCTATATCTATTGGAAAGAAACTGGAGATGCATCTGTTTGGAAAGGCATTGCACAAGATGCTATAGCTATGAATTTAGATGATCTTTTATGTGTTGGGATAACTGATAATATATTATTCTCTTCAACTATCGATCGAAATAAACTCAAAATTCCAGGTTCAGTTTTAGAACAAATTATAAATGGCACACAGGATTTTTTTGATCAACTTGGAAACTTTGGTGTACATATTCATTATTTGGGTGGCGAAACCGCGGATGTGGGCGATGTAGTGAGAACTATTGCTGTAAATGGTACCATGACAGCCCGTTGGCCAAAGAATAAATTAATCACCAATGAAAAGATTGTTGCGGGTAATGTGATTGTTGGTTTTGCAAGTTTTGGTAAAGCAAATTATGAAACGGAATATAATAGTGGATTAGGTAGTAATGGTCTTACCAGTGCACGTCATGATGTACTTACTAAACGTTATGCAACTTCATTCCCTGAAACATTTGAACCTGCTTTAGAAGAATCTGTGGTTTATTTGGGTAAGAATGGAATGACCGATCAAATTACAATAGATGGTCATGAAACCACAATTGGAAAATTATTATTGTCGCCCACTAGAACATACGCTCCATTGATGAAAAAAATATTAGATCAGTATTTTGATGCTGTTGCAGGAGTGATACATTGTAGTGGAGGTGGACAAACCAAGTGTATGAAATACCTGCCTGGTCCGATGAAAATTGTAAAAGATAATTTGTTTGATACACCACCTATTTTTAAATTGATACAATCCAATTCGGGTGCTGATGATCGTGAAATGTATCAGGTATTTAATATGGGTCATCGTTTAGAAATATTTACAGATGCAGTTACAGCAGAAAAAATGATTCAAGATGCTGCTGAATTGGGTATCGAAGCTAGAATTATCGGAAGAGTAGAAGCATCAGAGAAAAAAGAATTGCTTATCAAAACCGATGCAGCAGAACTTTTATATGAATACTAGTTTTGACATCATCAATCCCTAGCTTAAAAGCCAGGGTTAACATTTTTGACTTTTTAATTTTGACTTTTAATTTATTATATGTCTGAGCCAATTGTTTCCATAAAAAATGCCAATATTTATCAAAGCGGCAATCTTATTTTACAAAATGTAAACTTTGAAGTTCATAAAGGAGAGTTTGTTTATCTGGTTGGTAAAACCGGAACAGGCAAAAGTAGTTTGCTCAAAACTTTATATGGGGAATTGAATTTAACAGAAGGAAGTGGAAATGTAGTTGGCTATGATCTTCGTGAGATGGATTGGAAAAAAGTGCCTTTCTTAAGAAGAAACTTGGGGGTAATCTTTCAAGATTTTCATTTGCTTACGGATAGAAATGTGTATGATAATTTAAAATTTGTTTTGAAAGCAACTGGATGGAAAGATGAAATATTGATCGAAGAAAAAATTAATGATGTGTTGGATAAAGTGGGATTGAAAAGCAAAGGGTTTAAAATGCCTTTTGAAATGAGTGGTGGCGAACAACAGCGTGTTGATATTGCTCGTGCATTACTGAACTCACCTAAATTAATTCTTGCTGATGAGCCAACAGGAAACCTTGATCCTGAGACCAGCGATGAAATTATGCAGCTCTTGATACAAATTGCTAAAGATTATGGAACAGCCGTAATCATGGCCACGCACGATTTTATCGTCATCAATCGGTATCCTTCTAGAATGCTTAAGACTGAGTTGGGAAAGGTGATAGATAGTGCT
>JBAXHC010000083.1:0-14428 GCA_037139075.1 Bacteroidota bacterium
GCTTTTGCAAATGTGGCTTGAATATAGGTTCCTACAACTGCAGCTTTTGCGCGAACAATTTCGGGATAGTACCCTGGAATTTTTGCGGAGTCGGCCGATGACTTTCCAGCAATAATGGTTGGTACCAAATATGTGCCATGTTGTTTCATTAACTCCATCACTTCTTCCGTCATATAAGTACCATGCTCGATAGAACTTACTCCAGCTAAAACGGCGCGCTTCATTCCTTCTGCTCCATGTGCATGTGCCGCTACTTTAAATCCATAGTCTTTTGCAGTACTTACAATCATGCGAATTTCTTCTTCTGTGAATTGTGCACCACTACCATCTTTTGCCATACTTAAAACACCACCAGTGGCAGTTATTTTTATTAAGTCTGCACCTGTTTTATAACGCATGCGTACAGCTTTAGCGCAATCAGCTAAACCGTTTACAACTCCTTCATCCGGGCCTGGATCGCCCATTAAATCTTCTCTATAATTATTAGTGGGATCTGCATGACCTCCAGTTGTTGCTAATGATTTTCCGGCAGTATAAATGCGCGGACCCTTAACCAATCCTTTATTGATGGCATTACGCAAAGCAATGTTTACACCACTGCCGCCTAAATCACGAAGTGTTGTAAAACCAGCCATAAAATCTTTTTCCACTAATCCCAATGCCACATAAGCCCGATCAGATTTGTTTTTTGTGAATCCATCTATATACCTGGTAGGGCTCGTTTCTTCTTCTACGTGCACATGCATGTCCATCAGTCCGGGCATCACTGTTTTAGATTTTAAGTCAATAATTTTATCCCCAACATCCGCTTTAATATATCCTTTTTGTACATCACTAATAGTATTTCCAATAATAATGATTGACATTTCTTTTTGCACTTGTAATGTCTTTACATCAATTAATTGACCACAATGAATAATTGTTTTTTGTGCATTTGTAAATTGCATGAGAACCATTAGAATAACACAGAGGAGAGATTTCTTCATATAATTTTTATTTTTAGAAAGATAAACTAAAAAAGTTTTACATACTTAGCAGATCGTAATAATGGCTTTAAAAAATAGTATATTTAATTAATAAATAGTCAATATGGAAACAGTTATAAAAGTAAATCCATCCGAACTCAATATGAATCTCATCAATAAGATAAAAGCTTTTATTGGCAATAAAGATAATATTGATGTGACAATTTCATTACGTGAATATGATTCTAAGTTTCAAGAAGAATTAGACATTTCTCTTGAACAATCTAATGATCCCAATGAAATAATTTCAATGACCATGGAAGAATTTATTGCATACGCTCCAAATAAATAATAATGAGAAATGTTGCTTTCACTCCTCAAGCATTTACAGAATACAATGCCTGGTTTGAAACTAACCCTCAAATTATAAGTAGATTAAAAGAATTGATTCGTGATATTGATCGGGATCCTTTTAAAGGTATTGGAAAACCAGAACCATTAAAAGGCAATTGGTCTGGATGCTGGAGTAGACGCATTGATCAGGAACATAGATTGATATATAGGTTTACTGAGAAAGAGATAATAATACTTAAATGTAAAGGACATTATTATTAAAAAGCCCTAATCACAAGAACTCGTGATTAGGGCCAGATATAAGTATAAACCTAATGTGATTGAAAATTAAATCCTAGTCAATATTAGGCTGCGGTGTATAACGTAAATAAGGCTTTATTACTTTAACACCTTTTGGAAATTTAAGTAATGCATCTTCTGTTTTAACTGCAGGAACTACAATCACATCTTCCCCTTCTTTCCAATCTGCAGGTGTTGCAACACTATACTTTGCAGTTAATTGTAATGAGTCGATAACACGTAACACTTCTACAAAATTTCTACCTGTAGAAGCAGGATAGGTAATAAATAATTTTACTTTTTTATCGGGTCCGATAATAAATAAAGAACGTACTGTAAATGTTTCAGATGCATTGGGATGAATCATATCATATGCATTTGCAATGGCTTTGTCTTCATCAGCCACAATAGGAAACCCTACATTTACATGCTGCGTTTCATTGATATCAGTAATCCATTTTAAATGACTTTCTGCACTATCCACACTCAATGCCAAAACTTTTACATTTCTTTTTTCAAACTCTGCAGCAAGTGATGCCGTTCTACCTAATTCTGTAGTACACACAGGAGTGAAGTCTGCAGGATGTGAGAACAAAATACCCCAGCCATTTCCCAGATAATCATGGAAATCAATGGGACCTAAAGAAGTATTTGCATGAAAATTGGGTGCGATGTCACCTAAACGTAAACTCATAATAATTGTTTTTGTGGTTAGCTAAAATATGCATTTCCTACTAAAAAAGTAGAGTGTTAGGAAAATAAATTAATTATCATTTTTTTTAACTGTCCTTGCCTTTTGAAGAAAGCCCTTTCCGAACTTATCTTTTACGTCATCTATTGCTTTGTAAAGATTCGTTTTTTTCTCTGCATCATCAAACAAACTACCTTGAGTAGCTTCATTGGTAAGTTCACTTAAACGAACGCCAAGTAACCGAACAGGCTCCCCTTTTCGATATAGTTTATGGAATAGGTCAATTGCCTGGGGTATTAATTCATCATCCCGAAAGGTATAATCAATTGTAGTTTGTCTGGAAGTGGTTTCAAAATCGGGATATCGGATCTTTACAGCAATACAACCAGTGAGTTTTTCGTCCTTTCTTAATTCATAAGCCACTTTTTCTGTCATCCTCACTAATTCACTCAACAAAAAATTCAGGTCCGATTTATTTTCTTCAAATGTATTTTCAGTAGAAATTGATTTTGCTTCATGATAGGGATGCACTTCTCCATGATGAATCCCTTGTGATTTTCTCCAAAGGGATGCCCCATTATGCCCCAGCTTTTGTTCTAAAATTTCGATTGGAGTTTCGCTCAACTGCTCAATGGTAAAGATCCCCATGGCTTTTAACTTTTCAAAAGTATGGTCTCCCACTCCAGAAAATTTATTGACAGATAATGGTGCTAAAAATATTTTTTCCATCCCCGGCTGAATAAATAAATACCCATTGGGCTTTGCTTCATCAGTTGCTATTTTAGCAACCATTTTATTTGTAGCCAACCCAAATGAAATCGGCAACCCAGTTTTTTCAATGATCTCATTTCGAAGATCAATTGTCCATTGATAAGGGTCAAAGAATTTATCCATTCCAGTTAAGTCGATATAAAATTCATCTATCGATGCTTTTTCAAATAGGGGCGCCTTTGCTGCAATGATATCTGTTACCATCCTACTATACTTACTGTACTCACCTCGGGTACCTCGAACAATGATGGCATGTGGACATAGCTTCATCGCCTGTTTCATGGGCATGGCACTACGGACGCCAAATTTTCTGGCTTCATAGCTGCAGGTAGTAACTACGCCTCTGTCTTTTGAACCGCCAACTATTACAGCTTTCCCTTTGAGTGTAGGATCATTTAATACTTCCACGCTCACAAAAAAGCTGTCCAGATCGAAATGGGCGATATAACGTTGCGGAGGCATAGTACTAAGTTAGCAAAATACCCATTCAGATATAAATTAAGGATTTTGTGTAAGTAATTCGTTGGGGGAGGACTAAAATATTTTTAACCTAATACACTGATATTTAACTTGCAATATATATTCAATTCACTAACTTGTAGTACCCTCCGAACTTTTATCACTTATAAAAAAATGTATGAAAAAAACTTCAACTTTTTCATTGGGATTGTTATTCTTCCTATGTGGAATGATCAGTTTTGAAACTGTCTTTTCCCAATTTGATTTAAATGGTAAGTTGCCCATTGACCCCAATGTTAAAATTGGGAAATTGCCAAATGGACTAACTTATTACATCAGAAAAAATGTAAAACCAGAGAAAAAAGTACAGTTACGTTTAGCAGTAAATGCCGGTTCCATTTTAGAGGACGCTGATCAGCAGGGTTTAGCGCATATGATGGAGCATATGAATTTTAATGGTTCTTCCCATTTTCCAAAAAATGAATTGGTGAGTTATTTGCAATCGATTGGTGTTCAATTTGGGGCCGATCTGAATGCCTATACCGGTTTTGATGAAACAGTTTATATTCTACCAATTCCAACCGATGATTCACTAAAAGTGGATAAAGGATTTACCATTTTGGAAGACTGGGCAGGAAATGCAACTTTATCAGTTGAAGAAATTGATAAAGAAAGAGGAGTAGTATTAGAAGAATCAAGGTTAGGCAAAGGTGCCAATGAGCGGATGCGGAATAAATATTTTCCGGTATTATTGAACGGGTCGAAATATTCTGAAAGACTACCCATTGGTAAAGACAGTATTTTAAAGAATTTCAAAGCCGAATCCTTGGTTCGTTTTTATAAAACATGGTATCGTCCTAATCTAATGTCAGTAATTGTTGTAGGAGACATAGATCCTGCATATGCTGAAAAAGAAATCATCAAACATTTTAGTCATTTTAAAAATCCAGTAAACGCAAAACCACGTCCAAAAGAAATTGCAATTGCAGAAAGAAAAGATGCTGCAAGTATGGTTTTAACTGATAAAGAACAACCAAGAAATATATTGCAGGTTTTCAATTATGTTGAAAAAGATAAAACCATTGCTACCTGGGGCGAATACAGACAATCTATTATTGAAAACTTATTTAATACAATTATAAGTCAACGTTTTTCTGAAATGACCCAACAACCGAACCCCCCTTTCATTTTTGGAACTGCCACATTTGGAGGATTCATTAGAGGGTATCGTTCTTTTATGAATATTGCTTTACTGAACGACAGGCCTGTGAAAGATGCGATTGATGCATTAATATCTGGTACGGAATCAGTGAAAAAATTCGGTGTATTACCTTCTGAACTTGAAAGAGCTAAAAGCAGTTTATTAAATCAGATAGAGCGTGCTTATAAGGACAAGGATAAAACTGAATCATCCGAATTAGTAAATGTGTATTTGAATAATTTCCTAACAAATAGTCCGGCTATTGGCATTTCAGATCAAACAAGTTTTATCAAACAAATTTTACCTGCTATCACATTAGATGAAGTAAATGCTCTTACTAAAAGGATGGAAACTAAACAGGGAAAATTTAGTTTATTAATGGCTTCTGATAAAAGTAAAAATCCTTTGCCATCAGATAAAGAATTAAATGCATTGATTGATGCAGCTCACCTGATTCCTGTTAAAGCTTATGAAGAAAAAGTGGTTGCAAAATCTTTAATAAATAAAGCACCTGTTGCAGGAAAAGTAATAAATGAAACCTTCAATAAAGCACTCGGAACAACTAATTGGGAATTGAATAATGGCATTACTATTAGCATCAAACAAACTGATTTCTCGAATGATGAAATTAAGATGGATTCATGGCGTTGGGGTGGAATTACAAAATATCCCATCGAAGATAAAATGAATGCTACTACTGCAGCAACATCTATTCAGGTAATGGGGATTAGTGATATGTCTCCTACAGATCTTCGAAAATTCTTATCCGGAAAATCTGTATCCGCAACACCTTACCTCAATGCAAATGACGAGGGAATTGAAGGGTCGAGCAGTGTAAAAGATTTTGAAACATTACTACAACTCGTTCATCTTTACTTTACACAGCCACGCCTCGACTCATCTTTATTTAAAGGTTTTATCAGTTCTCAAAAAAGTAGTATCGCAAACATGAAAGCGAATCCTAATTTCTTTTTCGCAGATACACTTAATAAAATCCAATATAAAGATCATCCTTGGGCACCTAATTTTCCTACGGTTGCTGATTTTGACCAGATTAATTTAGCACGCACATTTGCCATTTATAAAGAAATCTTTGGTAATGCTTATGGTATTCACTTCACTTTTGTGGGCAATATTGATCCGGTTAAAGTAAAATCTTTAATAGAAACTTATTTAGGTTCTTTACCTGGAACAGCGAAAGAAATTAATTTTAAAGATGTTGGTCTTCGCCCTGTAAAAGGAGTTGTAGATGCGGTTGTAAATAAAGGAACTGCCAAACAAAGCAGGGTAAACATCATTTTTTCTGGGGAAGCAAAATATAGTCTAGATGAAAGACTAAAACTACTTGCACTAACAGAAGTTATGAATATCAAAATCCTTGAAACTTTAAGAGAGCAGATGAGTGGAATATATGGAGGCGGGATGCGAGGATCTCTTACAAACAGACCTTATAATAATTACAATATTTCTATCGGCTTCCCATGTGGACCAGAGAATGTAGACAAGTTAACTACTGCTTTATTTAGTATTCTGAATGAGGCGATAGATAAAGGCATAGAACAAAAGGATCTTGATAAAGTAAAAGAAACTTTAAAAAAACAAAATCAAGATTTAATAAAACAAAATGACTATTGGTTAGATGCAATGTCTAAAGCGTTTATAGAAAAAGATGATCCCATGTGGATTCTCGAATACAACCAAAAAGTTGATACTTTAACTACTGTTGAACTGCAGTCATTAGCAAAGAAATATTTCAATATGCAGAACTACATTAAAGCAGTTTTGAATCCTGAAAAATAAAATGGATTAATAAAAATCCCCGGCCTTTTATTAGATCGGGGATTTTTATTAATCAAATACGGCTTTTATGGAATCATCGATTCTTCTTGGCCTTCCTGTTTTTTTATCGAGCATAACCCAACAGCTTTTAGCAGTAATTAATCTTTTGTTATCACTGATACGAATGATTTCATAATGTCGGTCCCAGGTTACTGCAGAGGCTTCACCAGTATGGGTTTTGAGGAGTAATTTGTCATTTAAAAATGCAGGGGCATGATAATCAATTTCATGTCTTTTTACAACCCAGACAATTTCTTCATTCAATTCAGGAGAAGAAATACTGAACCAGTGTTGCATCGCAATATCCTGCATGAATTGCACATACATCACATTGTTTACATGGTTCTGATCGTCGAGGTGCTCTATTTGAACAACCATAGTATTTTCAAAATGATGTGCCACTAGGTATTTTATTTAGCTTGTATAAATTTCCAATAATCCATCCGGTAAAATAACATGCACTTGTTTTTTTGCATGATCAATTTTATCGAGGCTCTCATCGTGCAAAGGAATTAAAACCTCCTTTTCTTTATATGTGATGCGCAATAAGATCTGATGAGGTTGATTTATTACTTCTTCAATGGGTGCTAGTACTTCACCTTCATTAATCAATGTATAACCTAGCAATGCAATAGGGGCTGACTTTCCCACTAAAGATCTAAAATCGGTATCCGTAAGCCATGCATTTTTACTCACTAAACGAGCAGCAGATTCTTTGGAATTAATTCCCTCAAATTTTAAATATGTTTCATCATGGTTGGCGGCTTTTGCAGACTCTACAAAATAAGGCAGGTAATTCCCTTTTTGTTCTTCTACAAAAACAACTTCAATTCCTTTGAAGGGCGATTTCTTTCCTAATTCATGTTTTAAAATTAATTCACCTTTCAATCCAAAACTTGCCACCAATTTCCCAATATGTATGTATTCGCTCATGTACAAAAATTATAGAGGATAGATCCTCATTAAAACAACAAGTCCCGGCAATTGCCAGGACTTAATTTGTTTGCAGAATAACTTCTTTTCAGAACATATCTTACTAAGCTTCAGTCTGGCTTTCAGGAGCAGCTTCTTCAGTGGTTTCTACCTTTTTTGCAACAGGTGTGTACACTTTTTTAGCTCTTTCAGCGTTCTTGTGAGCATCATTACGACGCGTAATTTGTGCTTCATGACTGTTGTGCCATTCCTGGAACTTGGTCATTGCTGCTGCATCATCAAAAAGACCCAATTTAACACCACGTAAAAGGTGTTTCAGGAATAATACGCCTTTGAAAGACAAGATACGACGAACAGTGTCGGTGGGTTGAGCACCTTTGTTCAGCCATTCTAATGCTTTTTGACGATCTAATTGAATAGTTGCAGGAACTGTAAGCGGGTTGTAAGTACCCAATTTTTGGATAAACTTACCATCTCTTGGAGCACGAGCATCGGCCACTACAATAAAGTAGAAAGGACGTTTTTTGCTACCGTGTCTCTGTAGTCTCATTTTTACTGCCATGTTAAATAGAAATTTATAGGCGTTAATAAATTGGTTAATCCAACTAAGAATAGCTGGACGGCAAAAGTAATAGGAAAACCCATTCATTCCAAGTTTGTATGTCAAGGAATTGTTAGATTCCTTGAAACTTAGACTTTTAAAGGGTTTCCCAGCTATTTTAACGTCTCATACCGGGGAAACGACCTCCCATTGGCATGTTATTCATTGTTTTCATCATTTGTTTCATTTGCTCGAACTGCTTCATAAAAGCATTCACTTCGGCCAAATCTTTTCCGCATCCCTTGGCAATTCTGGTTTTTCTACTAGGGTTTAGCAGGTCTGGGTTAGCTCTTTCTGTGGGAGTCATCGATTTAATTATCGCTTCAATTCCTTTAAATGCATCATCATTGATATCTACATCCTTGATCGCTTTACCAACGCCAGGAATCATGCCCATTAAGTCTTTCAGATTGCCCATTTTTTTAATCTGTTGTAGCTGATCCAAAAAATCCTGAAAATCGAATTGATTCTTGCGAATTTTTTTCTCTAATTTTTTGGCTTCTTCTTCATTGTATTGTGCCTGTGCTTTTTCTACCAAGCTGGTAATATCACCCATACCCAAAATACGTTGTGCCATCCTTTCTGGATAAAACACATCCAACGTATCCATCTTCTCTCCTGAGCTGACAAATTTGATGGGCTTGTTTACCGTGTATTTGATCGATAAAGCAGCACCACCCCGGGTATCACCGTCTAATTTAGTAAGAACCACCCCGGTAAAATCGAGGCGCTCATTGAATAATTTTGCTGTGTTAACTGCATCCTGCCCGGTCATGGAATCAACTACAAATAAAATCTCCTGTGGATTCACTGCAGCTTTGACATTCGCTACTTCAGCCATCATAACTTCATCAATCGCTAAGCGACCAGCAGTATCAATAATAACTACATTTTTATTTGTTGCCTTTGCTTCTTTAATGGCATTCTGAGCAATGGAAACCGCATCTTTATTATCTCTTTCACTATAAACAGCAACACCTATTTGCTCTGCTAAAACAGTTAACTGATCGATTGCAGCAGGGCGATAAATATCACAGGCAACCACCATGGGTGATTTGCCTTTTTGTGTTTTTAAATAATTGGCGAGCTTTCCTGTGAAAGTAGTTTTACCACTACCTTGTAAGCCAGCAATCAAAATCACCGCAGGATTTCCAGTACTATTAAATTGTGCTTCTGAACCACCCATTAATTCGGTAAGTTCATCCTGTACAATTTTTATCATTAACTGACCCGGGCTAATTGCATTGAGTACTTTTTCCCCGGTAGCTTTTTCCTTTACTTTATCAGTAAATTCTTTGGCAATTTTATAGTTCACATCGGCATCAATCAGCGCCTTACGAATATCTTTTACCGTATTGGCGATATTGAGGTCGTTGATCCTGGCTTCGCCTTTCAGGTTCTTAAAGGCCGACTCGAGTTTTTCACTTAACGAATTAAACATAGTTCTCTGCTTTCAAATCTTTCGCAAAAAAAAGTGAACAGTAAGTTCACTTTAAATGAGCTGCAAATATAGGTTCTAAAAGCTTTCAAGAGCCTGTAGTATTATTTTGGTTACAGGTAATTCAGAATAGTCATTTCGGCTGGCAATAAAATTTTATATAGCCCATTTCAACCTAAGTAAACCCTAAGCTGCTTGCAGCGATTGGTGCTGCGAAGTTTGGTTAAAGCCTTGTCTTTGATTTGCCGAACCCTTTCGCGGGTTAGATTATATCTTTCTCCTATATCTTCTAAACTCAGCGGATGATCAACTCCGATTCCAAAGAAATAGCAGACCACATCTTTTTGTCGCTCCGTTAATGTACGCAGGCTTCTTTCTATTTCCAATCTTAAAGATTCAACATGTTCTAATTTATCATCCGTTTTTTCGGCATTCGGATTTTCCATTAAATCTAACAGTGTACCATCTTCCCCATCAGATAGCGGGGTGTCCATACTAATATGCCTAAAACCTACATTCATAGTAGCTGTAACCTCATCAATTCCAATGTTCAATATATCTGCGAGCTCTTCGGGTGAAGGCTCCCGCTCAAACTCTTGTTCCAACTGTTGATATGCTTTGCTAATGCGGTTGGTGAGACCCACTTTATTTAATGGCAGCCGAACAATCCTACTCTGCTCTGCTAATGCTTGCAGAATGCTCTGACGAATCCACCAAACAGCATAGGATATAAACTTAAATCCTCTGGTTTCATCAAATCTTAAGGCCGATTTAATCAATCCTAAGTTTCCTTCATTAATCAAATCGGGAAGTGTAAGCCCTTGATTTTGATATTGTTTTGCAACTGATACTACAAAACGAAGGTTTGATTTAATGAGTTTTTCCAGGGCTCTTTCATCCCCATTTTTTATACGTCGGGCTAATTCAACCTCCTGTTCAGGTGAAATCAATTCCACTTTGCCTATTTCTTGCAGATATTTCTCCAAACTTTGAGACTCACGATTCGTGATGGATTTTGAGATTTTTAGCTGACGCATACTCATAAATGCCTGTTTTATTGGTATATATATCCGATAATTTTTGACAAACTCTAAGGAGGGGGGCTCAACATTTCCAACAAATCACAATATGTTAAGAGCAATTTAACAAAAATAAATATCTATTCAAAAAAAATAATTTTACATATAATACTGCAAATCAACAAGTTATAAGTTTATATTTCAGCGAACCTACTCCATGTGCTATAAATTGAGGTTTTAAAATAAAAAAACATTTGGTAAGGAAGGATTATTTTATATTATTGCAACCCTAGGATTGATTGTCGCTAAATAAGAATTAATGAGCAAGAAGCAACTTTTTACTATAGAATTTCCGGTTAGATGTTCTCCAGGTATTTTATTTGAGTTTTTATCAACACCAGCAGGTTTACAAGAATGGTTTGCCGATAAAGTAGATGAATGGGAAAATGTGTATAGTTTTTCTTGGAGCGGTGGTGCTCCAGATAAAGCAGAGGTAATGGATAAGGATGAAGATAAATTTATCCGATACCATTGGTTACATTCTGAGAAAAACGAATATTTTGAATTCAAGATTGAAAAAACAGAGATCTCAAACCAAACCATTTTAATCATCAAAGATTTTGCAGAAAAGAACGAAATAAAAGACCAAACTCAGTTATGGGAATACCAGGTGAAGGAATTGTTTCACCGTTTAGGAGCCTAAAGAATCATTGGTTAATAGATGCAGTATTTCTTTGAATGTCTGCTGCAAAAAAAAGTCTACATCTTCCCATTCATCGAGTGGGATTTTTTTTGCCAGTTTGATATAGGGTAATTGAGGAATCAGTGCAGGATTAACTTCTGCAGCTCTGCGATAATTGTCGGGCCTGAAATGGTGCTGCCATGCATCTTCTGCATGTATACCAATATACCATTCATGTGTGGGGTGAGGATTCCCATTTCTCAAATGAAAATATTGCTGAATTGCATTACTATAAAAAGTTTTGAACTTGCCTGATAAATGTAGCGTAATACTCACCTGATTACCCCACCAGAAAAAGCTACGAATAGCAAATACATCATTCCCACTAAAATAGCGTGGATAATCGAGCATCACCCAGGGCAGGCCTTCATAATTTTCTCCTCTTGAAATTTTTGGTGCCACTGCACAAGCCGCTTCATTGGCCAATCCCGCACATTGTTGCAGTAGTGCCTGATACTGTTCACTCAACTCTCCAAAAAAAATATAAAGCTTTTGAATTACCGCATTCTTTGTTAAAATCCAATCGGCATTCAATACCAATTCCTGTTCCTTTAATGAAAGCCTTACTTTTGCGTTGCTCATTTAGCAATATTAAGCAAGGACAAGTGATTAAAAAACTAGATATTCTTATTATTCGTTCTTTTATTGGCCCTTTTATTGGGGCTTTTGCCATTTCACTATTTGTATTAACCATGCAATTTTTTTGGTTATACATTGATGATCTGGTTGGTAAAGGGCTAGATATGTTTACCGTTTTAAAATTAGTGGGTCTGGTTACCCTGTTCTGGGTTCCAACGGCACTTCCACTTTCTTTACTTTTTTCTTCTATCATGACTTTTGGAAACTTGGGTGAAAGCTTTGAACTAGTTGCCATTAAAGCGGCTGGCATTCCTTTGCTCCGTTTTATGCGTCCATTGTTAGTGATAGCATTATTTGTAAGCTCACTTGCCTTTTTGTTTGCAAATAATATTATCCCTGTTACTCAATTAAAACTTGCTGCACTCAAATACAATATCATTGTTTCGAAACCTGCTCTGGATATTAAGCCGGGTGTGTTTTATGATAAGATCGATGGTTACGTGATTAAATTAGGAAGCAAGGAGAAAAATGATAGCATCATTCATGACGTTGTAATTTTCGAAAAAGGATCTGGATTGCAGGATCAAATGATTAAAGCCGAAAGCGGCATCATGCGTATCAGCAACAATCAACAGTTTTTAGAATTCATTTTAAAAAATGGGTGGCGTCATCAGGAAAGAGGACCCAGAGGAGTAACCAATACAGAATATATCAGAATGGGTTTTCAGTCGTACAAAAAAGTGTTTGATCTGAAAAGCTTTCAATTAAACAATTCAAAAGACAGTTCCTTTTATGATCCAAAAATGTTGAGTGTTCGTCAATTAAATACGGCTATCGACTCGCTCAAGAATATTGATAGTTTTTATTTTAAAAAAGCTTCTCAGGATGTGAATCCATATTTGACATTTACTAAATATGCCGATACCGGCTGGAAAAAAGTGGATCGTAAAAAATTGAAGGAAACTAAATCTTTAGCAAGCCTTATTCCCGACTCTATCAAATCAGTTATACAGGTTAGAGCTTTTAATCAAGCATCTACTGTTAAAGGAAGTATTGGAATATTGGCAGAGGATTATGCCAGTAAACAAACATCTTTAAGGTTACACGAAATTGAATGGCATAGGAAATTCACACTATCTGTTGCCTGCTTAGTTTTGTTTTTAATTGGAGCTCCACTTGGTTCCATCATCCGAAAAGGTGGATTAGGAACGCCATTGGTTTTTGCCATTATTTTCTTTGTTATTTTCCACTTGTTTAATACGTTCGGTGAAAAATTTGTAAAGTCAAATTCTGCAAGTCCTTTATTAGGCATGTGGTTATCGACATTTATTTTAATTCCTATTGGAATCTTCCTGACCTATAAAGCCATGCGTGATTCACAATTATTTAATCAGGAATTCTATTATAGGTCATTTAAGCAGTTGCAAGTATTTATCGCTAAATTTAAAAGATCAAATCAATCCACATAAAAATTACAACATGCAAAACAAACAAAACCGTCGTGCCTTTATTGCCAATACCGGCAAAGCTGCACTTGCCACAGGTATTTCACTTACTGTTTTACCATCTCTGGCAAATTCATTTGTAGGATTTGCTCCTAACCCTTTTGCACAACAACCATTACCATACGAATACAAAGCATTAGAACCCATTATCGATACTATGACAATGGAAATTCACTATAGTAAACATGCTGCAGCTTATGCTAAAAATTTAGCAGAAGCTTGTGTTGCAGAAAAAGTAGACATCAATACTAGTAAACTTGAAGATGTATTGCACAGTATTTCAAAATATTCTCCTAAAATGCGCAATAACTGTGGCGGTCATTATAACCATGAATTATTCTGGCAATGTATGGGTCCAGCAACAGGTGCTAAACCTGAAGGAAAATTAGCAACTGCAATTGATCAAAGTTTTGGTTCTTTCGATGCATTTAAAACACAGTTCACAGATGCAGGTAAAAGTCGATTTGGAAGTGGCTGGGCTTGGCTTGTTATTAATGCAGATAAAAAATTAGTAATCGGTTCAACTCCTAATCAAGACAACCCTTTAATGGATATCAGTGATTTAAAAGGCAGTCCTGTTTTAGGATTGGACGTATGGGAACATGCTTATTATTTAAAATATCAGAATAAACGTCCCGATTATATAAATGCCTGGTGGAATGTAGTAAACTGGCGCTATGTAGAAAAACGTTTTGAATCTTTATAAATTGATTCAATTTTACAAACATGAAAGTAGTAGCGAATTGGAAAGAATCACTTGCATTTGATGTTGTTTCAGATAATGGGCATCAGATAAAAGTAGACACCACAATTGAGAATGGAAGTTTGGATTCAGGCATGAGTCCGAAAAAATTAGTACTTGCGGGTCTATGTGGCTGCAGTGGTATGGATGTGGTAGATATTCTTAACAAAATGAAAGTTGCTTTTACAAAAGTGGAAGTATCAGCAGAAGCAGAACAAACGGACGAACATCCTAAAGTCTTTAAATCCATTCAGATGTTATATCGGGCTGATGTTGCAGCAGAAGATCTTGATAAATTAACCAGAGCTGT
>JBAXHC010000084.1:0-14394 GCA_037139075.1 Bacteroidota bacterium
ACTACATAATCAATGCTATAGCTATAGCCACTGAACAATTGCGCTAAAATATAAGTAACGGAAACCAGAATGATGACCAGCCAGAATCTACTTAATGCCATAAACAGTTATTAGCTAGCAATATACGAACTAATCTTTTCTACGTTTATGCATAAGATTAAGGAGCCAAACGCTCCAGCTTCCAACCTTCTGGCTTTGCAGTATATCTTAATCGATCGTGCAATCTTGAACTCCTGCCCTGCCAAAATTCAATCGAAGTTGGTTTTACAATGTAGCCTCCCCAATGGTCGGGACGTGGCACTTCTTGTGCATTAAACTTATTGGTATAATGGGCTACATTCTTATCTAGTATGGACCTATCTGCTATCACCGAACTTTGAGGAGAGCACCATGCCCCTATTCTACTTCCTACTGGACGTGATTTAAAATATATCTCACTTTCCTCTGCACTAACTTTTTCAATGCTACCATCAATTCGAACCTGACGTTCTAATTCTTTCCAGAAAAAAAGTAGACAGGCTTTAGGGTTTGCAGCAATCTCCTGCCCTTTCTGACTATTATAATTGGTAAAAAAGACAAAACCATTTTTATCATAACCCTTCAATAAAACAATCCTTGCGGAGGGAAATCCATCGGCAGAAGCAGTTGCCAAAGTCATCGCATTTACTTCCTCAATTTTACTCTCTACAGCTTCAAGCCACCAATGGCCAAATTGAGTATACGGATCAGTTGCAGCATCCGCTTCCAAAAAAGATTTCATCCTATAATCTGTTCTAATATCTGCGATACTATTGCTCATACTCAAAATTTAGAATGCAAAGTTATTAACTGTTCTGCTACAAATACCTAATAAATATCAGTAAATAAAAAGCCCACCAATAAATAAATTATTGGTGGGCCATTAATTATTGAAACATCATTATTCAGTTATTTCTAATTGTTCGGCTTCGTGTTTACCTGATATAAATGTATACACAGCAGGAATTACAAATAAGGTCAGGATCAATGAAAATATAATACCACCCACAATTACGATACCCAGCGGCATTCGGCTTGTACTTGCCGCACCTAAGCTTAATGCAATAGGTAATGCACCAAGTGCAGTTGCTAAACTGGTCATTAAGATAGGTCTTAGTCTTTGTGTAGCAGCTTCAATTACTGCACTGTTTTTGTTTAATCCAAATTCTCTTTTCTTATTCGCAAACTCAACGATCAGGATTCCATTTTTAGTAACCAACCCAATCAACATGATCATACCAATTTGTGAGAAGATATTCAATGTTTGATTAAAGAGCCATAGACTTAACAAAGCACCAGCAATTGCCAATGGAACGGTAATCATGATGGTAAAAGGATCTTTAAAACTTTCGAACTGAGCAGCCAATACTAAATAAATTAAAACGAGCGCAAGTGTCAAAGCAAAATTGGTATTGGAAGAACTTTCTACAAAGTCGCGCGATGGACCGCTCAAATCTGTTTGAAATGATTCATCAAGCACACGATTTCCAATTGCCTGCATTGCTTTTACACCATCCCCAATGGTTTTCCCTTCTGCTAAAGAAGCAGAAACTGTTGCCGCTTTAAAACGGTTAAAGTGAAAAAGTGTTGGCGGATTACTATTCTCTTCCAATTTCACCACTGCCGTTAATGGAATATTATCTCCACGATTATTTCTTACATAGAGTTTTTCAATGTCAAGAGGTTCACTTCTATCATTACGTTCTACCTGATTTATTACCTGGTATTGCTTTCCGCTCATGATGAAATAAGCCGCTCTAGCACCACTGAATGCCGATTGAACAACTGCCGCCACATCTGTTGTGGTTAGTCCCAGGTCTTTCGCTTTAATACGATCGATTGTTAATTGCAATTCGGGTTTATTGAATTTTAAATTTACATCCACGTTTTGGAAAGTCTTATCCTTTCTGGCTTCTTCTAAAAACTTAGGAATCGCATTTTTGATTTTTTCGAAATCTAAATTCTGTACTATAAACTGCACTGGCAATGAACCTCTTGAAGCCAACCCCACTGAAATAGTTTGTTCTTGCACCGCAAAAATTCGAGCATCATTAAACCTTGCTAACTTTTTGTTGAGAACGTTAGCAATATCATTCTGCGATCTGGTTCTAAACTCTGGCAGCACTAATCCAATCCTGCCACTAGCAGCATTCGATCCATTGCCACCAAAACCAGGCGTAGCACTAAATACAAAATCTCTTTCCGGAATAGAATCACTTAAATAATTAGTTACATCATCAGAAATTCCTTGCATTTTATCATAGCTGGTACCTTCTGGTGCTGTCATTGATAAACGAATACTACTCTTATCTTCTAACGGTGCAATCTCACTTTGAATGTTCTTTCCAATAAAATAAATGATTCCAACACAAGCCGCAACAATCACCCATGCCATCCAGCGGATCTTTATAAATCCAGTTAACAAAGACCTATAGCCTGTTTCCATTCCTTTAAAAAAGGGCTCTGTTTTTTCATAGAACTTACCATGACCCATGTCTTTCTTATTCAAGAACACGTTTAAGACCGGAGTAATTGTTAGTGATACAAATGCTGAGATTAAAACGGCACATGCAACCACAATACCAAACTCACGGAACAAACTTCCCACAAAACCTTGTAAGAAAATTACAGGAAGAAATACAACCGCAAGTGTGATAGAAGTAGATAATACTGCAAAGAAAATTTCTTTACTTCCTTCCAATGCTGCCTTACGAATTGGCAAGCCCCCTTCTAATTTTCGGAAAATGTTTTCCGTGACCACAATTCCATCATCCACCACCAAACCCGTTGCCAGTACTATTCCCAATAAGGTTAATACGTTTATCGAAAACCCACCAATGTACATGATAAAGAAAGTAGCAATCAATGAAATGGGAATATCAATCAAAGGTCTGATGGCAATTAACCAGTTACGGAAAAAGAAGAAAATAACCATTACCACCAAACTCAAGGAAATAATCAAAGTCTCTTGCACTTCCTCCAATGACCTGCGAATATTTTTAGTGTTGTCGATTAAAATATGAAACTCAATATCTGTTTTATTTCCTTTTTTAATTTGCTCCAACCTTTTATTGAACTCATCAGAGATCCGAATATAGTTTGCACCCGGTTGCGGCGTAATTGATATTCCCACAGCTGGCACACCATTATATTTCCATCCAAATTCTTCTTGCTCTGGTCCTAATTCTACTTTTGCTACATCCGACAAACGCACAATTCCTGTAGCATCTTCTTTCAATATCAAATCAGAAAACTGCTTTTCTGTTGTTAATTTTCCGAGTGTTCTAATGATCAGCTCCGTGTTATTGCCATAAATTTTACCAGCTGGCAACTCTACGTTTTCTTTATTTAAAGCAGTTTGAATATCGTTGAATGCAATTCCATAAGCAGATAATTTATCAGGCTTAATCCAGATCCGCATAGAAGGTCTTTTTTGACCTCGAATTTGAACTGCACTTACTTCATTAATGGTTTGGAATCTTTCCTGCAACACATTTTCAGCATAATCACTGAGTTCCAATAAACCTTTTGATCTACTTTGAATAGCCATGAAAATAATGAAATCACTATTCGCATCAGATTTTGTAACTACTGGTGGCGCATCGATATCCTGAGGGAGGTTTCTAATAGACTGACTTACTTTATCTCTCACATCATTTGCTGCAGCTTCTAACGATACTCCTAAGTTAAATTCAACCGTAATATTACTGGAGCCAATAGAACTTGATGAACTGATACTTCTGATTCCAGGAATACCGTTGATCTGTTTTTCTAAGGGTTCTGTAATCTGACTTTCAATAACGTCTGAATTTGCTCCAGTATAATTGGTACTTACACTAATAGTTGGAGGGTCAATGGCAGGATACTCTCTAATTGCCAAAAAGCTAAAGCCAACGACTCCGAACAACACAATCATGATGTTCATAACAGTAGCTAGTACCGGCCTTTTTAATGATAATTCTGATATATTCATAGTATTCCCTAGTCAAAAATGCATTAATAAAAATGGGTTACCACCTTAACGAATCGTGTCTTCCAATTTTAAAACCTTACGAACTTTTACATTGCCATTTGGTCTTGTGAAAAGCACACCGCTTACCACCACTGAATCACCTTCATTAATACCTGTAAGCACTTCAACAGATCCAGTATTTCTTAAACCGGTTGTGATACCCACAAAAGTGGATTTGCCATTTTTTACAACGACTAATTTTTTGGTTCTTGCTTCTGGAATAATTGCATTTGCAGGCACCATGATGCTCTTACTGTTTTCACCTGCTTCTAAATAAATTTTTGCAAATGCCCCGGGATTTGCTACTCCTTCAAGATAAGCACGCACTTTTAAATTTCTAGTAAGTGAATTTACTTGAGGCTCTGTAGCAAAAATGGTAGCTTTTCTTTTTTCAGTTCCAGCCTTTCCACCATCCACATCTACTTCAATTGTCTTCCCCTTTTTAATGAGGTTGCTATAATTTTCTGGAACAGTAAAATCTATTTTTAGTTTATTTACTTGCTGTATCGTTGCAACAAGTGTTGCAGGAGTAATATAAGCGCCTGGGCTAATTAAACGCAATCCCATCAATCCATCAAAGGGGGCTCTAATAACAGTTTTATCAATCAAAGTCTGGGTATATGCCAAATCAGCCTTCAAACTATTCACCTGATTCAATGCGATATCATAATCGTTTTGATTGATCCCGCTGATATTCAATAATTTTTTATTTCGTTGCTCTGTTATTTCAGCTAAATTCAAAAGCACTTTCGTTTTAGAAATTTGTGCCTGAAGATCTGCATCATTAATTCTGGCAAGTATCGTTCCCTTTTGTACCATTTTGCCTTCAGGAATATCGAGGAATACTAATCTTCCACTTACTTCTGGATGTAACTCAGCATATTCATTGGCAACAACAGTACCATTCGCTTCTACAATATTGCTGATTTTTTGTGCTTTTGCAATGATGACATCCACAATCACTGATTGCTGAGCGGGATTCTGCTTAGGCTCTTCTTTTTTAGTCTTACACGAAACGATAAATACTATAATACAAGCTGCTAAATAAATTGGTTTCAAAGGCTGAAGTTTTGGGCATTAAAGATAGAAATATTTTAGCTGTTGGCTTTCAACAAAGTATGAATGGTTAAACATGCTAAAATATTCGATAAATAAACAGGAATCGCATTTTTGAGCGTAAATTCATAGGCCTAACAAAATCTAGCGATATGTATCAACTCTCCAAAAACTATCCTGAGAAGCGGGCCTTTATTACAGGGGCTGCATCCGGACTGGGAAAAGCATTCTCCATCGAATTGGCCCAGGAAGGCTGGACCATTGGAATGTCTGACATAAATATGGAACAGCTTGCAGAAGCGGCAGCCGAAATAACTACTCTTGGCGGCAAACCCATTACATTTCATTTAGATGTGTCTGACAAGGTCGAATACAAAACTGTAGCTGAATCATTTTTAGCACAAGCCGGAGGTATTGATCTTTTATTCAATAATGCAGGTGTTGGTGATGGAAGTGCTTTTGAAGAATACGCTTTGGAAAATTACGATTGGATGACGGGGATCAATCAATTGGGTGTAGTGTATGGGTGCTTCTATTTTATTCCTACCATGAAAAAACAAAAATCTGGTCATATTCTCAATACCGCCAGCGCTGCCGCGATTGGTTGTGCACCTACTATGGGGGCTTATAATATGACGAAAGCTGCAGTAGTTGCTATCAGCGAAACTTTGTATGGAGAACTACTTGATTTTAATGTCAAAGTATCTTGCATTCAACCTACTTATTTTAAAACCAATGTAATTCAATATGCGCGTGGTGGTGATTTGGTAAAAAAAGCTACTCAAATGTTTATTGACAGATCTGGATTAGAAGCAAAAGAAGTGGCTCAGGAAATTCTGACACGCGCTGGCAAAAACGAATTGTATATTATTCTGCCTAAAGCAGCTTATAAAATGTGGCTGCTGAAAAGATTGGCCCCTGTTTGGTTTAGAAAAAAAGTGGCCAAAGAATTTATGGCTGCGATGAATAAAGTGATAAGAAGATCAAAATAAAATATTCAATTAAGTATTATGGACGCTAATCAGATTTTTAATCTCAAAGATAAAGTAGCACTTATCACTGGTGCAAGCAAAGGAATTGGAGAAGCTACGGCACGTTTTTTTGCAGCATGTGGTGCGCGGGTGATTATCAATTCGAGAAAACAAGATGATCTTGATAAAGTATCAGAAAGTATTCGCGCAACTGGTGGCGACTGTGTGGGATATGCAGCCAACGCCGGAGATGTTGCAGCATGTAAAGAACTTATTGCAAAAATTATTGCCAGTCATGGAGGGATTGACATACTCGTTAATAATGCAGCTACCAACCCTGTATTTGGCCCAGTAGATGATTGCGAAGAATGGGCTTTCGACAAAATCATGAGTGTAAATGTGAAAGCGCCTTTTGAATTAGGTAAACTCGTTCATCCCCTTATGAAAATAAGAGGAGGTGGATCCATTATCAATATTAGTTCTGTGGCAGGAATCAGACCTGATCCAGGATTGGGAATCTATTCTGTTTCAAAAGCTGCATTGAACATGCTTACCAAGGTAACTGCAAAAGAATATGGTGTAGATAATATTCGAGTAAATTCAATTTGCCCTGGATTGATTAAAACAAAATTTTCTGAAGCACTTTGGACCAATGAAAAAATGCTGGCATATTTTGTTAAACAAACTCCTATTTCAAGAATGGGAACTGTGGAAGAAATTGCAGGACTTGCTTTGTACCTGGCATCTGATGCGTCTTCCTTTACTACTGGTTCAATATTTACTGCTGATGGTGGAATTACTATTTAAATAAAAAAGATGGAAACTATATTTCATACCGAAAGATTAAGCGAATTAGAACCGAAGCTTCGAAAATTTGTGATAGAGGAATTAATCCCTTTAGAAAAAGATCATCTGATTCGTCCATTTAAACAAACTGAAATTATTCTTCAGGCAAAAAGAGAAGAAGTAAAAGCTCTCGGTCTCTGGGGTTTGCACCTCTCTAAAGAAGAAGGTGGACAAGGTTTAACACTTTGCGAGTTTGGACAATTAAGTGAGATCATGTCTTTAGCCCCTTATTACGGACAATACACTTTTAATTGTCAAGCACCAGATATTGGCAACTATGAATTGATCAGTCGTTTTGCTTCTGATGCTATTAAAGACAAATTTTTACACCCCTTATTAGAAGGAAAAATCAGAAGTTGTTTTTCCATGACCGAACCTGAGTACCCTGGTTCAAACCCTACAAGGCTTGGTACCACTGCAGTTCGAGATGGAGACGATTATGTGATCAATGGACATAAATGGTTTACTTCTTCTGCCGATGGTGCTGCGTTTGCCGTTGTGATGGCTGTTACAAATCCTGAAGCGGCACCCCATGAAAGGGCTAGTATGATTATTGTACCAACCGATACTCCTGGATTTAAATTGGTTAGAAATATTCCCATATTCGGTGAAACGGGAGAAGGCTGGGCAAGTCATGCCGAAATTCTATACACCAATTGTAGAGTACCCATCAGCAACCTAATTGGAACAGAAGGAATGGGATTTCGCTTGGCACAAGAGCGGTTGGGACCTGGAAGAATACACCATTGTATGCGGTGGATTGGTATTGCAGAAAAAGCCTTGGACCTGCTTTGTAAAAGAGCTGTAAGCAGAGAAATGGAAGAAGGAGTTATGCTTGGGCAAAAACAATTCATTCAAGGTTTTATTGCAGAGAGTCGTGTAGAAATTGACGCTGCACGTTTATTGGTTTTAAATACTGCTGACTCGATTGATAAGCATGGAGCAAAAGCCACAAGAGACCAGATCTCTGGAATTAAGTTTTATGTAGCCAATATGTTTTTAAAAGTTTTAGACCGAGCCATTCAAGTGCATGGCGGTATGGGCCTAACCGATGAAACAATGTTAGCTAATTTATATCAACACGAAAGAGGTGCAAGAATTTGGGATGGGGCAGATGAAGTGCATAAGCAAAGTATTGCAGTACATATTCTAAAGAAGTACGGTCTTGATCTTAAAAAGAAAAAATGATGCAACTAGATCATTCAATACCACTTAAAGAAGGAGAACAATTTGATATTGATGTATTGAATCATTACCTGTTTGATCATGCTTCTTCTCTTGGAAAAATAATAAGTGTTACAAGATTCCCCGGGGGATATTCTAATATTACTTATTGCCTTCAAACAAAAGATAAAGAATTCGTGCTCCGGATGCCACCAGGTGGTGCTGCCATACAATCGGCTCATGATATGGGGAGAGAATTCAAGGTTATTAGTTTATTGCAACCCCATTTTAAGAAAGTTCCAGAAGTATATCATTATTGCGAAAACCCTGCTATCATTGGGTCTCCTTTTTATATTATGGAAAGAATAAAAGGTGTGGTACTGAGAGCCGGTAACGCACCAAAAATGCAAATTGATGCTGCATTGATGCATCAGATCTCCATTGCATTAGTTGATAATCTTGTAGCTCTTCACTCAATTGATATTGTTAAAACACAGTTGATAGAATTAGGCAAACCAGAGGGATATGTAAACAGACAGGTTACAGGATGGATAAAAAGATACTATGCAGCTGAGACTGATACCATCGAAAACATGAATAGAATCGCCGACTGGTTAAGCAAAAACTTTCCGAGAAATCAGGAGCCTACTTTTTTACATAACGATTATAAATACGATAATGTAATATTAGACGCTAATGATCTTTCAAAAATAATTGGTGTATTAGACTGGGAAATGGCAACAGTTGGTGATCCATTGATGGATGTTGGTGCCAGTTTAGCTTACTGGTTTGAAGCAGGAGAAGAAACTATTTTAAAAACCTATAACTTAACCTGGTTACCTGGAAATTTAAGCAGAAAAGAATTCGTAGATCACTATGCTGAAAAAACAAATAGAGACATGTCGGATATTCTATTTTATTTTATTTTCGGCTTATTTAAAAATGCAGTAATTGGTCAGCAGATCTATCACAGATGGAAGCAGGGAAATAGCAATGATGCAAGATTTGGTGCTTTGCTTCCACTAATACAATTGTTATCATTGAAAGCAGTAAATGCTTTAGAAAGAAATAGTATTTAATATCTTCTGGGTGCGCCCTTAGTATATTTTTTGTTTCTATATTCCTCGTAGTTTTTTTCAATGAAATAACCTAGCTCAAGTTCGTTCATGCGTTGTACCATCTCATAATCTGGTCGGTATTCTTTCATGAATTCTTCTAATTCGGGGCTATTTAGTTTTGTGATCTTTCTTACGAATGCTATGCTAAAACGATGATCGATATATTTATCTTCTTCCTGTTGCAATAGCCTTTGCTGTAAACTCGCTAAGCTTCTATTTCTTTTAACACGAAACAAATTAATGATCTCATCCAGATCGAATCCAACAGTAAGGCCACCAGGATTATATCCAGGGTTTTCGCTCAAGCGCAATCCAGGTTTTTTAAAGTCGAATATTTTAGCGTAGTCTTTTCTATTTTGAATGGAATCGAATTTGTAGTAACTGTTGCGCACTTTTACCTCAGGAAGATCAAAAGAGCGTACATGTATCATCACATCGAAATTATCATTATTCGAAATCGTATCCACTGGGTATTTCATGGTTGATTTACCAATCATGCTAAACCAGATCGAATCTTTCAAAGAAACCCGGATCTCGTACCTGCCTAATGAATCGGTTGTGGTTCCTTTTCCAGACGTACTTATAACTGCAACAGCCTCTAAAGGCCTTCTGGCAGAAATATCAAAAACCCTTCCTTTTATAATTACATTCTGGGCATTTGATTTCTGAACAAAAAAAATAGTGCAGATGAACAACCAACAAAAAGTAATGTGTAGCCTTTTTCTCAAAAATTCGTATTAAGCTGTAATATTAAAACAGTAAGCTCAGAGTACAAGAACAGGAAATCGAATTAACTTGTTTTTTGCAGAATCTTTTTCTAAAACTTGGTATCGATGATATACGGCAGCATTAATCTCCATGTGGGCCAGTCATGCACAATGTCATGCCCCCAAACTTCCAGATCATACCATATTCCTTTATTATATAATATACTGGCAAATCTTTTTGCAGCTTCAGGGTCTTCATGAGCTCCACTACCTGTAAATATATGTATGTGGTGACTCGCCTTTATCTTATCTAAATAATAAGGGTCTTCCAAAGTAGGCATATAATGTTCCGGGCTATTATAAAAAACCTGGTCGTCCCAGAAGCCTTTAGTGTATTCTGTTAAATTGTATACACCACTCAGACTGATTGCACCATTGATGATATCAGGTCTTTTCAAAAATAAATTCATCGCGTGCAGGGCACCAAAGGAAGCACCGCAGGTATAAATCATGATTTCTTTACTCGTAGTATTTCGAATAAATGGAATTACTTCATTGTATACATATTCGTTGAACTGATTATGCCGAATACCCTTGTGAGCTGGAACCATTTCATTATTCATCCAACTTTCTTTATTCATACTATCGATACTGTATACACGCAACTTTCCTGCTTCAATTTGAGGAGACAAAGCATTTATCAATTGAAATCGATCGTATTCTAAATAATCTGCTGCTGCTGTTGGTATCAACAATAATGCAAACCCATAATGCCCGTAAGAAACAATTGGCATTTCTTTATTTAATGCCGGACTATACCAGGAGTTAAAACTTTTTTCCATAAGACATTTCTTTATAGTTGGACATTACAATAAAATCAGAAACTCGATTTATCCAAAACAACTCTTTCTAATTTCTTTCCAAAGATCGCGATAACATTGAGCTGCATAGCTACTGCGGGCATATGTTTCAAGAGGTGCTTCCTGAATACCCATTTTCTCAACATCACTTAAATAAGGAATGTAATTTTTCAAGAATATCTTATCCTTATAGAAATCCTGCATTACCTCATGATGTAAATTCTTACGATGATCTACCATACTAAAAAAGCACTTAATTTTTTTAGTATCAACAGCATTCTCTTTACAATAATCAACAATAGTCTCGTAAGATCGAATTGAAAGCGTAGTAGGAATATTAGGCATCAGTATCCAATCTGCAGCAACAAAGATCGACTCATGCAATAATGAAATTCCAGGAGGACAATCCAAAATAATTACATCAAACTCATTTTTTAAGCTTGAAATTAAAGAAGCAATTTTTTTCTTCGATTGCTTCATATCATTTAATAATAGATCTGCATGCCTGGCTGAAAGGTCTGCCGGAATAATACTTAAACCTTCATAATTAGTTCCCTGAATCGCTTCGGAAAGTTCAAGTTCTCCGTTCAATAATTTCTTTGATTCATTCTTAACGGTAGAACTGCTTCCAAAATAAAAGGACGCAGAACCTTGCGGATCGAGATCCCAAACAAGTGTCTTGTAACCTTCTTTAGCAGATAAATAAGCTAAATTTACAGCGGATGCAGTTTTTCCAACACCGCCCTTCAGATTGTAGATTGCCAGTGTGATCATACTCTAAGATACAGAAATTTTAAAAAGACTGTACCAACCAGCCTAGTAAAATTGAGGCTAATACTATAAATGGAGCTGGAATTTTATGGGTTTTTAGCAATAGAAATGTAATAATAACTACTCCCAGATCCATAAAGCCAATCATCTTCCCGTCGAGAAGTGGGAATAGGAAATTATCCTTGATCAAATAACAGGTAGCGCCTGCCATGATTCCAACTACCGCTGCATTGATTCCTTCTAAAGATCGAAAGATGACTGCATACTTTTTTAAATTTTGCCAAACTGGGAAAAAGAATAATACCAATAATGCACTTGGTAAAAAGATCGCAATGGTTCCAATGACACAGCCCAGAAATTGAAGACTTGACCCTTGATCTGATAATAGCATGCCGCCTGTAAAAGCACCTATCGAAAATACAGGACCGGGAATGGCTCTTACAATACCAGATCCGGTAAGGAAATCTTTTTTATCCATTCGAAGTACTTCCCGATGCGAATTGATTACTTGCTTTGTTTCTGGCCTTGTTACATACTGTTCGTACATCAGTGGCATTAATACATCGCCACCGCCAAATACCAAACTACCATTTCGGAAAGTCATTTCAAATAAGTTGAATGGCTTTCTATTTGGCCAATTTTGTCGGGTAGCAGTTTCAGAGAGATAACCTGCGATTCCAAACAGTGCCAAGAAGATGAGGATATTACCCCACTTTATTTGTTTCGGTGGTATTCCTTTTTGAGGAATTCTTCGATCGCTGAAATTAGTTATAATGCCAGCTACTAAAATCAATCCAGGAAAAACCCAGGGCGTTTTAAAAGCCAAGAATGTTACTAAAGTTGCCAGCACCATAATTACTTGTGTAATTGTATTGTGCACAGCTACTCCAAAAATTCGGAAAGTAGAATACACGATAAAGCCTATCGCCATGGGTTGCACAAATAGAAAAATTCCTTGCGGCAGGCTTTTATCATCCATATAATCTATCAGAAAAGATAAAGCACCCATAATGGTACTCGCTGGTATGATCCATATAATAAGCGTCCAAATAGCTAAAGTAAGACCCCCTCTTTTATAGCCAATAAGTGTCAGGGTTTGAGTGGAAGATGCACCTGGAAGTAATTGACAAAAACCATTGTATTCCATCAACTCTTCTTCAGTAAGATCTTTCCTTTGCTGCACAAAAGTTTTCATCATCATTCCCATATGACCTTGCGGTCCGCCAAAGGCAGTAATGCTATGCAATAGCACTGCGCGTAAAAAGGGGATATGACGTAAAAATTTCAATGGCTTCTAAAAATAAACTTTGTTAAATTAGGATTGTTAAAAATACAAAAGAACCCGCATATGCTTTTGTTTGAATAAAAGAAGCAAATTGCAAGAAATATATCCACTTATTTTATGAAGCAGTTAGTTAATTATCTTTCTATTTTAATGCTATTGGCAGTAGTTAGTTGCTCAAAACCTCCTCAAAAATTTGAAGGAAAAGAAGCGTATCAGATTAAAACAGATAATGGCAAACCAAACTATGCCGACCTGCATTACTGGGCTGCTCATCCCTATAAACAGGATCCATCCGACAGCGTTCCTGAACCTCTGAAAGCCAATTACAGAGCGGATTCTACGGTCGACATATTTTTTGTACACCCAACTAGTTATACAGCTCCAGAAAAAAGTTTTGGCTGGAATGCAAGTTTGGAAGATGCGGATTTGAATGGTAAAACCGATTATGGTTCAATTTTATATCAGGCTAGTATTTTTAACCAGGCAGGAAGGGTTTTTGCACCCAGATATCGTCAGGCACATTTGTCGGCATACTTTCCTCAAAACTCATCCGACAGTGCTGAAGCATTGAAAGCATTTGAATTGGCTTATCTGGATGTAAAAACTGCGTTCGAATATTATCTGGCAAATTATAATGGTGGACGACCCATTGTAATTGCATCACATAGTCAGGGTAGCACCCACGCCAAAAGATTATTAAAAGAGTATTTTGATAATAAGCCATTAAAAAGCAAACTGGTGGCTGCCTATGTAATCGGAATGGTTTTTGATCCCCATTATCTATCTACTATTCCAGTTTGTGAAGTTCCTAACCAAACCGGTTGTGTCTGTGCTTGGCGTACTTATAAAAATGATTTTATACCGCCATTTGTAGAAAAAGAACAAGTTCATTCTATCGTTACTAATCCGCTTACATGGGATGCCAATATTCCTCATGCTGATCGGAATTTAAATAAAGGCGGGATTCTTTTGAAATTTAATAAAATAGTTCCAGGGGTAGCTGATGCAACTGTAACTGATAAAATTCTTTGGGCGGGCAAACCTCATTTTTTTGGAAATATTTTTTACACTTCTAAGAACTTCCATATTGCAGATTTGAACCTTTATTACGTGAGTATCAGAGAAAATGTACAGACTAGGGTCAATGCTTTTTGGAAAAAATAAACCCCATTCCGAAGAATGGGGCCAAACGGTTTTACAATAGGAAATTGGATTTTATTGTTTAATAAACCGAATCGATTGTATAAAACGATCTTTAAAAAAAGCATTCAGTACATAAGCACCACTGCTCAGATCACTCATATTTAAATCTATCTGTTGATTACCCTCTTCAGTTAGGGTAACTACTGTTTTGGCTATTCTTCCTTCCAAGTCTAGCACTTTTAAAACTAACCTACCGGTCTTGCTCTCCAAAACTGTTAGAAAGCTGTTTTCTTCCACCAAAATAGGTTGCAAACTTTGAATGTACATACCTGCGCATTTAAAATTGAACAATATCTGGACTATACACTGGGAGGTTACAATAAGAGACAGAGACAAATATGAATTTGCTGCATTGTTTAAAAAAAATATTCCTACCCTCGGCC
>JBAXHC010000085.1:0-14063 GCA_037139075.1 Bacteroidota bacterium
TTATAGCTACTTGTATTTATGCTTTACTGGCGTTAGTGGTGAAATGGATTCTCTAGTTACCAAATAAAAGTACCAACGGACCCGGCATCTAAACTTGTAGTTATCCATTTGCCATTACTCTTAATATTGAAGAATTCAACAGTATTGCCTTCATTTTCTACAATTAAAACTGTTTTACCAAAGGGAGTTTTAAATGCAGCATTTTGTAAATTACCTATTACACTACTGGCAATTTTTATGGAGCCCGCTGGTATAAATTTAGAAGCGTGGGCTATGATATAAAAAGCTACATTTTTAGAATAGGCACTAGAACTATTGATTGTTATTGCGCCTTTACACTGAGTACATCCTCCATCAGTATGAGGCCCATATACAGCGTTGTTTGCAAGATTCCATTCCAATGCTACTTTACTCCAATTATTCATGGAACCTATTACCACATTTTTAATATGCCATTTAAAATCTCCACCAAAATCGCCCTCACTTGATGTCCATTGCTCAGTGAAGTATAACCCTTTATTTGGATGAGCATTATGTACTTTTGTTAATGCATCGATATTCCCTTCATACAAATGAAAAGCAGAACCTGCAATATATTTTTTAGCTCCTGCATCATTTAAAATTGAAATCGGGTATTCGGGCTTATTACAATTATGATCGTATATAATAATTTTTGTAGCAAGATTTGCTTTCTGAAATGCAGGGCCCAAATCATTTTTAATAAAGTTTGCCTGCTCATTTGCCAGCATCAACAAGCTTGGATTATTACCAGGATGCAAAGGTTCATTCTGTGGTGTAATAGCATCTATTGGAATACCTTCCAATTTCATTTGTTGAATATATTTCACAAAATAGTTCGCGTAAACTTGATAATATTTAGCCTGTAAACTACCTCCCTTTGTACTATTATTATTTTTCATCCAAACGGGTGGCGACCAAGGGCAGGCCATTATTTTAATCTTAGGGTTGATGACTAAAATTTCTTTCAGGAGTGGCATCAACCATTGTTTATCTGGTTTAAGACTAAACTTAGAAAGTGATAAATCAGTTTCTCCTGAGGGTATATCATCATAAGAAAAAACAGTTGAATCTAAATCAGAAGCGCCAATACTAATTCTTAAATAACTAACAGCTATACCAGATTCTTTTGTAGCAAACAACTCTTGGAGTAATTGTTTTTTTACATTCTCATTCAGTTGACTAATTACTTGTGCACTGCCTCCAGTTAATGCGAAACCGAATCCTTCAATGGTTTGTGCAGTTTGTTTATCATCGATTTCAATTGTGGCATGATCATTAATAATAGTATTAAAGCGTAAAGGAATATTTTGCTTTGAAAGCAAAATAGATTTATCCGATTTTGTTAACCAAAATTCAGCACCATTAGAAATGGAGGCAACTATTTTTTGAGCACTAATTGAATTACTAAAAAATAAAACAACAAAGGATATTAGAATTGCTTTCATGTTATTCATTGAACCGTTAAAAATTGCTGTTATTTAGATAGGATTATTAATGCCAAACCCAGAATGTATAATAGCAACATAATATTTAAGATTGGCTTAGTACCCTTAGGTGCTTGATCAAATTCTTTCCACACATAAATACCCCAAATTGCAGCAACAACAGTGGCTCCCTGCCCTAGTCCATATGAAACAGCAGGACCAGCTTTCCCAGAAGCAATGATATTTAATGACATCCCCACACACCATATAGCACCACCAAGAATACCAACAAGATGATCTTTCATTTTACCAGAAAAATAACTTCTGATCTTAATGGGTTCGCCCGCAAAAGGGCGCCACATCTGTAAACCGTTAAAGACGAAACTACTCACCACTACACCAATGGCAAAAAACACCAACGCAGTGTAAGGTGTTAATTTACCGGGCTCTGGTACATTAAAACTATGCACCATGGAATCAGCTACATATTTATAAAACAACCCCATTAAGCATCCACTTACTACAGATAATATTAAACCCTTCTGCGAAACTTTAGTTGATGCATTGGATTGTAATTTTTGATAGGCCCTGGCATTTAATATGATTGCAATAACAATCAAGGCTACACCTGCAAAAATCAACAAAGGGTTTCCCTGAGGATTCCCGATATAATTTATCACTACTCCTAATACCAAAGCGATACCTATACCAACAGGAAAAGCAACAGACATCCCTGCAATACCTATTGCCGCCACCAATAAGATATTTGCCAGATTAAAAACAACTCCCCCAATAATTGCAGATTTTAAGTTTCCAGAATCAGCCTGTTGTAAATCGCTCAAAAATGACCTTCCTTCTGAACCATTACTACCAATAGTAAAAGCCAAAATGATTGTTGTAATTAAAATTCCAAATCCATAATCCCAATAGAGCAATTCAAATCGCCATTCTTTGCCAGTAAGTTTTGTAGTATTGGCCCAGGAGCCCCAGCAAAGCATGGTTACTACACAAAGCATAATAGCTAAACCGTAATTTTCTACAATTAACATGTGGTATTTTTTAGGTGATGATATTATTTATTTGAATACATGATAAGATCTTTCAATTGCAAGCTTGCAATTTTATCGGGGTTTAAAATTTTAATTTTCACAGTATGTTTTCCTTCTTGTAAATCGAAATTAGAATACAATTCATTCCTCCTTAATCGAAAATTGTAGGGCAAATTCAATATTTCTTTTTTTTCATCAATATCTATTTCAACTTTAAATACATAACTGGTTGTAGTAGCCCATTCATTCGACATACCTGATTGAATCGTAAGTCCATTTCCTTCAAAATCAAATTCATAACTATCTTTTACTTCGTCGCTATTCCATCCCAACCATTTTCTCTTTAGGGGATGCAATCCAGCAAAAGATTCTTCGAAAGGAACTGGCTTTGGTTGTTGATAAATAATAGTGATTTTATCCCCATTAACTGTACCTCCATTTCTTTGCAACATTTGTGAAGCATGTTTAAATCCCAATTCATACATTCGATTTAAAGAAATATTCGTGTATACAAAATTACGATCTGCCACTTCTTTTAAATTATTTTTCCAATAGTCTGGAATCTTTTCAAAACCCAACATAGCACCAAGAATTCCACCTGCAGTTGAAGGGTTGCAATCTGCATCCTGGCCACACCGAGTAGCAATCTCCACAGTTTTACCAAAGTCTCCTTGTCCGTATAACAAACCCATCAACACATAAGCACTATTTACCCTAGCACTGATATCGAAGGGCATAAAAACACCTTCCGGACATGCAATATCTTCTGTCCATTTTCTTTGAATTTCGAACCATGATTTTTTCCAATCGTTGGGATATTGTTTGTGCCAATTAATAACATCCTGCATGCATAGGCGATATTTACTTTTCTCTGGAATGGATTTCAATGCTTCCGTAACAACAAAGTTGATATCGTTGCTTACAAAAGCAAGGCTATACATATTGGCTACATATACGCCTCCATAATAACCCTCTCCATAATTCATGATATGACCAACTTTATCACAAAGTTTCGATGCTGAATTTCCCATACCAGGATGCATTAAACCTGCAAAGTCTGATTCAATTTGAAAATCAATATCATCGGCATGGGGATTGTTTTTCCAATAACCAGAAGCTGGCGCTTTCATTCCATTTAAAATATTATAACGCCCGGTTTGATTCGCATGCCATAAAGGGTAAGCAGCATTTGCAAATGCATTAGCGAATGAATCTACAGGCGCATCCACCCCATATTTTTCAATCACATCAACAAAACTTAAATCCATATAAATATCATCATACAAACCGGGCTCTAAATCGAAATAGCGTTTTACTTGTCCATTTGGCCATGATATTTTTTGATAATCATTGATGAGCGTTCCTAAATAATGAAACTCATAAGGGCCGCCATAAGTTACGCCAATTGTTTGTCCAGCCCAACCTCCTTTAATTTTATCCTGCAAACTAACTTTTGAAATGCTGATGATCTGTTTATCCATCAAAACATTTTGTTTTTTCAATTGCGCGGATATGGGCATTGTAACAATACAAAGAACATAAAAGAAATAATTTTTCATCGATTGTGTTTTATAAATTGATTTCATTTCTATAAGGAATAGAAGCCTGTGCTCCCATTCTGGTAACAGATAAAGACGCAGCAGCAATAGCAAATTTGATTGCTTCTTCCCAATCTTTACCTTCTGTTTTTGCAACAATTAATGCACCACAAAAAGTATCACCTGCCGCTGTTGTATCTACTGCTGAAACTATAGGAGCAGGTGTCAAAAATTCTTTGTAAAGAGATTTGAAATAGGCACCTTGTTTTCCGAGTGTGATAATAACATGACTAACCCCCCTTTGCAAAATTGCATCAGCAGCTTTTGAAGCGGTTGCCAAATCTTTTACTATTATATCAGTTAAAATACTCGCTTCAGATTCATTTGGTATTAAAAGAAATAGGCCATCCAAAATGGTATCGCTCAAATGTTGAGCGGGAGCAGGATTAAGAATTACATGAGTCCCATTTATTTTTGCAGCCTTTATAACTGCAGAAACTGTTTCTAAAGGAGTTTCTAATTGCATCAAAATAAATGCAGCGTCTGTTAGATCAGCAATGGAACCAACATCTTCCACACTTAATTTTGCATTCGCACCAGATGCCACCACAATACTATTTTCGCCTGCTTCATTTACAATTATTAAAGCAGTTCCTGAAGGTGCTGTTTCATCTATAAAAACATGACTTGTATCGATATGTTCATTGGTCAACCCGTCTAATGTTTGTTTACCAAAAATATCATTCCCAACCTTTGCCACAAATGCCACATTACCACCTAATCTGGCAGCAGCAACTGCTTGATTAGCGCCTTTGCCTCCAGCGTTCATAAAAAAATCTCCCCCTAATCTGGTTTCTCCAGGCAATGGATGTTTGTCTATCTTAACAACCATATCTGTATTGGCGCTTCCAACAACGATTATTTTTTTCATTTTATTCATTAGGTTTTAAAGGCATCCAAACTTTTAATGAGGCACCAGTCTGACCAGCATCTGCAAAAGGAACCAGCACGATTTGATTTTTATGATCCAGCATATAGGAATAAGCTTGCTTGCCGATCCATTGCTTTGGCAATAATTCAGAGCAGTTTTTCCCATCAGGATTATACGTCCATAAACTTTTTTTCAAATCATTCGAACCTGCATTAATTAAGTTCTGATTCAAAGATTCGTCCATGGCTAAAATTTGGGGACCTCTTTGAAATGCAGTTTTACCAGGATAACTATTACCTCCAGCAATTTCTTTCAGTGGTATATCAAAACTGATTTTTATTTTTTCACCGGATGTCCAAATTCGTTTAATGATTATAAAATTGTTTGTTGATTTTTTAAATTCTTCAGCTCCCACTTTAATCACAAATGAAGTACACCAACTTGGAACTCTAAAAGCTATTGGAATTAAATCTTTATTTGAAGAAGAATTTATAGTTGCATTTAAACTACCTGATTCCGGAAAATTACTTTCTAGTTTGAGTAAGAAATCAATCTTCTTTTTTTTGGAGTTTATATAAGAATTAATATACACGCCAGGTTCATACATCAACATTGTAGGAACGTTTTTCAAATTGCCATAAATAAAATAAGGGATCATAGCTATTCCCCTGGGAACACTCGATGTACAACAAGAGATGTCACAGTTATATGGTTTAGCATCCATTAATGAAGTATAATAACTCACACAACCAGTTGCGGGGTTTTCTGCTGCCAGTAAATGATTGTAAACAGATCTTTCAATCTGTTCCATATATTTTAAATCACCCGTAATTGAGAACAGATCATGATTCAGTTGTATCCATGTTGTTGTAACACATCCTTCTCCCATATTATCATTCTTTCCTGCCGGTAAAACATGATCATCTTGAAAATATTCACGCGAGCTAGTTGTACCAGTAATATATAAACGATTGTCCACGATATCTTGCCAGGCAATTAATACCGGCTTCAACAACTTTGTATCTCCAGTGATTCTATACATATTTGCAATCCCTACAAAATTCGAAAGCATCTCATAGGCCTTTCCATTTCCGACCTTTGTAACTTTACCTGTTTCCAATAATGCACTAATAATTTTAGGTCCATTTTTTTGCTCCCAGGCACCAATTATATAATAACAAAAATCGAGATACTTTTTATCGCCTGTGTATTTATACAATTCAACCATTGGATCTAATACACTGGTTGCAGCCATTCCAACATGTGTTCCAGCTTTGATAATATCGAGTTGTCCGGGTATATTTCCAAATGTTTTACATAATAGGTTTCCCATTTTCTTAGAAGCTTCCAAAGCGGGTAAATATCCTGTAGCTTTATAATAAGCGAGTAAACCATATAAGTTGTACTTATGGCTCCAGACATCCCAACTCGTCCAATAATCTGCTGGCATATAAGTTCCTAAATATCCATCTGGCAATTGAGAACTGATTAACTGAAGCATAATTTGATCCATCTGTATTTTCAGCTTTGCATTTCCGGTATTACGCCAAACATTTGAAGCTGCTTCTAAATATTTCCCTACATGTTCTCCAGCCCAAGGATGATGCCCGGGTCTTTCTAAGTATCCATCCAATATTCCAGTTTCATCAATCTTTAATAAACGTTCACTTAAATTTTGGAACATCCGATTCCCCAAATACCCTAGCATTTGTTGTTTATTAAAATCGACTGATTCATACAAGTCATGAATTTTGTTCTTTATAAATGGCTTTGGTGCGGCTTTCACTTCTAATTGAAAATTTTTATCAACCAAATAAACATGTTCATGGCTAACAGTTGCAGTTGTTCCATTTTCTTTTACCTGATAAACAATGTTTACCACCTTATTATTCGTAGTCTGAAAATTCGAAAACGAAATTTCTTGTACCGCTCCGGGATTGGACTCAATATGTATTTTTCTTTTTTCAAAAAAGAGTTGTTTTTTATTTTTGTCCAATACCTGGTAGAGAATAGTTCCATCAAATGAACGGATACCATTATTACTAAACTTTAGCTTAGTTATAAATCCAATATTACTCGTGCTTACAATATTCTGAGAAATAGTTACATAGTCCGACCACTGAGCGGCTGCTAATTTATAGGGCCCTTCATATAGACCCATCCAAGGATCTTGACTGAACACTCTTATAGCAATTACATTTTCTTTATCCCATTGCACTTCATTTACGGGAATAGTATAATGCCTGCTAATCTGACTTTTAGATTCATAATTCGGTGGGAAAGAACCGGTTTGTCCCAATTGTTTCCCATTAAAAAATGTCTGATCAATATCGTCGATCTTACCCAGAGATAATTGCACGCCATTGCCTTGTTCAGCAAGTAACTTAATGCTGGATGGAATCACTACTTTCATTCTAAACCAACCATAATTATCTATTTTATTCTCAAAATATATGCCCTCTCCCAATTTCTTTTTCTCCCAGTCAATATCGTTAAATGTTTCACTAGCCCAGGCAATATCATCCCCATATTTAAACTTGCTTTCTTTGGGAAGGTTAATTGTTTGAGCCTTACTACCTGTATAGGATAGAATCGACAAATAAATCAATATAGATAAAGGGAATAGGCGTTTCATGAATTAAGAATTTATAAATTTTATTGTATCAATTCGAAACTATCCTTCAAACGAATATCTCTTGAAGAGGATCCAATCATCAGATCAAAATCTCCTGGCTCGGCTACCCAATTCAATTGTTGGTTATAGAAAGAAAGTTTTTGTTTGTCGATTTTAAATTGAATGGTTTTACTTTCTCCCGATTTTAAAAATATCTTTTTAAAATCTTTCAATTCTTCTACCGGACGAACTATGGAACCGACTCTATCGCGCAAGTATAATTGTACTACTTCATCACCATCAAATTTTCCAGTATTTGATATAGTTACAGAAACTTCTATAGATTCAGATTGCTTGATTTTTTTCTTGCTCAGCTGAAGTTTACTGTATTCGAAACTGGTATAACTTTTACCATACCCAAATTCATATTTAGGGAAAATTGAAAGGTCGTTATAAGATGAATTATAAATTCTGTTTTTGTCGTCAGTTGCGGGACGACCTGTGTTGAAATGGCTATAGTATATTGGAATTTGTCCAACAGATACAGGAAAACTCATGGGCAATTTTGCAGAAGGATTCACATCGCCAAATAAGACATCAGCAATGGCATTACCTGCTTCACTACCCAACCACCAAGTGTACAAGATCGCTGATGCATGATCTGCAGTGTAGTTAAATACAAGTGGTCTTCCAGTGTTAATTAAAACTACCACTGGCTTACCAGTTGCCAGTAATTCTTTCAACAAATCTTCCTGCACTCCCGGAATACCAATATTGGAGCGGCTTTTGGCTTCTCCAGTCATATCTCTTCTTTCACCAATACTAAGAATAACAACATCCGATTGTTTAGCAATTTCAATTGCTTCAGCAAAGCCAGATCTGTTATCCCCTTCAATTTCGCAACCCTTTGCATAAAGTATTTTGGAATTAGCTCCCACTTTATTTTGTAAACCCTGCCATTGCGAAACAATATAATTTGAATCAACACCGGGCACTTCTACATCCCAAAAACCTTTATTTTGTTTAACTGCTTTCACCAATGGTCCAATAAATGCAATGGTTTTGGTATTTTTTGAGAGTGGTAAAAGATTGTTTTCATTTTTCAATAACACAATACTTTTCGCAGCCACTGATCGGGCTATTTTAGTATGCTCTGGATTATTTAATGCGGCTCTTTCTCTTTCTTCATTGCAATATTTAAAAGGGTCATCAAATAAGCCCAATTCAAATTTCTTCAATAAAATTCTTTTAACAGCATCATCAATTAAAGCGATCGGTACTTTTTTATCGGCCACTAATTTTGCAAGACTATTCTTATAATTCCTACTCTCCATATCCATATCACTTCCTGCAGTAATCGCACTTTGTGCCGCTTCGTAACCGTCCTTTACATTTCCATGATTAATCATCTCCCCGACAGATCCCCAATCACTCACTACAAATCCTTTGAATCCCCACTTACCTTTTAAAATAGTTCTTTGTAAATAAGCATTACCAGTAGCAGGAACTCCATTCAGATCATTGAATGAGTTCATAAAAGTAGCTGCACCAGCATCTAAAGCAGCTTTGAATGGAGGTAAGTATGTTTCCCAGAGCATGCGGTCGCTCATGTCCACCGAATTATAATCTCTTCCACCAACAGCAGCACCATATGCCGCAAAATGCTTCACACATGCCATCATTGAATTCAAATCACCCAAATGATTGCCTTGAAAACCTTTCACTCTTGCAGCAGCAATTAATGAACCCAGATATGGATCCTCACCAGCACCTTCCATTACCCTACCCCAACGTGGATCGCGTGAAATATCCACCATCGGTGCAAATGTCCAATGCAAACCGCTTGCACTTGCCTCAGTTGCGGCAACTCTGGCGGATGATTGAATGGCTTCTAAATCCCAACTGGCAGCTTCGCCGAGAGGAATGGGGAATGTAGTTTTATATCCATGAACTACATCCTGACCAAATAATAATGGAATTTTCAATCTACTCTCCATAGCAACTTTCTGCCAGCTACGAGTACGGGCAACCCCTACACAATTTAATAAGGAGCCAACTTGGCCACGTTTGATCTGACCAATTTTATCATTATCGTGGGTAACCGGACCAGTAGCTGCCTGATCATCGTTATATTGATTGAGTTGTCCGATCTTTTCATCAAGCGTCATCAGATGTAATACTGAATCAACTTTCTGAGCTAATGATTTTTTTTGAGCAAAAATGGGGTTTGAAACAATGGTCAATAATAGGCAGGTACCTATTAGTTGGAGGAATTTTCTGGGCATACAATCTTTTTGGCTTAAGAATATCAAGGCACCCAAACATTGGTTCAACTCTGTTTGTCCTTGTAGATCTAAATTTAATAGATATTCATAAAAAAGCCTTGGAAAAATTCCAAGGCTTCCAAACTATCCTGTAGAGTACCTATTTATAGCTAAATTATTGAGGCTTTTGTTTTTTCAATTTAACCTCCACAACACCACTGCTTACATCAGGACCATATTTAAGTTTCGCAGCTTCACCTTTTAATATATTAATGCTTTCAATGGTTTTGGGATTTAATTGATGCATTGTGACGCTATCCGATTTTACTCCGTCAATATAATAAATTGCTTTCGGATCAATTAATTGAATTGTTTTTATTTCGCCCTCTTTAAAAGAAGAAAATTCAACACGCTCTAATTTTATATCTGTAGCTTTTTGTTTAGAAGTAATTAATACCAATCCATTCTCACCTTCCTTTCCATATTTCTTAATAGCTTCTTCCCCTTTCCAAACATCTACACTGGCAATGTTATCTGGATTTAATTTATGAAAAACTATTGTGTCTATTTTAACTCCATCTAAATAAATAACTGCATGTTTACTAATAGGCGTAATTGGTCCATTTAAATTTATCTTCGGACTATTTGAATCTTTTAAAACAAGTTTTTTTATTTCTTCTTTTTGAGGTGATGTTTCAGTAACAGTTACTTTATTTTTATTATCCTGAAGCACGTCTATTCTCTTTTCAATTCTTCCATTTTCTAGATTCGACAGATATATTTGAACACCTTCCAAAATGCTTGTAGCAAACTTTTTCTGATAAGCAGCATCTAGCATCTGATTCAAATCTTCCTTACTGTTAATAAATCCTGCTTCAATTAAAGCAGAAGGACATTTTACGGCCTGTAAAACCCAAATGCCTGCTTTACGGCTTTTGATTCCAAGTAAATTTGCATTTACATTTTTAATCGCATTTCCCAAATCATTCGCTAATGTGGCATTAGCTATATAATCATTTGCTTTTTCTTTATCTGCAATATAAATCTCAATGCCTTTAGACGGATTATTTGTTTTTTTGCCATCGACTACTACAGTTGACACATCATTGCAGTGAAGAGAAATAAATAAGTCAGCTCTTTGAGCATTTGCAAAAGCTGCTTTTTCTTGTATCGTATTAAATACATCTGTTTCTCTTGTAAGAATAATTTTGATATTTTGATTGGTGTTCGCATCCTTTACAGCTTTAGCCAATAACAATGTGATCTCTGCTTCAGTAACTTTTGCAATGGAAGAAAATGCACCTCGATCTTTTCCACCATGGCCTGCATCTATAACAATAGTATAGGATTTGTTTAATTGAATAGATGGACTCAGTGATAATGTAGTATCTTTTTTTCTAAATGCAACCAGTACTACAACTAGTGCTAGGATTGGCAGTATTACCAATCTTCTTACATAACTAAATCTTGGGTTTTTATTATTTGTGATCATTGTAAGTCTTCTTTTAATGGGTGAAAAGAAAAATGGTGTGGTAAGCAAAAACTGCTGCTGAGGATATGCTGCGGTTAACAGAAGTTGTGCCAGTGAAGCGCTATCACCATTTTGCACAGACTTGTTATCGGCAATGAATTCATGAATCATTTCCATCTCCTTTTTCAGCAGCCAGAAAAAGGGATTGAACCAACCAGCCACCAGTACTACTTGTATCAGCACTTTATCAACGCTGTGTTTTTGTTGTACATGGGTTAACTCGTGTTCCAGCATTTTTTTACCGGTATCGCTTCTCAGGTCAATCGCTTCATGCCAGAATATATATCGAAAGAAAGAAAAGGGCGTCCCCTTTACCTGGGTGAGAATGAGGTACACATCACCTACAGTTTTGCAGGAATGTTTTTTTAGTAACATATATAGTCGGATGAGTCCAACTATCAAAACCCCTAACATCATTGCAGCTATTAAGAAATACGATGCAATAGCAAAGGCTTCCCATGTGAACTCGTAGCTATTCTTTGCAAGGTTGGCATCGATCTCTGCATTGTTGTCAGCAACGATGGATAAGAAATTGATAACTTGAGTACCACTGCTTACGGGTTTTGTAAACTGTATTTTAATCAATGGAATAATCCAGGAAAGAATCAATACGCTTAATAAATAAAAGCGGTTATACTGATGAAACTTTTTATCTCTAAGCACCAGCCAATAGTAACCCATCATAACAGCGCTACAGAAAATAACTTGCAGGAAATAATATGCAGTAGATAGCATGACGATTATTTTTTGTGTTTTTTAATTTCGGTTAATAACAACTCCAATTCTTTTACACTAATGTCTTTTTGTTTTACCATAAAACTTACCGCTTCACTAAATGATCCTTCAAAATAGCCTTCCACTAAATTCCTGATAGAGCTGGATGAATATTCTTCCTTCGATACCAATGGATAATATTGATGCACCCTTCCAATCGGAGTTACTCCAACAAATCCCTTATCGGCTAATATTTTAATAATAGTAGCTACTGTATTTGAATGGGGCTTAGGTTCTGGTTGTGCTTCAACAACATCTTTTAAAAATGCAGCTTCTAATTTCCAGATGCTATGCATGATCTGTTCTTCAGCTTTAGTGAGTGGTTTCATCTTCAACTAATTTTATAGTTGTTCAAATGTATAAACTAATTTTTTAGTTTTCAAACTATTTTTTTAGTTTTTGAAAAAAAACTTGTTAAAATGGTCTCATCGATATCTTTGGAGGGTGAAGTACTATATCATTTCAGGGGAAGCCAGTGGCGATCTCCACGGCAGTAATCTGATCAAAGCATTGAAAACACAAGACCCTCAGGCAAATATTCGTTGCTGGGGAGGCGATTTGATGCAAACTGCAGGTGCTGAATTGGTAAAGCATTATCGCGACCTGGCTTTCATGGGATTCGCAGAAGTAGTGAAAAATCTACCCACAATTTTTAAAAATATCCGGTTCTGCAAAGATGATATCAAAGAATTTAAGCCAGACGCTGTAATCCTAATTGACTACCCGGGATTTAATTTACGCATTGCAGAATGGGCACACAAAGAGGGCATCAAAGTAATCTATTATATCTCTCCACAAGTTTGGGCCTGGAAAGAAGGCCGTGTGAAAAAGATGAAACAGATCATCGACAAGATGCTAGTGATCCTCCCATTTGAAAAAGATTATTATAAGGAAAGATGGAATTGGGATGTAGACTATGTAGGTCACCCTTTAATCGAAGCTATTGAAGACAAGAAAAAAGAATTAGGCTACCAGGAAAATCATTCCGCAACAAGAACTAAAAAAATCGCACTCTTACCTGGAAGCCGGAAACAAGAAATCACAAAGAAACTTCCGATCATGCTGGAAGTTGCAAAATCATTTCCAGAATATCAGTTTGTTGTAGCTGAGGCACCCGGACAAGAATCAGACTTCTATCATCCCTTTTTACAAGCTTATCAAAATGTGGCTTCCGTAAAAAATGCGACCTATCAATTATTATTAGAATCAGAAGCAGCACTTGTTACTAGTGGTACTGCTACTTTAGAAACCGCACTATTAAGTGTTCCTGAAATAGTTTGCTATAAAGGAAGTAATATCAGCTATCAAATTGCGAAACGATTAATTAAGATCAAATACATTTCGTTAGTGAATCTGATCATGGATAAACTAATTGTTACAGAATTGATTCAAGACGAATTAAATGTTGCAAATCTGGTGAATGAGTTGAACTTATTATTGAACGATGAAGCGCATCAAAAACAATTGAAATCAGACTACCAGGCATTATATGAAAAGCTTTCTAAGGGTGGTCATGCATCTGATCAGGCTGCAAAAATAATTACTGACTATTTAAGCAAATAATTATTTGCGAATCATTGGAAGAATAAATGCTTTGAAGAGCATTAACAAAATAACTATTAGAAACATATAAATTGAAATCCGGTTCATGCCATGCATGTACTTCGTAAATTTTGTATCGTTTTCTTTCTGCTCCCTTTTCTTTATAAAGAGATATTCCGCAATTTGATCCCAGAACTTCATTTTTTTGTATGAAGATAAATGCTTTATTTTTAAAAATTGCATGCGTGGGTTGAATGGCACGCAGATGACACGGATATAGCTGATTTACACGGATCTAATCTGCGAAAATCTGTGTCATCTGCGTGCTATTGAAAACTAATTAAACATTTTATATTCTCATTTGTATTTACATTT
>JBAXHC010000086.1:0-13796 GCA_037139075.1 Bacteroidota bacterium
ATGAGCTTTAAATAGAAAATAAGTCTTTTAGAAGGCAATATGCTCCCACCCTTTTGGTTTAGAATAAATAACTTAAAAGGAAATCTATAGATAGATGAAACGAAAAAATTGTTAACTAATATGGGTATTTCGTTTATTTACTTTTCTTATCAATTCAGGTATTAATTTGCATGCAAATTCTATTAGATGAAATCGTTCTTCTGTTTATGTATTATTTGCCTATTCATCTTTTCATGCGCAGCTCCGAAAACTTTCGAATACCGGGAAGTAAGAAATGTGAAACTGGATAAATTTGGATTTGATAAGACTAGTCTGGATATGGAATTAGTTTATTTTAACCCGAACAATTTTGGACTTGATTTAAAAAAAGTGGATGCGGATGTATATGTAGATAACCATTACCTGGGGAAAATGAATTTGGATACGAGTATGCATATATCCAAGAAGTCTGATTTTATCCTTCCTTCTAAAATTGCATTGGATGTAAAAGAGTTTTACAAAAACGCATTGACTTTAGTGGTGAGTAACGAAGTACTAGTAACTGTAAAAGGAACAACGCGGGTTGGGAAGGCGGGTATATTTAAAACGGTTCCTTTCACTTATGAAGGAAGACATAAATTAAACTTTTTCTAATTTTAGTGAATCGGCTCTAAATGGCAGGGCTTTCTAAGTTGAGGGCCTCCACCTTCATTTGCTCTTTTACATGCCAGAGGCAATGTTTTATAGGCTTCCTCTGTGGCTAATTCATTATCTGCATCAAATCCAGCATTATTCAACGCTGTTCTGATCATATCTGGTGTAACCCTATCCGGATAGTATTGTAATTTGATTTCTCCTTGTAACAGGAAGAATTTCCATTGTATAATTCCCCCTTCCATATTGGACTTATTTTCAATAGTCAAGTAATGATCTAACCGATCCTTACATTCCCAACATTTAAGATTGGCAGACTTAATAGTAATCCACTGAACTTTCGACTCCTGTGCTTGCATTTGAGCATAGAATCCAATCAGCAAAAAAACAGCCATCCATATTTTTTTCATATCTTTTTATATTAAATCCCTTTCCAATTAGCAGGATCTTCACGCCATTGAAGTAATAATTGTTCTGTTTCAGCCGTAATCTGTCCTTTTTCAACTGCTAATTCAATCAAACTGCTATAATTAGTAAGCGATTTATAAGGGACTCCTGCTTCCTCAAATGCTTTTGTTGCTATAGGAAATCCATAGGTAAAAATAGATACCATTCCAACCACATTCAATCCAGCATTTTTTAATACAGTTACTACTTCCAGGCTGCTTTTTCCTGTTGAGATAAGATCTTCAATGACTAAAACAGATTTTCCCGCTTCAAAGGAACCTTCAATCTGATTGCCCAAACCATGCTCTTTGGGCTTTGGTCGAACATAGATATACGGCAGTTTTAATTGATCAGCTGCCATAGCACCCCAGGGAATACCTGCTGTTGCTACACCTGCTAACATGTCTACATTCGGAAAATTTTCAAAAATCACATTGCACATTTCACTTTTAATGAAATCACGTGTATATGGAAATGATAAAATTTTTCTGTTATCGCAATATATTGGGCTTTTCCAACCGCTTGCCCATGTAAATGGTTTTTCAGGACTAAGTTTTACAGCAGCAACCTGCAATAATTTCTCTGCAACAGCTTTTTCATTTGTCATAGCGCGAAGGTAAAGATTGCACTAGTATATTTGATGAGAAAAGTCGAAATTCAAAAGTCAAAAGCCAAAATGAATAATAAAAAGCCGATTATACTTGCAGGTGGAGGAGTTGTTACAAATGAGCATGGGGATTTACTAATGATCTTTAGAAGGGGGAAATGGGATTTGCCAAAAGGGAAACTTGATAAAGGAGAAACAATCGAGGCCTGTGCCTTAAGAGAAGTAACGGAAGAAACCGGGGTTCAAAATCTAACACTGGGAAAATTAGTTATAGTAACACAACATGCCTATTTTGATGTTTATCAAAAACAGGACGTTATTAAAGAATCGCATTGGTTTAGAATGACAGTTTCTGGAGTGCCTGCATTAGTACCTCAAATTGAAGAAGATATTACAGCTATTGAATGGACAAAGCCTTCAGAAATTTCATTAAGACTTCAGGAATCCTATGAAACTATAAAAACAGTTTTAGACAATTCTGAATTAGTTTATTAGTGTTTCTTTTTGATAACAGCTACTGTATGCCTACTTACACAAACCAATTTTTCTCTTTCATCGAATATGCGAATATCCCATACTTGTGTAGTTGCCCCCATATGAATGGGTCTTGCTATTCCAGTTACGATTCCTTGTTTTACGCCTCTAATATGATTCGCATTTATTTCTAATCCTACACATTGAAATAGTTCAGGATCAACAGTTAATACAGCACCTATGCTTCCAAGAGTTTCAGCTAAAACTACAGAAGCTCCTCCATGTAAAAGACCATAAGGTTGTTTGGTTCTTTCATCAACAGGCATAGTGGCCTTAATATAATCATCACCTAATTCCACAAATTCAATCCCCAAAAATTCTCCCATTGTATTTTTACCAAAATGAATGAAATCTTTCATTTGTAAATCAGAATTAAACCAAATAGACATCTTAGAAAATTTAAGGATACAAAGAATTAATAACTGCCTGAGGTAAAAATGGTGAAGCATTACCCCCATTTTTAAGAATATCTCTAACAATGGTGGATGCCACTGAAGTATACATGGGCTCTCCTGTAAGAAAAATAGTTTCTATACTTCTGTCTAAAGTACGATTGGCATCTGCAATTGACTTTTCGTATTCAAAATCACTCACAAATCTGATTCCTCTTAAAATGAAATGTGCATTAATTTTTTCGCAGTATTGAATGGTAAGTCCATCGTAAACGGCACTTTCAACTCTGGGATCATCTTTATAAATCTCATTGAACCATTGCATTCTCTGTTCTGCACTGAACATTGGATTTTTGGAAGAATTGATTCCAATGCCTACAACTATTTTATCAAACAATGGAAGTGCTCGATTAATAATATCAATATGCCCTAAGGTAACCGGATCGAATGTGCCGGGAAATAAACAAATTCTTTTCATAAAATAGATTGAGCAATCAATTAAATATCGAAATCAATTGAAAAAAAATTAGTTCTCCCGATTTGCCAATAAATATAAAACAGCCATTCTAACAGCTACCCCATTCTCCACTTGATTTAGGATGATGGAAGATGAACCATCAGCCACATCGCTATCTAATTCCACACCTCGATTGATGGGGCCAGGATGCATGATCACCATTTCCTTTCCAAGAGATTCTAATAATTTCTTATTAATCCCATAGGTAAGACTGTACTCTCTTAATGATGAAAATAAAGGTTGATTTTGGCGTTCCAACTGAATCCTTAACACATTTGCTACATCACACCATTGCAAAGCCTTCTTCAGATTATATTCCACTCGAACGCCTAATGCTTCACTAATATATTTCGGAATCAATGTGGGAGGACCTGCAACCGTTACTTCTGCTCCCATTTTTTGTAATAGATACATATTACTTAGTGCTACCCTACTATGCATAATGTCTCCTATAATAGCCACTTTTAATCCTTCCAGAGATCCGAATTTTTCTTGCATGGAGAAAGCATCCAATAAAGCTTGCGTAGGATGTTCATTGATGCCATCACCCGCATTTACAATTGCAGCCGGAATATGTTGCGCTAAAAAATGTGGCGCACCAGAAGCACTATGACGCATCACAACCAGATCCACTTTCATACTTAGAATATTATTCACCGTATCTAATAGTGTTTCCCCTTTAGCTGCAGATGAACTGCTTGCCGCAAAATTTAATACATCTGCAGACAAACGACGCTCAGCCAATTCAAAAGACATTCTGGTTCTGGTAGAATTCTCATAAAAAAGATTCACAATAGTCACATCTCTGAGAGAAGGTACTTTCTTCACGGGTCTCTGTAATACCTCTTTAAATTGAGCAGCTGTAGATAGAATAAGCTTGATGTCCTCGGGTAGGAGGTGCTTAATACCAAGTAAGTGTTTGGTAGATAGTTTCATTAAAGGTCAAAGATAAACGTTTTAGTTATCCAACAACATAACTTGTTCATTTTCGTCGTTTTCATTCCATAAAACAGTAACGCGTTGTGAAAATATAGTGTCGATGGCTTTTCCTAAATAATCTGGCTGTATTGGTAATTCCCTACTAAACCTCCTATCCACCAACACACATAAAGCAACTTTAGAAGGTCTGCCAAAATCTAATAATGCATCTAATGCTGCACGGATCGTTCTACCAGTGTACAAAACATCATCTACCAAAATCACATTTTTATTTTCTATACCAAAAGGGATTTCCGTATTACTGGCAATATGCAGGCTTTTACGTACATCATCTCTATAAAAAGTAATATCTAGTTTACCATATTGAATAGTTTTTGGGTCAACCAGCTTCATTAATTCCTGCACGATACGATCGCTTAAGAAAATTCCACGTGGCTGCAAACCAATAATCACAGTATTTTGCAATTGTGGATGATTTTCCAGAATCTGATTTGCCAGCCTTTTAATGGTTAAAGCCAGTTGTTCTTTGGATAGAATTGTCTTCAAAACCTATTTTTTTATTAAAAATAATTGCTTTCTCGCAGACTCAACCTTCTATTTAAGAAATGAGTTGATTAATTTGCCTACTCAAATGCTCCAACTTCAGAATATTATACTTACGCAATTTAGGAATTATGTTCAGCAATCCTTTCATTTTAAGGATCGGGTTATAGGTATTTGCGGAAAAAATGGCTCTGGCAAAACTAATTTATTAGATGCCATCTACTATTTGAGCTTTACAAAAAGCTATTTTTCAAGAGTAGATTCTTCCAATGTGCACCATGGAATGCTTGGCTTTCGTCTAGAAGGAACCTATCAATTACATCAACAAGAACAAAATTTGGTTTTTATTCTCCGAGAAAATAATCGAAAAGAATTAATACATAACGAAGAAACTTATAAACGATTTTCTGACCATATCGGCAAGTTGTCTTGTGTTATGATTGCACCTGATGATATTATTATTATATCTGGCTCAAGTGAGGAAAGAAGAAAACTGATTGATACAATCATATCTCAATTTAATAAGCATTATCTGTTACTTCTCATTGATTATCAAAAGTTATTACAACAAAGGAATTCGGTTTTAAAACAATTAGCAGAAACCGGACATTTAGATGAGGCCTTATTACAAATTTTAGATCAACAATTATGTAAAAAAGGAAATCAACTTTTTTTAATTCGCAAAGAATTTTTAGTTGAATACCTGCAATTGGTATCTGAGATCTATTCGAAAATTGCCGGCAATTCGGATCAAATTGAATTGTTCTATGAAAGTCAACTTTTGCATCAAGACATGGAATCCTTGTTTCAAATGAATCAACAAAAAGATCGAACGCTACAAAGAACAAGTGCAGGTATACATAAAGACGATATCATTATTAAAATGAATGAACAGGTATTTAAGAACGAAGCATCACAAGGGCAAAGGAAGAGTCTATTGTTTGCATTAAAATTAGCTGAGTGGCAAATACTAAAACAACAAAAGGGCTACACTCCCATTCTTTTATTAGACGATGTATTTGAAAAACTAGACGAGAAAAGAATGTATCAATTATTAAAATGGGTTTGTACTGAAAGTGATGGACAAGTATTTATTACAGATACACATGTTCATCGCCTAAGGGATCAATTAACACAAACGAAAATTCCTTTTCAGCTAATAGAAATCGCTTAAATAAATATATTCAAAACCCTATCTTTACGCTATGTCTGAATATCATATCGGTGATGCCATTAAAGGGTTTTTGAAAAAAAGCAAACTGAATAACGGTGTACGTGCCGCTCAGATTGATGTAATTTGGGAAACACTCATGGGCAAAACGATTGCTAAGTACACAGAGAAAATAAAAATTTTCAATAAAAAATTATATATACAAACTTCAGTGGGTCCGCTTAAGAATGAATTGCAATATCAGAAGCCTCAGATCATTGCAAGAATTAATGAAGCTTTTGGTGAAGAAGTAATCAATGAAGTAATCATATCTTAAAAACTACCAATTTCTGATAGCATTTTCTATTGCATTAATATTTCTATAGCTATATTTCCCTTTAATTGTTGCATTTTCCATTAAAAATATAGTAGGTGTAACTCTGGCTGCAGTTTTCATAACAGTTGCATCGCATTTCAGAATAGGAATATTCTGAAACTTTTCAGAAGCTGTTTTAGCATCTGCAGTTATTAGCACAATCGATATTTTATATTTGGCAGCTTGATTGATTATTTTCGATACTGTTCCTTCCCATGCTGTTTCATCCTCGAAATCCTTAGCCATAATCATCACATATTTTGGCGTATCAAATAATAAGGCAGTAGAATCTGCATCAGTTAAAGTTCTCAACGAAAAATCAGAAATAGCAGCTTTTAATCCGTTCCCTTTTTTAACTAGTTCATCTTTTCTATTTACATAGATATAGGACGAATCAAAATCATCTGGAAAATGTGCCTGATCAAAACTTAATTCTTTTCCATTTTTTTGATATATAAAGTGAAGCGCAAAACTATCCGGAATAGCCCCAGCAGGCAATTGCATTTGCTGTTGAATATTGTTACCTTTTTTAAATGGTAGACAATCAACAATAGGTAAATTTCTCAGAACATAAAATTGCAAACTAACAGATCCTATTAAACTGATAATCAAAATAATGACAGATGTTATTTTAAATTCTGATCGATGGTATTTATCACTTAGTACCATCAAGATTAGTATCAATACAAAAAGAAATATATCCTTCATAAAGGATTGAGCAGAACTAAGAGGAATACAATCTCCAAAGCATCCACAGGTTTTTATTTTTCCAGAAAACAAAGCATAGCCTGTTAAAAATGTAAATGCAATGATGAGTAATAAAAGCAACCAATTTACTATTTTGATTTGCCATCCTACAATTACAGCAACTCCAGCCACAATTTCAAAAACATTAAGAATTAATGCCAATAGAAGCGTATAATCATGTAAAGCATGCCAACCCCAGACTTCAAAAAATTCTTGAATTTTATAACTTAGCCCCAGAGGGTCATTAGCTTTTACCAATCCAGAAAAAATAAAGAGTAACCCAATAATCCATCTTACGGCCCACAATGTTTTTTTCATGGTATTTTTTTAATGCTTCCCTTCTTCTATGAGTATTAAAGCAAAAATGGAATAATTTAAAATATCAACATAGTTCGCATCTATTCCTTCGCTAATGAGCGTCTTACCATCATTTTGGAGAATTTGTTTGATCCTGAGTAATTTTACTAAAATCAAATCTGCAAAACTTTCCTGACTCATATCTCGCCAGGCTTCCCCATAATCATGATTTTTATCCAGCATGGTTGATTTTGCAAAATCAACATATTTCTGATATAAATGCTCTACTTGTTCAACAGGAACTTCTTCAACAGCCGGACGATCTAAAGCCAACTGAATTAACCCAATAACAGCATAATTTACAATTCCTTTGAATTCAGAAGGAATCCCATCTTCTACTTTTTGAGTTTTCTTATCTTGAATTGTTCTTATCCGAAGGGCTTTGATAAATATTTGGTCCACCACTGAAATGGTTCTTAGAACCCTCCATGCGGTACCATAATCTTTTGTTTTCTTTATAAATATGTCTCGGCACTGAGTGATTGCCTGATCGTATTGAATATTCGTTTCCATTTTATTCCCCTCGATAAAAGCTATATAATATCTTTGAATGAATGCAATATAAATGAATAGTCTCTATGTTCACACTTAACTGTAATGGAAGATTAATAAAATGGGAACAACCTGTGGTAATGGGGATCATTAATTGTACCCCCGACAGCTTTCACAGTGATAGTCGTGTGGATAATATTGATGAAGCGCTTCAAAAGGCTGGTGAAATGATTGCTTTGGGAGCTGGCATCCTGGATATTGGTGGACAAAGTACCAGACCAGGAAGCGTAAAAATCGGATCCGCATTAGAAATAGAAAGAGTAATTCCTATTATAGATGCTATTGTTAATCAGTTCCCCGAAACCATCATTTCAATTGATACTTATTTTTCTACTGTAGCGAGAATTGCATTTGAGAGTGGTGCTACCATTGTAAATGATGTAAGTGCAGGCTTATTTGATGCAAATATGCTTGATACTGTTGCTTTATTAAAAGCCCCGTATATCTGTATGCACAATAATGGTGATGCACAGCAACTTCATTTACCAATGTCTGACAAAAGGACGATGGAAGCTGTGATAGATTTTTTTATTGAGCGATTAAATGCATGTAAAACTGCAGGAATTAAAGATGTGATTATTGATCCGGGATTTGGATTTGGCAAAACAGTGGAAGCTAATTTTCAATTAATCAGGGATCTTTCTTCTTTGAAAATACTTGGAAAACCCATCCTTTTAGGCGTATCGCGCAAGTCTACTATTTACAAATCATTAGGAGGAACCGCTGAAACTGCTTTAAATGGAACTACTGTGTTAAATACAGTTGGGCTAATGAATGGTGCAGATATTCTTCGTGTTCATGATGTAAAAGAAGCAATGGAAGCAATTCATTTAATCAATCTGATAAAAAAATAAGCCGCCTCATTTGATGAGACGGCTTATAAAATATTTACATATTTATTATTGTTTGTGCGGATTAGCTTGAGGCTGACCTTGTAATATTGGCATTTCTTGTTTTGGTGCTGGAGGAGGAGCGATTGTTACATCTGTAATTTCAACATCGAAAATTAAATTTGCGTAAGCTGGAATAACAGGAGCAGATCCTTGTGGACCATAGCCCAACATAGAAGGAATCAACAAACGACCTTTACCACCTTTTCCAAATAAACGTAGACCTTCATCCCAACCTTTAATCACTGCATTAGCACCAATTGGAACTTTGAAAGGCATCGCAGATGTTGGTTTACCATTCAGCATATTTGAATCGAAAGCAGCCTTGCCATCAACAAATGTACCTCTGTATAAAACAACTGCAACCATTCCAGAATCGGCTTTGGGTCCTGTTCCTTCATTTTGAACTTCTACTAAAACACCAGCTTGCGTAGTAACTGTTTTGATGTTATTCTTTTTTGCATAAGCAGAAAGAACTTCCATTTCTTTATTTTTTTCAGCAACTGATTCTTTAGTATAATCTTCCATCATTTCAGGTTGTCCTTTAAATGAAGAAATAATATCCACTTTACCATTGATAAATTCACCTTTGTGGAAAATGGTATTATAGTCAATCATACCAAGTCTCTTCAAAGTATCTACACTCAATCTAAATTCGATCTTATCTCCTACTGAAGATGTAGTTAATAATTCAGTAAAATTATATTTACCTAAATGTGCGGTATCCAACACGAAATAAACTGGAATATGACCATAAGAACTGCTCAAAATAGAATCTTTTGAAGACAATTTATATTCGATATTCAATTTAATTGCATCACCATTTTTCAATTTGTCTTTGCCAGAACCTTTAGTGATTTTGTATGCAAGACCTGATGGTGTTTTTTCATATTGATTACAGCTTGCAAACAATACAATCGCTAAAAAAAGCTTGATGGTGTTTTTCATTTTTTATTTAAGTTGATTTTTATATTCTTTTAATACTTGTTTAAATTTATTTACGGTTGCATCCAAACTGTCACTGCTTCTTCCGCCTGAAGCATTTACATGACCCCCACCTTCAAAATGATTACGGGCAAAGGTATTAACATCGAAATTACCTTTACTTCTAAAACTCCATTTTCTTTCCTCATCCCTATCAATAACCAGTGCTCCAAATTTAATCCCCTGTATGGTTAATAAATAATTCACCAAACCTTCTGTATCGCCAGTTCTAATATCATATCGGTGTAGATCTGCATGATGGATATACATTAAAGCGGTATTATATTCATAGAGTACTTCCATCCTGTTGGTTAAAGCAAATCCAATAAATCGTAATCTATTTTCCAGAAAATTATCATATAAATGATCATGCACTTTAGTATGTTTCAATCCCAGATCTTTCAGATGGGCGATAGCACGGTGAACAGATGCACTTGTTGCAGGGAATCTAAAAGAACCCGTGTCTGTCATCAAACCCGTATAAATACTTTCAGCCATATCCAGGTTCAGTAATGCGCCATGTCCAGATTCTACTATAAAATCATACACCATTTCACAGGTAGAACTTTTACTGGTATTACTGATTCCAAAATCAAAAGCTTCTTCCTGAGGTTGTTCGTGATGATCGATCAAGATTTTAGTACATTTTGCTTCAGCAAGATATTTTTCAAGATTCTTTGTACGGTGAAGTACATTGAAATCAAGACAGAATAACCAATCTGTTTCATCCAGAACCTTTTTAGCTTTATCCCGATTCTTTTCAAAGTCCATTACTTTGTCGACACCTGGCATCCAATCTAGAAAATCAGCCCAATTTGTGGGAGAAATAACTTGTACCTGATGACCCATCGCTATCAAAAAGTGATATAATCCAAGAGCAGAACCCATGGCATCACCATCTGGCTTTTGGTGCATGGTAATAACCACCTTACTAGGCGTATTGAGTTGTGGATAGAAAAGAGAGATGCTTTGCATATAATTGGCGGCAAAATTGCGCTATCCGAGTTATTATATCAAATCAATTTAACAGAAATAACAAAAACAAAGCATTTCATCTGTCAAAAACAACGATAAATGTGTAATCTTGCATCCGAAATTTTAATTTATGAGCAATAGAACATTTACCATGATTAAGCCAGATGCAACCTCAAAAGGTTATACTGGTGCTATTTTAGACCAAATCATCAAAGCTGGATTTAAAGTGAAAGCTTTGAAATGGATTCAACTTACTGAGGAACAAGCAGGATTATTCTATGATATCCATAGAGCGCGTCCATTTTTCCAGGAATTGGTTGATTTTATGATTAGCGGTCCTATTGTTGCTGCAATTTTAGAAAAAGAGAATGCAGTGGCAGATTTCAGGGAATTAATCGGAGCTACGAACCCTGCTCAAGCTGCAGAAGGTACGATCCGTAAATTATATGCTGCTAATATTGGTGAAAATGCAGTACATGGCAGTGATAGTGATGAGAATGCGGCTATTGAAGGCGACTTCTTCTTTTCGAAACTAGAAAGATTCTAAATAAATAAAACCCGGTTATCCGGGTTTTATTTTGCTTTTTCGCTAATTATTTTTACTAATTCTTTGGCACTGGTAACACCAGACTTCCTCCAGAGAATTTGTCCTTTTTGAAATAAAATTAGTGTGGGTACTCCCTGAATTTGATATACTCCGGCTGCTTGCGGACTTTTATCAACGTCTATCTTAATAACCTTAACTGCTTCGTTTACTTCTGCTTTAACCTCTTTTAATATAGGAGCCATCATTTTACAAGGCCCACACCATTCTGCGGAGAAATCAACCAATACAGGGATATCACCGTTGATTAATTCTTGAAAACTACTATTGTTCTGCATGTTTTTCCTTTTTAAATATGCCAAAAAATAAAGCGCCCATCAAAGCAAAATATATAGTACTTCTAATTGGAGATGATGTAATCATACAAGTTCCAGTGCTACAGCCTATTTGTTTCCAATATAAATAACCACTTATTGCTCCAATAACAGCTCCGATAATATATAACTTTTGATCATTAATGAATTTCTTCATAGGTAATATCTTTATGATTGGTTAAAACATTTTCTTTTCTGGTAGGAACCTGGCAACCTCCTACTCCACAACAACCAATATTTGCAACAGCCATACCAGATAAAAGTATCCCAGCAAATGCATACATCCATTCTTTTGCTTCAATTCCCTGCACTATGATAATCACTCCAAGAATTAATCTTACAGCACGCATAAAATTCCAATTCGATAAGATATTTTTCATACCTACAAAATTACAGCACAGATGAACCTTTAAAAGTAACCTTTGTCACATTTAACAAAGCTCATTGAAAAGTTGTTTATTTGTCCAAAATCAATCTATGAACTATCAAGACCTTGTAACGAATCATACAGGCAAACTAATCGATCAATTTTTGAGACATGTGTTATCAGAGGATTCCATTGAAATTCATTTTGATTTTTTAGAAGCTGATCAATGGTCAATTTTAAGTATGCATCAATATGAAGAAGACCTAGAGTTATCTATTCGATTACATTTAAATGGTGTTTATGATTTATATCTGGGCTATTATGATGACGAAGATGAATTTCACGAGATTATACATACCCTAAGTATAGAAGAATCTGAACTATTGCCAAAAGGCTTAAAAAAACTAATGAAAAAAGTAGTGGATGATGAAGCTGGAATAAGAGTAAAAGGAGATTTTTTAAAATAAAAATACAAATGGAATCAAATCATTTAAAAGAGCAATTTCTATTAAAAAAGGATATTACATATCTAAACTTTGGTGCATTTGGTGCATGTCCCAAGCCTGTTTTTGATGTTTATCAGAATTTTCAAAGAGAATTAGAAGAAGAGCCCACATTATTTATAAATGAATTAGGGCCTGCCTATATAAAAAAATCAAGACAATCTCTGGGCAAATATTTGAATTGTGAAGCAGATGATCTTGTATATGTAACCAGCCCCTCTTATGCGGTTAATTTAATTGCTAAAAGTTTTAATATTTCTGCGGGTGATGAAGTATTAACCACGAATTTAGAATATGGCCCCTGCGATAAAACCTGGAAATACTATTGCGAAAAAAATGGAGCTACCTATAAAAGAATTGAGATTCAATTCCCGCTACAAAGCAAAGAAACATTTTTAGAACAGTTTTTAAAAGGGATTACAAAAAATACAAAATTGATTTTTGTGAGTCATATCACAAGTTCAACTGGTATCATACTTCCAGTTGAAGAAATTTGTGCAATAGCGAACCAACTTGGGATACTTATATATGTAGATGGCGCACATGCTCCTGGTCAATTGTCAATTGATCTTAGCCAGTTGGGTGCAGATATCTATACAGGCGCCTGCCATAAATGGATGTTAACCCCGAAGGGCTCTTCATTTTTATATGTTCGCAATAGCCTTCAACATTTATTTGACCCCTTAATTATTAGTTGGGGATATAAAAGTATTAAGCCATCAGATTCTATATTTCTCGACAATCACCAATTTCAAGGAACGCGTGACTATTCATCCTTCTTAACGATTCCTGCTGCCATTGACTTTATGGACAAGTTTAATTGGAAGAAAGTAACTGAGGAAAGTAAGGCTCTAACTAAAAATAATGCGATCAGATTTTGTGAATTGTTTGGAACAGAACCATTAACTGCAATTTCGGATGATTTTATTGGTCAGCTATTTTCAATACCAATTAAAATAAAGCATCCAGAAAAGCTACATGATATTTTATATGATACTTACCGGATTCAAGTTCCCGTTCTCAATCATGAAGGGAATTTTTATTTAAGATATTCCATTCAGGGATTTAATGAACTGGCGGATTTAAATAAGTTATACAATGCACTAGTAGAATTAGGACCTGAACGTCTTTGATGTTTAATTTTTAATAAAATCTCATAAAAATCAGCTGTTTAAAATCCCCCGTATTATATCACTAAAAATGTGATTCAGACGTATTTGAAACACAAGCTGTAACTAAATCGCTATAAATTATAACTATTTAGTCAATAAATACCAATCAGTTAGTATTCTTCAGGCAGGTTATAATAGGTTCTTTTACATATAAATAATCATGTATGAAAAGGATCTTATTTGCAGCAATTAT
>JBAXHC010000087.1:0-13651 GCA_037139075.1 Bacteroidota bacterium
ATACTACCATCTTCTTTTATCAATATCAGTTGTTCTGATTCCATAAATTTTAGAACCTTCCAGATATCATCTGCTTCATTAGTCTGATATTGTTTGAGTATTTGTTCAACTGAAGTGCCATTGGATACTTGCGCTTGAATTGTTTTTACAATAGCCTGAAACTGAGATGTACTTAGTGAAGTTTTTTTTCTGTTTAAACAGTTATCGCATTTGCCACATCTATTTGTTGTTTTCTCTCCGAAATAGTTAGAAATAAAACTACTTCTACAGGTATCATTTAATTGAATGTATTGAAGCATGGCCTCTATCCTAAACTGATACTGCTTCTTTCTTTTAAAATAAAGGTCCTGATCAATATGCAGATATTCTGCAGGTGCCCGGTTGAGTATAAAATAAATTTGAGGTGTTTCTTTTTGAGGTTGGTATTCAATAATTCCTAATTGATTTAATTTTTCCAACTGCTTTTTGATTTCATCGATGGGTGTTCGAAGAATGCGAGAAATTTGATTTTCAAAAATGGAGGTACTGTTATCATAAATACCTTGATAGGTACGTAATAATGTTTTGATAATTGGTTCCAGATCCGGATAATTTGATTCGAATGAATAAAGACTTTCTTTATCAATTTGAAATTGTATTCTCGATGGCAAGAAAATATTTTCCGATAAAACACAATGCCCTTCCTGTTCTAAAATTTTAAGTGTGTTACTTACTAAATAGGCATCGAGTTGAAAGTTATTTACAAACTCATGTAAATCAAAATCGAAATACTGCATTTCGCCAGCACCAACAGGCAACTGCAAGAAATTAGCAAGGTCTTGATAGATTTTTTTAATGATAGGAATCGAGGGATACCGTTTATCGGTCATTGCTTCAAGAGATTCGATATCTGAAGAATGATAGATCAAAACTGCAAATGCCTTATTTCCATCCCTGCCTGCTCGTCCAGCTTCCTGATAATAACTTTCTATACATTCCGGAGTATCAAAATGTATTACGGTTCTTACATCTGGTTTATCAATGCCTAGGCCAAATGCATTGGTACATGTTATGACCCTTATTTTATTCTGAACCCATAAATCCTGTTTTGTTGTTCTCTCTTCAGAACTTAATCCTGCATGGTAATGGTCGGCATTTATTTTGTTTAATTGCAAAAGCTCAGCCAGTTCCTTTGTTTGCCTGCGATTATTGCAATACACAATACTTGAACCCGGAACTGCTTCCAATATTTCAATTAGTTTATTAACCTTACTATCTACTTTAAATACACTATAAGATAGATTCTGTTTTTCGAAGGATTGCTTAAATGTAAAAGCTTTTTGCATTTCTAATTTAAGCAAAATATCTTTCTGAACTTCTTCTGTTGCTGAGGCCGTAAGTGCCATCATTGCTATATCAGGCAGCGCTTCTCTGATATGTGCAATTCTTAAATAAGAGGGTCTGAAATCATATCCCCATTGCGAAACACAATGCGCTTCATCTACAACAAGTAAACTGATTTTTAAGTATGGAAGTAATTCTTTAAATATTTTTGTTTCTAAGCGCTCAGGAGATAAATAAAGAAATTGGTAATCACCTTCAATCGCATCTTGTAATATACATTTTACTTCATAATAGGTAAGACCACTATGAATACTTGCAACAGAAATTCCTTTGCTTTTTAAATGCGCTTCCTGATCTTTCATTAATGCGATCAAAGGACTAATTACAATGCAGACTCCCTCCATCATTAAAGCAGGAACTTGAAAGCAGATAGATTTTCCACCTCCTGTTGGTAAAAGTGCTAAAGTGTCGTTGCCCGCTAATATTGAATCAATGATTTCCTTCTGCATGGGGCGGAAGGAATCAAATCCCCAGTATTTTTTTAGTATTTCATTTGGGTTCAACACCATTGTATAGGGCCGTATTTAAATAACTTTCTTATAGTTCAATCGAACTGAATTAATTGCAAGAACAACGTCACTCATGGCCATCGTTAAAGCACTAAAAGTGGGACTCAAAAATCCAAAAGCTGCGATTGGGATGGCCACAATATTATAAATAAACGCCCAGAAAAGATTTTCTTTAATGGTAGTATAAGTATGCTTGCCCAAACCAAGAGCAAGAGGTAGATTTTTTAATCCATGGTTCATAAGAACTACCTGTGCACTTTGCATTGCGATATGTGATGCGTCGCTTAGTGATATTCCAACAGTTGCTTTTGCTAATGCAGGTGCATCGTTAATACCATCCCCGATCATGGCAGTAGGTTCATGCTTATTAAAATTTTCAATAGCAATTAATTTTTGCTCTGGAGTTTGTTCTGCAAGCCATTCATCGATATGTAATTCCTGTGCAACCTGTTCACATTTTTCTTTTTTATCGCCACTTAATAAAATGGTTCTAATTCCTTTTGAACGCAACATTTCAATAACTTGTTTTGCTTCTGGTCTTATTTCATCTGCCACATCAATCCATCCCATTAATTCATCGTTTCGAGTAATATAAACGTTGTGCGAATGATTGGTACTGATTTGAGTTACAGCTTTATAAGATACTGCAGCATAAGTATTTCCAGATTTATCTGTGGCAATCATTCCAAGCCCTTTCTGTTCCTCAATTTTTGCCCAACGCAAATCATCTTTTATTTTCCATTCTTTGCTGATACATTTAGCAATAGGGTGGGTGGAGAATCTTTCTAAAGAATATGCTGCCTTTTTAAAGCTGGCAATTCCTTCTTCTGTTTGATCTGTGGATTCAAATTTTTGAATCGTAAAATTTCCAGTTGTAAGGGTGCCTGTCTTATCAAAAACAACCTGACGGATATCTTTAAATATTTCTAAGCTTTTTGCATTTTTAAAAAGAATCCCATTTTTTGCAGCCCTGCCTAATCCTACAGCAATTGCCGCTGGAGTTGCAAGTCCCATTGCACAGGGGCAAGAAATAACGAGTACTGCAATGCCTCTTAATAAACTTTCGCTAAAGCTATAATGGCCAATAAAGTAATTTCCCAATAAAGCAATCAGCGCAATACTTAAAACTACTGGAACAAAAATGGCACTGATTTTATCAGCTAGTTGTTGAACTGGTGGCTTTTCGGTTTGGGCTTCTCTAACAAGTTTAAGGATATTAGATAAAACTGTATTTTCTCCAACTGCTGTAATATATGCTTTGATCGAACCTTTTTCAACTGTACTGCCACCGATTAAAATATCGTTCATTTTCTTTTCAATTGGCACACTTTCTCCAGTAATAATTGCTTCGTTTATACTGGCTTCACCCCATAAAATTTTACAATCCATAGGAACGGGTTCGCCAGAATTGATCAATACTAAGTCGCCAACTTTTAATGTCTTGCTTTCAACAGGAAAAACATGCTCTTGGTGTTGGTCGTCATATGCTATCATATTAGCCATTGACTTTTGAGAAACAGCTAATTTCTTTAAAGCCTGCTGTGTGGTTTCAACAGATTTATCCTCTAACCAATTTCCAAGAAATACTAATGTAATGATAGTAGCAGCCGTTTCGTAAAACAAATAATGTGCAGCTTCCCCGATCAGTGTTCCATATAAACTATATCCAAATGCTGCCACAGAGCCAATTGCAATTAATACATTCATATTGGGAATTCCCTTCCATAAACTATGAATTGCGCTACGTCCAAAAAAATCCATACCTACAATAAAAACTGGGATCGTTAATGCAAGTTGAATATAAGGGTCCATCAAAAAATGGATATGCACCCCTGGTATCATATGTAGCATTAGTGGTGCAGTAAAAATGATACAGAATGTAAACCTTTGTAAGTGGTTCTGAAAAAGTCTTTTGGGCCTTTTTACATCTGTTATTTCACCTGTCTCCACATGATAACCTAATCCCTCTATACCTTTCACAAGAGCAGTTTTTGAAGTATCTTCTTTCATTTCAAAGCTTACATCGCCTCCCATGAAATTTACTTTCACCTCTTGCATCCCTTTTTCAGTAAGAAATTTATTTACAGTTAGTGCACAATTTGTACAGCTCATTCCTTCTACTTTCCAATTCACTTTTTCCATCTAGAGTTATTTCATGCAATTTGTTATACATGGGTAAGCTACAAAGGTACTATAAGCTAAAGGGAGAGACTTTCGAAAGATGGATAATATTTTTACATCATTGTGTCAAAAATGGAAGAAATATAGACTGAGAGGGCATTTCAAATGGTTCTTTATCTTTGTATCATGGATGCAATATTTGAGTTGGCACAAATTAAAGCGGTTGCAAAAGCAGTTTGGAAAGAAGGGAAGGCCCATAAGGTCTGGATTTTTCATGCCAGTATGGGAACAGGGAAAACAAGTTTTATCCACGCACTTTGTGAAGTTTTAGAAGTAAAAGATACTGTAAGCAGCCCTAGCTACGCACTCATCAACGAATATGAGAGCCCCATAGCTGGTACTATTTATCATATGGATTGGTATCGATTAAAGGATGAAGAAGAAGCCATCCAGGCTGGAATTGAAGATGCTATCGATTCAGGCAATCTTTGTTTGATTGAATGGCCAGAAAAAGCTGCAGGTTTATTGCCAGACAAACCTTTTGAAGTGTATATGGAAATTTTGAATGAAAAAATGAGGCGGTTATACACAGAACGATTAGAAGATTAATCCCTTTTAAAGAGGTTTATCGGAAATATGTATGGTTTAAATCAAGTATTTTTATAGGGATGAATGCATCATCCGATTTTAATCAATAGAAAATGGCTACATCCAAACCATCCATTAGTGCTTCTTTTCAGTTTGAAACATTGGAGGAAACGCTGGATATTAAACCACAGGGGGAGAAATTATTTATCGGTATCCCAAGAGAAGTTGCTTTTCAGGAAAATAGAATTGCTTTAACTCCTGATGCTGTAGGTGTATTAGTTGCTAATGGAAATCATGTTCAGGTAGAACATAAAGCTGGTGAGGGCAGTAATTATACAGATCAGGATTATGCTGAAGCAGGAGCAAAAATAGTTTACGATAAAGCTGAAATTTATAAATCTCCTATACTTGTAAAAAGTGCCCCTCCTGTAGAAGAGGACTTGCCTTTTTTGCAAATGAATCAAACCATCATTTCTCCAATTCATTTATCAGCCCTAAAGAAACATCATATTGAATCTATGATGGCCAAAAGGATTACCGCATTACGTTTTGAAAATTTTAAAGACGATAGCGGTACATATCCAATAGTGAGAAGTATGAGTGAAATAGCAGGAAGTGCTGTAATGTTAATCGCTGGTCAATACTTAAGTAGTTTCAATAAAGGAAAAGGTGTATTACTCGGCGGTATCAGTGGTATTCCGCCTACAAAAGTTGTGATAGTTGGAGCTGGAATTGTTGGCGAGTTTGCTACTAGAAATGCCTTGGCATTAGGCGCATCTGTAAAAGTTTTTGACAATAATGTTACCCGATTAAAGCAACTCCAAAATAATTTAGGTCAGCGTATTTGGACATCAGTTTTAGAACCACGTATCCTTTCTAAGCAGCTCAAGACATGCGAAGTTGCAGTAGGCGCAATCAGTAATGAATTTGGCAGGGCACCTGTAGTAGTATCGGAAGAAATGGTGGCAGCTATGCGCCCGGGCAGTATTATTATTGATGTAGCTATTGATCGTGGCGGTTGTTTTGAAACCAGTGAATTAACAAGCCACGAAAACCCCACATTTGTAAAGCATGGTGTAATACACTATTGTGTTCCAAATATTCCAAGCGGATTTGCTAGAACGGCTAGTCAGGCTATCAGCAATATTCTGATGCCTTTGATTCTAGAAATTAGTGATGAAGGAGGATTAGAAGAAATGGTATGGCATAATTTTAATTTGCGTGAAGGGATTTATCTTTTTAAAGGGTCATTGACTGACATTTATATTAGTCAAAAATTCGATCTTAAGTTCACAGATCTTAATTTATTGATTGCAAGCAGGAGATAATAAAACATAAATTTTAAAGGTGTTCTATGAGTGATGTTTATTCTGGTGTGAATAGCTTTTTAAATAACCAAAATTTAATTGGGGCAATTGTAATTGTAAGTTCCTTCAGTTATTTTTTTTATCGTAAAAGCAAAATTCATTTTCGAGTGAGATCACACCGAAATAAAGAAGGTGTTGTTGTTTATAAAGCAGAACATAAAGTCTGGTTATTTGGGAAGTGGGAATCAGACTATTTGGGTATACATTCTTTAGAGCAAAAAGAAAAAAATAGGGCGCTTTATATTTTAATGGGATGGCAAAAAAAAGCAGATCAACCATCTATTGAAGAAGAAGAAACTGGTAATTGTACTTATGAATATTATACGGCAGAAAAAGTGAGAGAGTTGGAGCATAATTTGTTGAAAAGGGTTGATGATGTTTAATTGAATAAACCACCCCGTCTGTTCGCTCAGTCGCTCCAGCCACCCCTCCATCGCATGCGATGGAGGGGAAATAAATAATAAATAATAAAAATAAAAAAACAAAAAGCCCCGTTCTTGCGAACAGGGCTTTCTGTTTTTTTATAAAGGCTTTTTATACAAATTTGGTTACTCCTGGAACAGCTACTGGATAATAACCGTCCGGTCCTGGAACTACGGGTGGCGTTGCATCCCAGGCATATACTTTAGGATGAATATCAATGCCCGAATTAATAGCTTTATCCCAATCAATAATTTGTCCACTATAAGTAGCCATTCTTCCAAGGATGGAAGTCATAGTGCTATGTGCTCCATTATCTGCATCTGCAAATTTGTATTCGCCTTTTACAATAGCTGCAAATAGTTCGTCGTGTTCGGTTTGATAAGGATTATTCTCTCCTTTCATATCGTATTGATAAATCGGATTGCCTTTAGAATCAACAATTTTTCCGGCACCACAGAATATTTTTCCTTTCGTTCCAATAAGTAGTTCATCTACTTTACTGGAAGTGCCTGGAATATGTCTACACTGACTATTTAAAATAGAGCCATCAGCGTAATGAAATTCTACATAGTGGTGATCGAAGATCTCTCCGTTTTCTTTTCCTTTACGAACTTGTCTTCCTCCCATTCCTTGGGCTTTAACAGGATGTCCGCCTTTGAACCAATTGATCACATCAATATTATGAATGTGTTGTTCATTAATATGGTCGCCACAAAGCCAGTTAAAATAATACCAATTCCGCATTTGATATTCCATTTCTGTCTGGCCCGCTTTACGTGGTCTAACCCAAACACCATCGTTATTCCACCATGCTTGAGCAGAAGTAATATCGCCTATAAGATCTTTGCGTTTAAATAATTCACGGTAAGAATTTTGATAATGTCTTTGCAAACCAACTACCACATTCAATTTTTTCTGTTTAGCAATTTGTGCAGCTGCTAACACTCTTTGAATACCAGCTGGATCTGTTGCAACTGGTTTTTCCATAAACACATGTTTGTTTTGCGCTATGGCTTCTTCAAAATGTATTGGGCGAAAACCAGGAGGGGTAGTGAGTATTACTACATCGGCTGCAGCAATGGCATGTTTATATCCATCAAAACCAGTAAACTTTCTGTCTTCTGGCACATCAATTTTTTTCTCTAATCCCTTGCCATCATTTTTAGCTTCTTCAATTAATGACTTTAAGCAATTGTCTAAATTATCTCTGAAAGCATCTGCCATGGCAACCAGTTTTACATTCTGTTTGCTTAACAAAGCTTGCATGGCAGCTCCAGTACCACGGCCTCCACAGCCTACTAGTGCAATTTTAATTTCATCCCCTGCACCCGAGAAATAATTAGCTCTGGAAATAAATGGCGCAGCAATTAGTCCGCCTGCAACAAGAGAACTATTTTTCACGAATTTTCTGCGTGAATCATGATGGAAAGCATCGTTAGACATAACTATTGTTTTAAATGTTTATAGACCCAAATAGTTTTTAAAAAAAGCATTTATTGTTTCTTGAGAAGGAGCAATTTGTGGCCGCACTAAACGAAAGCCTACATTTTTTGCTTCTGTGAGCCACCACTTACTCTTAGGAATTTGCGGATCCCTTCTGTTCCATGCTGGCTCTGAATGAAATCTTTTCGCCGATCGAAAAGCAGTACCAGATTCCATAAAACTTCCTCCTCGTAATGACTTAGGATACTTAGCATTATTAACTTCTGTTACTGGATTCTTTGCGTTGTCTTCTATTTTGTTATATCGCTCAGGATCGTAATGGTCAAGGGTCCATTCCATTAAATTACCTAAAATATCATATAGCCCCCAGGGATTTGGTTTTTTTTGTCCCACTTTTTCATACTTATCATCCCCAGAATCAAGATCCCAGGCATATTCTTTTAATTTACTTTTATCATCGCCAAAGAAATAAGTAGTTGTTGTTCCTGCACGACAGGCATATTCCCATTCTGCTTCAGTAGGTAATCTATAAAAGACACCAGTTTTTTGATATAACCATCTGCAATACATCAATGCAGCTCTTTGGCTCATACTATTTGCAGGGTATCCTCCCTCTTTTCCCATACCCCAGGTAAGATCTACATATTGGGGACTAGGTCTGGTGATCGCGTCCACATCAGAGTTCATACTTGTCTGATCATCTTTCAAAAAAATATCAAATTGATCTCTCGTTACTTCATAGGCGCCTATCCAAAATGCATCAAGCTGAATTTTTTTCTGAGGACCTTCATCAGCATCTCTTTTTAATTCCGTTAAGGCACTCCCCATTAAAAAAGTTCCTGCGGGTATAGGTACCATTTTAAATTTTTGCGTACTACCTGTTATAGGCTGTTCATAGGGCTTGAAATCGTTAGAATTTGACTGAGCATTTGTGCCAGTAACGATTGAAATCAAAATAAGAAGAAAAGCAGTTTTCAACGAAAAAAATTTATTAATCAAGTTAAGTATAAAATCGGCTGTAGACAATTTCTTTATGAGATAAATCAAATTTTATTTTTTCCAATATTTCTTAAATCCACGAGTTTGATAGATGTTAATTTTACTGTTTTCAATGCTGGTAATAAACAATTCAGCATGCTGTTCTCTACAGATTTTTTTTGCTTCTCGGATTGATAAAATACTACAGGCTGTAGCGAGCCAGTCTGCCAGGGTACCGTCTTTGGCTATAATTGTTACATTTCTTTGAAATTCCACTCCATAGCCAGTTCTAGGGTCGATGATGTGTGAATATTTTCTGGCATTATGTACTATGTATTGATAGGCATCTCCAGATGTAGCAACTGAATAATTAGCTAGTGAAAGTTTTTTCTTCATCAAATCATCTGTGGTTTCTGGAATGTTTATACCAACAAGCCATCCATCATTGCCCATCGCAGCATTACTCATAGCTATATCACCTCCTGCATCTGCTAAAGCTGCATCTATTCCATGAGCCTTCAAAAAATCAATTACTTTCTGAGCAATATATCCTTTTGCAATACCACCTAAATCAAGCTTCATGCCCTTTAGTGGAATTGAAATCTGATGGTTTGGGATATCCCAAAGAATTTTATGGAAACCGACTAGTTCTAAAGTCTTTTTTATGATTGAGGAATCCGGGAATTCTTGTTTTTTTCTTTTAATTCTCCATAAAGAACTTAAAGGACCGATACTAATATCAAAAGCATGTAGGCTATTTTCATAAGCAAGTTTTGATGCTATGAGAATATCCCATAAAGCAGGTGAACAGGATTGAAATCCTTTGCCTGCATTGTTGCCTAATTTACTAAGTTCACTACTACTGTCGTAATCGCTATAAATATGACTGAAAGAATCAATTAGAGAAAAACTTGCTTGTGCAAGATTCAATGCATTCACGCTATCTTCAGAAACAAGAATAAGATTAAATGGGGATCCCATCTTATTTTGAACGAAATGAAATTTTCTAGTCTGACTAAACACGGTTATTGCAGAAAAGAACCAAAAAAGTATTAAAATATATTTTCGTAGCAAGGTGGAATTTTAAAATCTAAAGGTTAAATTTAATGACTAATTATTAAAATATGGAACGTAGAAAATTCATGCAACAAAGTTTATTAGTGGGTGGTTCAATATTAACTGCTTCAAATGTAATGGCTACGAACAATGTATCCGATAAGTGGGAAGATAGCACCCCCTTTCATTGTAAATATGCAATACACGATGGTATGTTTAATAATCTTGCTGGAAGAGATTTTATTGATCAAATAAAATTTGCATATAGCGTAGGCTTTAGGGCGATGGAAGATAATGGCATGATGGATCGTAGTCCTGCAGAGCAACAAAAAATTGGAGACGCTATGGCTAAACTGGGAATGGATATGGGTGTGTTTGTAATCAATTACGATAACTGGCCATTACAAGTGTCAATGACCAGTGGAAATAAAGAATGGAAGGAAAAATTTGTAACAAGATGTAAACTAGCGGTAGAAGTAGCTAAACGTACCAATACAAAATATATGACGGTAGTTCCTGGGAATTATGATCATCGTTTGTCGCTCGATTTTCAATTAGCCAATGTAATTGATGCATTAAGAAGGGGAACTGAAATTTTAGAAAAAGCAAATCTGGTAATGGTTTTAGAACCTTTGAGTGATACCCCTGAGTTATTTTTAAGACGCTCTGATCAAAGTTATGCGCTATGCAAGTCCATTAATAGTTCGGCTTGCAAAATTTTATTTGATATGTATCATATGCAACGCAATCAGGGAGATATGATTCCTAATATTGATAAAGCTTGGGATGAAATTGGATATTTTCAAATTGGAGATAATCCTGGAAGAAACGAACCCGGAACAGGTGAAATCAATTATAAAAATATTTTCAAACATATTCATGATAAGGGCTATCAAGGTGTGTTAGGTATGGAACACGGAATTGCAGGCCAGGGTAGGGAAGGCGAAATTGCATTAATTAAAGCTTATCGAGAAGCCGATTCATTTATGTGATAAAAAAAGCCCCGGGTTTATAAACTCGGGGCTTTTTTTATTTTATAGCTTTTCTTAGATACGACCATTGCTTTAAACAATCTCTTGCTTCTATAGCAGGATACCCCAATACTTTTTTACCATCTTCTACATCATTGATAACGCCAGACATTCCGCCAATCAAAACGCCATTGCCAACGGTTACATGATCTGATACACAAACCCCACCACCAATAATAACTCCGTCGCCAATGGTTACAGAACCTGCTAATCCACTGCTTCCTGCCATTAGACAAGATCTTCCGGTTTTGCTGTTATGACCTATTTGTACAAGGTTGTCGAGTTTTGTACCATCACCAATAATCGTTGAGCTAAATTTAGCGCGATCGATACAAGTACTTGAACCTACTTCCACATAATTACCAAGTACCACATTGCCAATATGAGGAATCTTTACTAATCCACGACCATCAGCACTTGGTCTGAATCCAAATCCATCAGCACCAATCGTTGCATTTGGATGTATGATACAATGATGACCTACAATACATCTTTCCCTTACAACAGTTCCTGACCATATAGTAGTATGATCGCCAATTTTTGTTTGGTCTAAAATAGTAGTGTTAGGGTATAGCGTTACTTCATTTCCAATAATGGCTCCGGCACCTATATAACAACCCGCACCAATTCTTGTTTTTGTACCAATGGTTGCAGTAGGATGAATGACTGCTGTTGGATGAATTTCTTCATCAAATATGGGAGGATCGGGAACAAACATTTCTAAAAGTTGGGCCATCGCCAAGTCGGCATTCTTCACTTTTATGAGTGCCCTATTTTCGCCAGGCTCCAATTCAAATTCCTGGTTAATAATAGCAGCACAAGCTTTTGAACTTCCCCAAAATTTCAAATATTTTTTATGGCCTATAAAGCTGATCTGCTTATTAGACGCCATTTCTAATTGTTCCGGCCCAGTAATAGTTTCGGTAGTATTTCCAATCAATGTTCCCTGTAAAACAGAATTGATTTCTTGAATGCTAAAAGATTTCATGGTAAGCAACATTATAAGTAAATCGATATCAATTTTTAAAGCTAATGATTAATCGGCTTCACATATATTTTTAATTTCTTCTAAAATGGGGTTCCAACCTTGACCATCATTCCAGGATTCCTGATACCTTCTTTCTCCTTCTGCTACTTTATTATAATCACCCTGCGTAACTGTTAATGTGGTATGATTATTTTTTCGATCTAATTGGTAGGTAACATTCAAATAATTTTCTGGAATATCCGGAATTGTTGAGTTTGGATCAAAAACTGTGTAGACTAATAATTGATTGGGGATTAATTCTAAAATTTTTCCCTTCACAAATATCATTTCCATACCTTGATATTGACCTTTCCATAAAAGCTCCGATCCTATCTCCCAATCTGAAACGGTTTCGCAACCAAACATATAAGCTTGGGTGATTTCAGGATTTGTTAAAGCATCCCAAACTGTTGAAGCGGGTGAATTAATATCAATAGTGTTTACGATGTTAAGTTCAGAAGACATAAGAATAATTTTATAAGTTATTTATTATTTTATTAAAAGAACTAAAGACCCTGTATTATTCAATGATAGTTCTAAAAGTTAAATTCACTCTTGGTTGAAATATTTTTTTTGTTGGTGGTAATCTGTGAAGCCAATGTGATTGCGTTTGATTTTTCATGACTAGTAAGCTTCCATGTTCTAACAAAACAGAAACTGTTTCTTTGTTTTCTTTGTGTTTGAATGAAAATTTTCGTTCTGCTCCAAAACTTAGGGATCCAATGGCACCATTTTTTTTCAGATCTTTTTCTGCATCACTATGCCATGCCATTCCTTCGTCACCATTATGGTAAAGGTTTAATAGACAAGAGTTATATTGTTCACCAGATTCTTTTTCAATCCTTAATTTTAATTCAAGCAATTCATTAGTCCAGGGAAGCGCTTTTTTTGTGGTATTAGAATAAGCATATTCATAGGGTAAGTCGCCATACCATGCCACTTTTCGTTTTGTAATATATTTTTTCCCGAAAATAATTGCTTCATCATTTTTCCATTCAATAGAGTTAAGAAGAGCAGAGTAGTAAAAATTTGCTTCATCGCTTTTAAGAATAACACCATAATAATTTACAGTGCCATCGTAGGGCAATAAATTAATGGAGCTGTCAACATTATTTTCAAATAAATTCATTTAAACTCCAAATTGTCGCAGGTGATGATCAGTATGTTTATAAATTCCGATACCCCAGTCTTCTGCTTTTAGTTGGCCAAAAAAGGGATGTGGATGTGTGGTGCATTTGGTAAATATAGTTAGCATTTCAAATTTCCTATTTTTCTATTTTTTACAGTTGCCAGTATCATTTTTTTTAAAATAGGTATCTTAACATCCTCAAGCTTCTTAATGTTGATGCAACCTTTATCTGTTTTGTGTTTTCCTAATTCTGATAATAACTTTTCTCTTTCATCAGGATTGAGCGACACATAAAAAACAAGACCAGTTGCTCGTGGTGAGAAAGCGACAATGGGCATATCACCTTCCCTGCCGCTATCATGCACATAATGATAAGATCCAAAGCCAACGATTGAAGGCCCCCACATTCTCGCTTCAAAACCTGTTGCAGATTGCATTAATTCAATTGCGGCAAGACTGTCCGCTTTTTTAATTGGATCTTTTACTGTATTGATAAAATCTTTGACACTTGCAATGGTTTCTGTTGTTTTATTTTTTGCCATTGTGAAAGGTTTATTATTTTTTTACTGATATTTTTTCTGCCAAATAAGCAGTTG
>JBAXHC010000088.1:0-13215 GCA_037139075.1 Bacteroidota bacterium
AAAAGCAAGGTTTTCAAAAGGGAAATCAATTATTGGGAGATGAATGACTGGATTACATACTGTGATCCTATTGTCCTGCGAGGGGCTTACCCAAGCCCCAACTTCGCCGTTGACGATGCGGGGGCTTTTAATTTATGAGCTTATGAAAGCGAGCTTTCAATGCTCATAAATTAAAAGCCCCTGACACTTCGTGTTGGGGGCTTGTGCCCAGGACTGGATTCGAACCAGCACATCCTTGCGAACGCTGCGACCTGAACACAGTGCGTCTACCAATTTCGCCACCTGGGCATTTTCAGGAAAGTAAAAATAAGAAAAATAAAATCGAGTAACAGTAGGGTATCAAAAATTACTACAGCACCATCAAACTACATCCACGAATATCACTATTATCCATCCTTCCAAATACTTCAAAACTTCCATCCTCATAAACCATTCCTACATCGTCTGTGGCAATAAAAGCTGCACTGTCTGCATTTGCGAGATCAATAATATTGAAAACGCCTCTTCCACTTGTTTTTACAGTTAAAGGATCTTCTTCATCTCTCACTAAAATCTTCATCCACGGCGGACAAACAAAAATGCCATCCCCTTTCGAATAAGCCTGACTCAAAAGTTCGGTCATGCCATATTCGGAATGAATTTTCTCAACGCCTAATTGCATCGTCAACTGCTCGTGCACTTCTAATCTGGTCATCTCTCTTCTCCTACCCTTCATGCCCCCCGTTTCCATAACAATGCTGTACTTCAATTTTTGTGGGAAGGATTCTGCAAAATCCAATAAAGCAAATGTGACTCCAATCAATAAAGTCTTCTGTTTTTTAGATTCCAGTAATTGCAATGTTTGAGACAATTTTTCATGCTCATATAAATAAAACCCACTTTCAGAATGTCCGCTATCCCGAATCAATTCATCCACCATCATCACTAAAGAAGAATGCTGTCGTTCTAAATAAGCTGGTAATAATCCAATGATGCACCAATCCTGCGCCTTTCCATAAAACATTTCAAAGGCTATATTGAAGCTCTGCCGATAAAGATTCATATCCCTCACCCAATGCCTGCTATTGGTAGTTTGTGTAGTGCCACTACTCTCAAAAAAATCGTTCAGCTCAAATGACCCGGTTTGAATAGTATGTGTTTTAAAAAATCCCACAGGCAACGCCGGGATCTGTTCGATCGTCTTAATATCGAGTGGATTACTGACCGTTAAGTCGCACCATTTTCTGTAAACTGGGTTCTGCAGGTACTGCCAATTGAATAATTGCAGGGCCCTATCAGTGAAATCTGAACCTGAAACAGAGAAAATATTGTTAACATCGAATGGTTGCACTGGTAGGTATTGTAATGTTTTGACTAAATTTGAATTGAAAGTAAAAAGAATGAGGACAAAATTAGGGTTAGTTCTGGCAATTACGTTGGTATTCAGTGCCTGTAGCAAAGATTCTTATAATACCAAACCAAGCCTGACATTCACTTCTGTGAATAGTACTGCATTTGCAAATGGTGGAGAAATGATCTTCAGTCTCACTTTTACTGATAAAGAAGGCGATTTACAAGATAGTGTTTGGATTCAAAAAATTACCAAAACCAAGGGCTGTATCAATTTCAGCGATCGCTCTAAAATACCAACCTTTACTGCTACCCCCAATTTAAAAGGAATTTTAGAAATTGGCTATAGCGTAGGTACCAGCTTAAACTCACCATATCCCATTTTACCTGGATGCCCTGGGAATAAAAACGATACCTGCTATTTTAAATTTTGGGCACGCGATCTTGGAAAAAATGTAAGTGATACCGTTATTTCTCCAGAAATCATTATTTACAAATAAGCGGCTTGAACAGGTTCGCTCGAAGCTATTTTTTTAGCAATTATTTCTATGGCACTTGCGTAGTAGCGCTTTCCATGGAAACTAATTTTCAATTAGGGCAATCCTTAAACCCAAAGCTTTATTACCTTTTTCTATTTGCTGTTGCAGTATGGTATTATACAAAATCTTATACCTCTGAAGCTAGCTACAGTTTACCCAATCAAAGAGCTTATTGGTATAAAGCACATCAAATTCAAGTTTCCTATTCCCAAACTATTTTATTGATTTCCGCGATTCTTTCCGGAGCCATTTTGCTATTTCAAAATTGGGAAGCCATCCTTGATTTAAGTCTTTTAGAATGGACATTATTACTCATATTTCCCATCACAGCAATTTTGTATTATGAAAGTATTTCACCAAAAAACCCCACCCATAACCTCAGAAGCATCGGTTGGATAAAGCCCTTTGTCATCAGTTTTGTATGGACTGGTGTGATCAGCATCTATCCTCTTATCTTCAAATGCATTGAATCGGGTCTTCATTTCGAGCCCAATTCGATGGTGAACTGGTTCTTTCTCAAAAACTTTATTTTCATTTCTATACTCTGTATCCTCTTTGATATCAAGGATTATGCAGCGGATCATAATAGTCAATTAAAAACCTTTGTAGTACGGTTAGGACTTCGCAAAACCCTTTACTATATTATATTACCCATGGCGATCATGGGCTTTCTCAGTTTTCTATTATTTACTTTTAATCATCATTTTGCGCTAACAAGGATCTGGATTAACAGTATCCCTTTTATTTTGTTGATAATTGTAACATGGTCAATGCAACGTCGTAAAAGCATTCTCTATTATCTTGCAGTTATTGACGGACTCATGCTGATCAAAGCCGCCTGTGGAATCATAGGTGTGTTAGTATTAAAATAATCTATTATGGCAAAGACTAAAAAAGACAAAAAAGAAAGTAAATCAGTTGTCACAGAAAAATCGATGGGTTTTCTGAGAAACTATATCAATAACCCTTCGCCTGTTGGATTTGAATCAAGCGGACAAAAACTATGGTTAGAATATATTAAACCTTATACCGATAGTTTTTATACAGATCCTTATGGAACTGCGGTAGCCATCATCAATCCAGAAGCAAGTTTCAAAGTTGTTATTGAAGCACATGCGGATGAGATTAGCTGGTTTGTAAACTATATCAATGATCAGGGACAAATTTATTTAAAAAGAAATGGTGGAGTAGACCATCAAATTGCGCCTTCCATGCGCGTATTTATTCATGGCAAGAAAGGACAAGTAAAAGCTGTTTTTGGATGGCCTGCCATACATACCCGCAATGGGGGTGCCGATAGTAAAGAAACAACACCAAAAGTGGAGAACCTCACATTAGATTGTGGTGCAAGGAATAAAAAAGAAGTAGAAGAATTGGGTATTCATATTGGTGCTGTTGTAACATATTCGGATGGTTACGATGAATTAGCAAACGACTTTTTAATTGGACGAGCATTTGATAATCGTGTTGGTGGTTTTATGATTGCTGAAGTGGCACGTTTATTAAAAGAGAATGGAAAAAAATTACCATTCGGTTTATATATTGTAAATGCTGTTCAGGAAGAAATTGGACTACGTGGTGCTGAAATGATTGCACGCAGAATTAAACCCGATATTGCTATCATTACAGATGTAACACATGATACCAGTACACCAATGATCAACAAAGCCATTGAAGGCGATATACAGTGTGGCAAAGGGCCTTCTTTGGCTTATGCTCCAGCTATTCATAATAAATTATTACAATTGGTACAGGATGTAGCTGAGAAAAAATCAATCCCAGTGCAACTTAGAGCACTAAGTAGAAGCACAGGAACAGATACAGATAGTTTTGCATATGCTAACGATGGTTGCCCTTCTGTTCTAATCTCTATTCCTTTACGATATATGCATACCACGGTTGAAATGATCCATAAAAAAGACATCGAAGACACCATCAAACTGATGTATGAGACGCTTTTAACGCTTACTCCAAAGACTAATTTAAGCTACCTCTAATAAGATTTCAACAAGGAACTGACAGTATTTCAAGTACTGTTGGTTCCCTTTCGTTCTGCAGCCATTAATGCTTATTTTTGCCCTCGATGAATTGGACAGACAAAAAATTAATTAAGATAGCCGTACTGGATCTTTATGAAGGGTTTCCGAATCAGGGTATGCGCTGTATTCAGGAGATTGTAGAGAAATGGGCACATACAAATCAACTTACCTATTCTTATGATACGTATAATGTTCGCCAGGACTTAATAGTTCCAGATACTTCCTATGATATTTATATCTCGAGTGGAGGACCCGGATCTCCTTTAGAAAGCGAAGGCGAACCTTGGGATAATCTATATATGGATTGGTTGAAAAAAATTGAAAATTGGAATAACAATGTAACGCATCCTACCAAAAAACATGTGTTTTTTATCTGCCACAGTTTTCAACTGGCCTGCAGATATTATGGTGTTGGAGAAGTTTGCAAAAGAAAATCTACTTCTTTCGGCGTATTTCCTATTCACAGAATGCAGGAAGGAAAACATGAAGTTGTATTCGAAGGAATGAATGATCCTTTCTTTGCAGTTGATAGCAGAGATTATCAAGTGATTGCTCCCAACCATCAAAAACTTCATAAAATGGGAGCACAAATATTGGCCATCGAAAAACACCGCCCACATGTTCCATATGAAAGGGCCATTATGAGTATTCGGTTTTCTGAATATTTTATTGGCACACAATTTCACCCTGAAGCAGACGCCACTGGTATGAGTATGTATTTGCAAAGAGAAGATAAAAAAGCAAGTGTGATTGAAAACCATGGAGAAGCAAAATGGAAAAGCATGGTTGAACAATTACAGGATCCAGAGAAAATTATGTGGACCAATCAAAAAATACTACCCAACTTTTTGAATCTCGCAATAGGAGAATTAGTGGCAGATAAAGTTTAACTTAGTTTACATTAAATAGTAATACATGGTTCCCGCAATACGCAAAGCTTTTAATCAGCAATTCAATCAGGAAACCTATCTGGAATATTTAAAAGAATTAAACAGTAAACACCCTGGTGCACTGGAGTTTCGAGTTGCTGAAACACCCATATTCATAGATAAAGCTTTTAAACATAAAGTATTGGATGCTTGTGAAAGCATTGTGGATACCATCACCAATTTTAAATTCAAGGCTCAAAGTAAACAAGCTATACCTGAGAATGTTAAAGTGCCCAATGAAAACAGGCATTCCCATTTTATAGCTTTCGATTTTGGAATCTGTGAAAATGCAGATGGAGAATTAGAACCACAATTAATTGAAATGCAGGGTTTCCCTACCCTATTTGCTTATCAGATTTTACAAGATGAAGTAACACGTGCATACTTTCCGATACCGGAAAATTATTCCACCTACTTAAATGGTTTTGATCAGGATTCTTATATCGGTTTATTAAAAGAAATCATTCTTGGAAATCACAAACCTGAAAACGTAATTCTATTAGAGATCCTACCCCATCAACAAAAAACGAAAATCGATTTTTACTGTACTACAGATTATGTGGGCATTCCAATAGTTTGCTTAACAGAATTAATTCAGAAGGGAAAAGATTTGTTTTATTTAAAGGATGGTATTGAAATTCCAATTAAACGCATTTACAATCGAATCATTTTTGATGACTTGCAACAGCAATCTCCCGCCATTCAAGAAAAAGGAAAATTATTGTTAGAAGAACTGAATGTAGAATGGGTACCTCATCCAAATTGGTTCTATAGGATTAGTAAATACACTTTGCCATTCATAGATCATCCCTATGTTCCGTACACTAAGTTTTTAAGCGATTTAAAAGAGCTTCCAAAAGATTTAGAAAACTATGTACTTAAACCTTTGTTTTCATTTGCCGGACAAGGAGTTGTGATTGATGTTACATTTGATGATATCGTAAATATTACGGACCCTCATAACTGGATCTTACAACGCAAAGTAAAATATGCCGATGTAATCATCACGCCTGATATACCAGCTAAAGCAGAAATCAGAATTTTTTATTTCTGGAAAGATGGAGAAGCAAGACCTATTGCAACCAATAACTTAGCAAGACTTAGTAAAGGAAAAATGATTGGTGTACGTTATAATAAAGACAAAGAATGGGTAGGTGGCAGTCTTTGCTATTTTGAAAAAGATTAAAGGATAAATAACATTCACTTATTTAAATGCATTTAAGAATACCCACTCATAGCTCAATAAAAAACTACTATTTGACATTCTATTCATATTCCCTGCTACTTGAAATCTGTAACCAAGATTTAGTTTTGAAGAACTGTTAAAGATTAATTGTAAAGCCGGAGCCAAATCTATAAAATGTAATTTTCTATCCAGTGAATTTTGAGCTAAAACTTCCAGGTAAATATTGAAATTTGTTTGATCATAACTAGTATAGGTTTTAGGAGCTACTAAATACCCAGCCGATAAACTATAATTAATTGCCTGATAAGGATATACAGGATAATAATTAGGATCACGCCTACTTTCCTGAAGACTTTCAATAACACTTATGGTAGAAGAAATGGCAAGTTTATGTAAAAGTTGAGTGGCAATGAACCCAAACTGAACACCAGACTGATCGCCGTCTAAACTCAACTCTTCGTATTTAGGTTTATTATTTGAATGCGCTAATTCAGCAAAAGAAGCAAGCCTAAAATGACTAAACATTCCATCTTTTGTATACATTCTATATTTAGAATATAATCTTACGCTTTCCCATCTATGTCCTTCGGTATACATATCCGAAAGTGTAGCTGCCGCATGAATCATTAGGTTTTTATTAATTCCAATCATCATTTCAGATGTGTATCTGCTTTCCAATTTATTCGTTCTGCTATTGGAAAGAACTTTTACATACTGCTTAGGGCTAAGTGCATGGGAGGGCATATTACTTGCTGGCTCAGAAAAAACATACAGTTCCTGAGCACTTCCATAAATTGAAATAAAAAAACAAAAAGAAAAAAGAAATTGTTTCAATTGAAATGTTTTGTAACCGGAAATAATTAGATAATTGTTACATGATACTCCCTGGATACTTTGTCGGATTTTAAACCTGACTGCAGGCAATTCAACTGGTTGCTTTGAGTATATTTTTTGAACTCTTTTTGGGTTAAAAAAGATTTATCTATTAATGTAATTTGAGTGTCCCCATTAATCAAGTGCTTTTGAGGGATTAAAAAATGAAATGATTTATTATTCAGTTGCACTTGCGACCCGTTCTCTATTGCCATAGATGAGAAATTACAGATCAGCGAAAGATTTGAAATAGAAAAACCAGCTGCCATCACAGCTTTACTTAAATCATCGGGATTCACATCCACCCCCTTTTTAAAATTGATGGAATAAGTTGAGCTCTGAATATTAACATCTATTTTATCAACTGAAGGTATCTGCATTAAAGCTTTATAAACAGCTCTAGAACACATTGCACAGGTTAAACCACTCGCCTGCAGTTTGGCAGATTTTATTTGTGCAGTACAAAATAAAATATTTAAAAGCAAAAAAAGAGAAAGGATAATTTTCATTATAATTTAGTTGAAATAAGCCCTGACAAAAAATTAAATTCAATTAAAACTATAAAAGAATCTCTTTCAATTCTTTCAAAAAAATGATTAAAAAAATATTTATTTTTCTTTGTCATATTTTTAAAAACGATATGTACTATTTCGTCAAACTGTTTAATCTTTATTAATTTTTTATCGATTATCTTAAACAATCATTCAAAAAAAAAACTAATACAAACTAGTTGGTAGAAAACACCTGCCATTCCTGTAACATTTTTGGGCTCTAAACCCACATTTATGCTCAAAATTTTACGTTTAACAATCTTATCATTTCTGATAAATTTTTTGTTTCTTCCATTTTCAAGTGATGCTCAAGTTTTATTAGATCCCTTAACACAAACAAAATATGTCAATGCACTTCCTATCCCAAGTGTTATTGACAAACGCAAAACAGGATCTCTAACTATTCAAGCAAAACAATTTAAACAATGGTTAGGAATTACCGACCCATTAGGAGTTCACTTGCAAACAACTTTGTTTGGCTATAATGGCACTTATCCTGGACCAACAATCCTTGCCAGGAAGTTTGAACCATTAACTGTAACATGGGATAATAAATTGGTTGATGCCACAGGTAAAGCCTTACCGCATCTACTACCTGTAGACAATACCATTCACTGGGCTTTTGGACCTAATGCAACCATTCAAAGTGGTGGTGGTGTTCCTTTAGTTACCCATTTACATGGAGGCCATACGGAAGACATCAGTGATGGTTATCCTACTGCTTGGTATACACCCAATTATCTTAATAAAGGAGCTGATTTTAAGAAAAAAGCATATTACTATGCAAATACACAAGAAGCTGCAACTATCTGGTACCATGATCATACTTTAGGGCTTACAAGAGCTAATGTAATGGCAGGCTTAGCAGGTATGTATTTAATTACAGATGAAAATCAGGAAGAATTATTAGCAGATAACAGATTGCCTGCAGCACCACATGATATTCCACTTTTTTTACAAGACAGACAGTTCTTATCTACTGGAGAAATTTATTATCCTTCAGATCCGACTAATTTTTATGGCGGCGATCCAGAAGCTGGAGTTGCAGGAGGAAAATTAGCAATACCTAGTACAAGTATTATACCTGAGTTTTTTGGAGATTTTATGTTGGTGAATGGAATGACTTGGCCAGTTTTAAATGTGGAACCACGTAAATATCGTTTTCGTGTTTTGAATGGTTCGGATTCTCGTATGTATAATATGAAGATCATTAAAACAGCAGATGTAACAATAGATAAAATCATGAATCCGTTTATGGCATTCGATCCAAGCCTTCAAGGTTTACAAATGTTGCAAATTGCTTCTGATGATGGATTTCTTTCTATTCCCGCTCCCCTAGATTCGTTATTTATTGCTCCAGGAGAAAGAAAAGAAATTATTGTAGATTTTACAGGACTTGCAGGTCAGGAATTTGTATTAGTCAATAATGCAAATGGACCTTATCCTGCTGGAGATATGGTTGATATTAATACTTCAGCACAAATAATGAAATTTAAAGTATCTAAACCTTTAGATACAAAATATCCTATTGTAAATATTCCTGCAAAATTACGTCCGGATATTTTACCATTAACACCCACTACTACAACTGCCAGACAAGTTATCTTGAAAGAAGTAAGAGATGAATATGGTAGATTAAGACCAAGCTTAGGTACCGTAAATGGTGGCGCTATGATGTGGATGGATCCTACCACAGAAAAGATCAATTTAAATGATACAGAAGAGTGGGAAATTTATAATGAAACTTCTGATGCTCATCCAATTCATTTACATTCTATTAGTATGCAATTGGTAAACCGCCAATTTTATACAGCAGACCAATTTAGTATGCCTTTAATGAGAATGAATAATCAATCTGCATTACCAGGAAATATGAAACATGCACCAGGAGTGTCTATGTCAATGATGTCAATCGCAAACACAAACACTACAAATGTGTTACTTCCAACAACATCAACTGGTATGCCAATGAATGAAGGTGTTCTAACTAATATACAAATGCAAGGCATGGCAATGATGCCAACTCCTGATGAATTAGGTTGGAAAGATACATGGGTGATTTACCCTGGACAAGTGATGCGTGTTAGAGCAAAGTTTGATTTGCCAGGAAATTATGTTTGGCATTGTCATATCCTTTCGCATGAAGATCATGATATGATGAGACCGATGACTATTGTACCTAACAATCTTCCAATCCCTCCAGATTCGACTGCGAATTTTATTAAAAAGATCCAGTTGCAAATTATGCCTAACCCATTCACTACTAAAGCTACCATACAATTTAAAATGAAAGAAACTTTACCCGTTTCAATTGTATTATATAACAATCTAGGTAAGCAAATAAAAGCGATTTTTAGTGGCACTCTAAAACCAGGTTCACAATACTTCTATGTAAATGCTTCAGATGTGAAAATTACTGGAACCTATACAGTTCAAGTAGTTGTAGGAAAAGAAAGGGCTTCGGTCAATTTACTGTACGTAAAATAACAACATCTTACTATACCAATTAAAAAGCAGTCCCAAAAACCGGGACTGCTTTTTTTATAATTTCATTAGATGTTAGTTCACAAAATTCCACCAAACACCGAAACGTATCCATAAACCGGGATAAGGATATTGCGCAGTAGCAAAGTTTCTTTGATCAAATTTGAAGCCATTTTGTACATCCAGTGTATTTAAATTTTCAAGTCGTAAAAAACTTTTGAAGCTTTTTATTCTGAAATTTAAGAAAGCACTGATGTCAGGACGATTGCTGACAGAATAATTATTCTGATACATAAACTGACCCAGAAAAGGAGAATATCCATCTGCTTTATACGGTGTTTGATAACGTACTTCAAACCCGGTGGATATAAAAAGATTATCAAAGAAATTTCCCTCAAAAGCAATCCTATTACGAGTATAAAAAAATGGAATATTTACAGGAGGATCGCCAGTTGTTTGTTGCACATGAAGATCAGTATACCAATTCCAATGTCGTGCTAATTTGAATTTCTTCTCAGCACTTATATGCAATACGTTAAATAAAGTGGCATCTTGTTTAGCGGTGAGGAAACTATCATAATAAATATAGTTACTCACTGCAAAATATTCTGCATTTAATTTCCATCCTATTTTTGCATTATCGTATTGCAAAAACAAACGCAAAATATTTTCCTTATTATAATTTCCTTTATTTAAAACAGGAAAGCTGCTCAAAGGATTTAAAATAAATACAGGTGATTTATTTACATTTTGGAACCCGATTTTTAAGGACCCGATTTTTGATCCTAACAAACGTTTCATACTAATGATTGCTGAATAATCACCCGCATTCAAACCGTTTAAATAAAACTGACCAGCAGCTTCGATGTCCCACTTTTGATTCTTAGTTCTATTTCTGTATTCTGCTAATCCGTAAATATTGTAGAAATTATGTTTCCCGGTGAGCGTATCAAATACGCCAATCAGATTTTGCATGGCAATCCCCGCTTTGAAAAACTGACTTTGATTATTTTTTTCAGGAAATGAAATCAAACTGAACTCATTATTGATCTCTGTCCATTTATCCTTATTAGTAATAGTATCACCTGCTGGATTATAATGTATTTTATAATTAAAATACTGACTGTATAATGAAGAATCAGCAGCGTTATCTGAAAAAGAATAACTGCTCGTTGCAAATTTAAATGTATGTTCTATGCGAAATCTAGGATAAAAGAAATGGTAGACCATTGAATCGGTAACAGTAGAATCCTTTTGTCCTAAATCGTAATGATGTTTGTATAAAAAACTGGAATTGCTATAAGTGTTTCCTGTATTAACTGTTGTATTAAAAGGGTTTCTGCTTGCAGCACCTGCTCTACCCAACCTTGTTTCTAAACTATACGGATCATTTAAGGAAGTAGACAAACTATCTAATTGTTTTGCATCCCTTAAACCTCCATTTTCAGAAGCTGCTGTTTTATTGGAAATGAAAATGAAAAATGATTCGTAATGTTTGTTTTTACTGATATAGTGGGTTGTAATTCGAAAATTATTATGGCTATTATTTTGAGTCTTTAAAAATCCGGGTGTGCTGCTAAAAATGTATTCGAAAGAATAGTTGAAATTTCCTTTTCTATTCTGAGTAAGCAAAATGCTTACTAATTGTTCTGCCTTACTACCTAAGAGGTATGCTAATTCAGAATAGGGTTTGCTAGTTTGATAAAACTTTGTATTCTCTGCTGTAAAATTATAAGTATCGAATTGATGAAAACCAGGATCCCATCCTGCTTTCATTACTGGATTAAAAAAATAGGATTGAGCAGGTGCACCATATGTTCCGAGGGTATGGTAAGTTGGTCCCATGGGTAATCTGCTATAATAATCTGCAATAGAAGAATCGATTTTCCTCGACCTGGTTGAATCATAATAACGATAGTAAATCGTTAGTGAATCCGCAAAAGGATCGCGATGTTGTAATGAATCACTTTTTTTGTTACTGCTTTTATTGGCAGCGCTATTCCCGAAACTATTAGATCCAAAACTTCTTGGCATTTGCGCAGAAACAGGCATCGTAAAAAGAACCATCAGTATGGCCAATACACAAAACTGGTATAATACCTTTAAATCCATTCTTTGTTTATCGTATTCGATTAGTATTAAAGACTTTCTAATAAACCACTAAATAATAGTGTCAACTTTGGCTCAGCATCTTTTGCAGCTTGCAACACTTCTTCATGCGTAATCGTATTTTCCTCTTCACGTATTCCGATGTCTGTAATCACACTGATTGCAAATACGTCCATGCCGCTATGTTTTGCTACAATAGTTTCTTGAACAGTGCTCATTCCAACTGCATCACCACCTAAACTGTGAATTAATCTATACTCAGCGCGTGTTTCAAAAGTGGGGCCTGTTACACCACAATAAACGCCATGCTTTAAAGTAATATTATTGGCAGCAGCAATTGCATTCGCTTTTTGAATTAATGCCTTACTATAAGGTTCACTCATATCAGGAAATCTTGTTCCCAGGGCTTCTTCATTGGGTCCGATTAAAGGGTTTGTCTGGAACAAACTGATATGATCATTGATAATCATCAAATCGCCTACTTCCATATTATCTTGAACACCGCCAGCAGCATTGGATAATAGAAGTGTGGTAACACCCAACAATCGCATTACACGAATGGGATAAGTAACTTGCTGAGAAGTATAGCCTTCGTAAAAATGAAAGCGCCCTCCCATTACCAACACATCTTTCCCTTTTAATTTCCCGAAAATCAATCGGCCCTTATGTCCTTTTACAGTACTAACTGGAAAATGAGGGATTTCATGATAAGGGATTTCAAATTCTATGGCAATATCATTCGCTAAATTTCCTAACCCACTTCCAAGAATGATTCCCACTTTTATTTCTTTATTGATACGATTTCGAATGAACGAAACGGTTTCTTGCAATTCTTGCATTAATGCTGACATATACAATTCTAATTAATCGGGCAAATATAGAAATTCTGTGTGGCTTAGATAGAAGATTTAGCAAAACCGAAGGATTTAAGCATGTTCCATCTTTATAAAAAAAGAAAAAAAAAGGCCATCCTTTGAAGAATGGCCTTATAGTAAAGAAAGTGTTAGTATTAACTAATACGTTTAACGTTAACGGCGTTTAAACCTTTACGTCCTTCTTGTACATCAAACTCAACTTTGTCGTTAGCCTCGATCTGATCGATTAAACCGTTTGCATGTACGAAAGTTTCTTTGTTAGAATTGTCGTGCTTAATAAAGCCGAATCCTTTTTCTTCGT
>JBAXHC010000089.1:0-13004 GCA_037139075.1 Bacteroidota bacterium
AAACTCTACTTACTTCTTACTACATCTTCTACTTTCAACATCCTCAATTTACACTTACTGCTTTTTAATTTATACTTTTTACTTTTTAATTTTAATCTGCGTGCAATAGAAATATGGCCAATCTTTTATGTATATCAGGAATTTGCTGATTCCATTGATGTACAGTTTTTGTTTGAATAGATTCTGTGGGTCCTGTAATATCAACTGCCATGCACAATAAAGAAGTTTCTTTGCATTGGGCTAGAATATCTTTTATCAATGAATTATTTCGATAAGGAGTTTCGATAAAGATCTGCGTACAATTTCTTTTGATCGAATCATTTTCTAATTCTTTGATTTTGTTTTTGCGGTCTAAGGAATCAATAGGCAAATATCCATGAAATTGAAAACACTGTCCATTCATACCACTAGCCATGAGTGCTAGAAGAATGGAACTGGGGCCTACCAATGGTTTAATTTGTATTCCAGCTTGTTGAGCTGCAGCAACTAAATGCTGACCAGGGTCTGCTACTCCCGGGCAACCTGCTTCACTTACTATTCCAATATTTTTCCCTGCTTTGAGATGTTGTAAAAATTCTTGCTTCACTATTTCTTCTGCTTTGTGTATGGCAAACCATTTGTAATCATCAATTACCATTTCTTTCCAAAGCTTTTTAAAGAAGCGTCTTGTTGTTTTTTCATTTTCAACAAAGAAGATCTGACAATCTTTAATAGCGTCAAGAATATACGTAGGAATAGTTTCCAAACTCTCTTCGAAAAGAACAGTGGGAATTAAATATACTTTGCCAATTGCCATTTTATTTTTCAGATTGCTTTAAAGGATACATGCTTAAAGTGGCTGCAACTACTGCATATGCTGGTGCCAGCACCCAACCAATAATTGGTAAAAAATGTAGTAAGTAAAATACAAGACCATTGCCAATTGCAAGACCTTTATGACTCGCTACATAATAAATACTTTCTGCAGGAGATTTTTTATGACGTTCCATACTATAGTCGAGCATAGAAAAACCATAATAATAACATTCAATTAATACGGCTAAGACAGGTGTTAGCCAACCTAGTATTGGAATCAAACTCAATAACAATATAGATAGAGTGTAAACGGTTTGCCAGAGACTGTTTCTGGCAGACAATTTGATGCCCCGAATAATGTCTTTTAAGAGCTGTTTAAAATTGAAAGGAATATCTTTTCCTTCAATGATAGCTTCTGTTTTTTCGCTCAAATAGGCAAATACCGGAGCTCCAATAATGAGGAACAAATATTTGAAAAGCGAGAAATAGAATAATAAAAGAATCAGCCAAAGTAGCAAACTACCCATGGTAAAAATAAACCCTAAGAAGCTGTTGCTAAGTGTATCGAGCCAACTTTTTAATCCTGTTTTTAAACTTAGCCATTCAATAAACTGACTAGATGTGTGCATGAAATAATACATTCCAATTACAAAAAGTACAGAATATATGATGCCTGGTATCAGGATCCATTTCCAAAGCTTATGCTTTTTAATAAAGCGGTGGGCCTGAAAATAGGCTTGTATGGCAATAATAATGTCTTTCAGCAAGGGGAGAAATTTGTACTAAGTTAATTGATTAATTTCAACTATCAGATAACCCAATAGCTTGATGGAATTTTAATATTAATTGATTAAAAATGAACATAGTAAAAATATTGATGGGTCTTTGTATCTGCAGTTTCTTTTCAATTTCTCTGGAAGCTCAAAAAGAAAGCATTATCATGAGTTCCGAACCTGGTATTAGAAATTCGAGAATAGACCTTTCATTTCATTCTAAGTATGCGCCATTCCCTGATTCTGCTCGAATGAATGGACACGATTATGAAGGTAAACATTTTGCTTATGAAGATCATTATGATGATAGCACCGTTCAAATACTAATACCTAAAAATTTTAATCCTAAAAAGCCATTGGAATTATTTGTATGGTTCCATGGTTGGTATAATAATATCGATAGTGCAGGCGGTTTTGGATTAACTGAACAGTTTATTGATGCAGGAAGAAATGCTATTTTTATTTTCCCAGAAGGTCCTAAGAATGCACCGGATAGTTATGGTGGTAAATTAGAAAGTCCTGAAATGTTTGCCCTCTTCATTAATGATCTATTAAATAAATTAGCATTCAACAAAATTCTGCCCAAAGATAAACAGTATAGTATCAAAGACTGTAGTATCACGCTTGCTGGACATAGTGGCGCATATAGAGTAATCAGTAAAATTATTCAGTACAATAAAATTGATGAACTTCTATTATTTGATGCTATGTATGGCGGTAATGATGCTTATCTAAAATGGATTGCTGAAAGTAAGAAGCATCGATTTATTCAAATCTATACCAAGGATGGAGGAACTTTTGAAAATACAAACCTAATTATGAATCAATTGAAAGATTCATTGAAAGTTGATATTTTATCAGTGACTGAAAATGATTTGAAAATGGATCATTTACAAAGTAGTAAGCCCTTATTTATTTTTAGCGAAAATGGACACAATGAAGTAATCACTTGGAATTCGAACTTATACCGTTTTTTACATCGATGGAAAAAAGGGGAGCAATGGTATGAGTCAAAAGTTATAACGAAAGAGATCCGAAACTTAATGAATAGGAATAATTAAAATTTTGGACAATTCACCGGCTTGTCTGAAGAAGGACGATTAATATAAATCAATGAAATTTCAATGCCACCTCTGTTTAGAGAGGCAGTCTTTAATGAGGAAGTATTATAATCGTAACTAACCCCTAATCTGAAGTCATCGTATTCTAACCCCAGATATGGAATGATAGCATCATTAATCCTCATCCATGCACCTGCATAAACGCTGGTTGGCTTAAATGCTGCAGGATCGGCTATAAATTGATAGGCACCGCCAATCATAGTTTCACTCGCACCACCCTGATACATTTGTAAGCCACTTATATGTATCAGACTAGTAGGACTTACTGGAAAGTATCCTCCAGCACTCATCGTGGCACGCGGATTTAAATTATATACGGCCCCTGTGAATTCCTGTTTTGGTCGGTTGATATGATATAAACTCAATCCAAAGTAGAAATTATTTTTATCGCTGGTACTTCCATTATAAAGAAATCCTGCATTTAAATCGAGGTAATTTGTTTTCAGTGTTGCATTATTAAAAACCTCTGAAGTGATTCCTGTAAAACCAGCATTTGTTAACTGGTCCTCGAATTTTAATTGCGCAGTATTGATCAGCATATTGGCATAGGTGGCCTGAAATCCAATCCCTATTTGATGATTCCCTTCTTCATCCAAGCCTTTGTGATATGCTGTAGAGAAAGAACCGTAATTGAATTTAACAGCACCATTGGCGCTATTGTCGTTATAGCCTACAAAACCAACACCCCAAGTATCATTTGAGGCAATCGTTTTTTCAAGTATATGAAAATCTGCCGCAACAGTAGCCGTTGTAAAAGCATTATTAATTGTTGGCCATTGGTTACGGTAATTTCCCATTACGCGCAATGCACCATCAAATTTGCCTGTAAATGCGGGATTTAAAGTAAGCGGTGAAGAAAAAAACTGTGAGAAATGGGGGTCCTGTGCCGAGGCACGGCCCAGCAAAATCATGCATCCTACAAATAAAATGTATTTGATTTTCCCCATCAGTTAATCGAATTTAAGAGAAAGCAGTTTATAAGTCCCCAATGTTTTCAATATTAGGTCTGTATTAACTTTTATATCCAAACATCATCCAATCTAGGATTGAACTTTATTGCCAAAAGCCAAATCTCCGGCATCTCCTAAGCCCGGTACGATATATCCTTTAGCCGTGATTTCATCATCAATATCACCGCACCAAATTTTAATATTCTCTCCAGCTTCACGCCTGATGAACTCAATTCCTACTGTACAAGCTATAGCAGATACTATGATAATTTGCTTTGGGTTGCCTTCTCTTTTTATATACTGGATGGTTTTTACCAAGGAAGCTCCTGTAGCCAGCATCGGATCACTGATGATAACAACCCGATCTTCCAAGGAAGGACTGCTCATGTATTGTAAGTTGATCTCGAAACTTCCGTCGCGATGGTGTTTTCTATAGGCCGAAATAAAGGCATTGTCGGCTTTGTCGAAATAGTTCATCATACCATGATGCAAGGGTACACCAGCCCTTAAAATGGTAGCCAAAACTGGCTGCTCTTCTAATACTTTACTCTCGTGAATGCCTAGTGGCGTAGGTATTTCAACTGTTTTCCAGGCAAGTTCCTTACTGATTTCATAAGCAGCAATTTCTCCAATACGTTCCAGGTTTCTTCGGAAACGCATACGGTCTGCTTGCACATTCACATCCCTTAATTCAGACACCCAGTTACTAACCAGGCTATGTTGTTCACTTAGATTTACTATCATAGCATTTAGATAATTGCAGTTAATTTCGAGTTGTCAAAACTAAAATCAAACCACTGTAATAGAAAATTTATGTTTTATAGCGCAATTGGTGTCATGAGCGGAAGCAGTTTAGACGGTTTAGACCTTGCTTTTACTGAGTTTGAGGAAATAGGGGGTGCCTGGACTTACCGGATACCCGCAAGTGCTTGTTATGCCTATTCTGAGGAATGGACTAATCGCTTGAAAAATGCTGTGAATTTATCTGCATATGAATATTTGTTACTTCATAGTGCTTATGGAAAATATATTGGGGAACAGGTGAATCGTTTTATTGAGGAATTCGGATTGCATCATCGGGTTCAGATTATTGCTTCACATGGGCACACCAGTTTTCATGCACCAAATTTGGGTATGACTGGGCAATTAGGTGATGGTGCAACTATTGCAGCTGTTACCGGAATAAATGTAGTGTGTGATTTAAGAGCGATGGATGTGGCATTGGGTGGACAAGGGGCACCGATTGTACCGATGGGTGAAAAATTATTGTGGTCTGATTATGCATACTTATTAAATATTGGGGGCATAGCAAATATTTCTGCGAATAGAAAAGAGGGATCTGTGGCGTTTGATATTTGCGCTGCTAATCGGGTTTTGAATTTGTTGTGTAATGATTTGGGAATGGAATACGATGCAGGTGGGGCCATAGCTGCATCAGGAAATATAAATACAGAACTTTTAACTGCACTCAATAATTTGCAATACTATCAACAACCTTATCCAAAATCATTAGCAAACAATTTTGGAACTGACTTAGTGTATCCCATGGTAAAGAATGCTTCCATTTCTGTACCTGACGCATTGAGAACTTATATAGAACATATTTCCATGCAAGTGGGTTATGCTATTAATTTATTACACAAAGAAAAGCCTTTAGCGAATTCCAAATTGTTGATTACAGGTGGCGGGGCACATAATATTTTTTTGGTGAAAAGAATTGCCACTTTAATAGGTGGATATGGGGTTGAAGTAATTGTGCCGGACAAACAATTAGTGGATTATAAAGAAGCCATCGTTATGGCATTGTTAGGTGTATTGCGCTGGCGCGAAGAGAACACTGTATTGCATACTGTTACAGGTGCTACAAGAAGTAGCATTGGTGGTGCTGTATGGATTGGTCAGGAAGCTTGATTATTCAATTGGCAAAAAAGAAAAACTATCCCCATCGAATAAGCCTTTGTCACTCAATTTTAAATGGGGAATTACCAGCAATGCCATAAAGCTTAAAGTCATGAAAGGCGCTTGCAATTTACTTCCCAGACTCTTTGCCATTGCATCTATAGCGGTATATGCTGCTGCAACTTCATAACCATCTTTGATACTCATTAAGCCAGCAACAGGCAAGCCAAGAATCAATTCTTTTCCCCCGTCTACACAGCTTACTCCGCCTCTTTCTTCAATCACTAAATTGATGGCTTGTGCAAGGCTTTCATCATCGGTGCCCACTGCAACTATATTATGACTATCATGTGCCACAGAAGAAGCGATAGCACCTTTTTTGAAACCAAAATTCTTAATAAAACATTTTGCGATTGGAGCTGTGTGATATCTATTTACGACCACCATTTTTAATTGGTCTTTAGAAGTATCACTGATGTAAAGATTATTTTCGATAGTAGGATTTAACCAAAGTTTATTAGTGATCAGTTGTCCGTCGAGTGCTTCCATCACTGCAATATTTCCATCACTTATGGGGTAAGTGCCTACAGGGATACTTAAATCTTTCGCACTGATTTTTTCGCAAACAAATTGATTGATCGGGACTTCAACAACTGATTTTATAAAGCTCTTTCCACTTTCTGCAACAAGCTCTCCTTTAATATAAGTTTTATTGATTTTGAATTCGGTTAAGGAATCAGTTACAATAAAATCCGCATCATCACCTTCATATAGTAATCCCACATCTAGTTTATAATGCAAAACAGGATTCACACATGCTGCTTTTAAAACAGAGAACAGATCAATTCCTTTTGCAATGGCGCGAGCGCAGAGTTGGTTGATATGGCCAGCTTCTAAACTATCAGGGTGTTTATCATCACTACAGAATAAAATCATGTTGGGGTAATCTTCCAGCAATTCGATGAGTGCCTCAAAATTCTTTGCAGCACTTCCTTCGCGAATAATAATTTTCATGCCGTACTCGAGTTTGTCGAGGGCTTCTTCTGCGGTAAAACATTCATGATCGGTGGAAATGCCCGCTTCGATATAAGTCTTTGCTGTTTCACCTCTTAATCCAGGGGCATGCCCGTCAATAGGTTTACCCAATGCATGCGCATAACGTAGCTTTTGCATTACTTCGGGGTCTTTGAATAATACGCCAGGAAAATTCATCATTTCGCTGAGGTATTTGATCTCGTCTTTCTCTAAAAGTTTTTTTACATCTTCTGCATTCAGCGCAGCACCAGCTGTTTCAAAAATAGTGGCAGGTACACAACTGGGCGCCCCAAAATTAAATTTGAAAGGAACTTTATTTCCATTGTTAATCATGAATTCAACACCTTCCATTCCGCATACATTGGCAATCTCGTGCGGATCGCTCACGGTGGCAACTGTTCCATGAACAACGGCTAGCCTTGCGAACTCACTTGGAATAAGCATACTGCTTTCAATGTGAACGTGACTATCTACAAAACCAGGCAAAATAAAGTTATTGGCAGGCATTTCGGTATTTCCTGTTGGAGAAATTGTTTTGATCTTTCCATTTACCACTTCAATAGTGGCTTCGTAAATAGATTTATTGAGGATGTCAACGATGTTTCCAGTTATTGTAAAGCTTTGTTCTATCATGATTAAGTTGTGCTAATTTTGAGCTCATTATTGATCTCAAATATTAAGTATGAAATCCTTATTTAGTTTTCTGATTTGCGGACTTCTTTTTACCAATGTTATTTCCGCTCAGAATGAGTCCAAAGTTCCATCAAAATATACAGAAACACAAAAAGGAATCTTTCGCCAGGAATATTATAATCGTGATATCAGAAAATTTATTTACGAACCATCAGGATATCAAAAAAATGATAAAATTACCAATGCAGTAGTGGAGAAGCCCAATCGTATAGAAACAAACGGAACTAATATATTAAAGGGACGAGCAACTTTGCTTTATGCACAAGGATCTGATAAGCATATTTCGATTTCTGTTTTGCCAGATACAAATGGGTTTCGAGGGTTTCGATTTAATTTAGAAGAAGGCGAACAAATATTTGGTGGTGGAGAAAGGGCATTGCCATTGAATAGAAGAGGCTATCGATTTAATTTATATAACAACCCTTGGTATGGGTATAGTGAAGGTGCTGATAATTTAAATTTCTCGGTTCCATTCTTTACTTCCTCAAAAGGGTATGGATTATTTTTCGACAACGGCTCAAAAGGCTATGCGGATATTGGCAAATCAAATCCTTCTGTTTTTGAAGTTGGATTTTTGAGCGGCGAAATAAATGTGTACGTAATTTTTGGAGAAACCTATCAAGAGATTTTAACTTCTTATCAAAAGTTAACTGGCTTTCAACCTATGCCTCCTAAATGGGCCATGGGAAATTTCATGAGCAGATTTGGTTACACCAGCGAAAAGCAAACCAAAGAAATTGCAGCCAACATGCGGGCAGAAAAAATTCCATTTGACGCAGTGATTTTCGATTTGTTCTGGTTTGGTGATAGCATTAAAAACACATTAGGAAATATTGATTGGGTGAATAAAACTAAATGGCCAAATCCCAAACAGATGATTGCAGATTTGAAAAAAGACAATCTGAATTCCATCTTAATAACAGAACCATTTTTCTTGAAAGAAACTAAGTCTTATCCTTTTGCAGAACAATATCTCGCAAAAGACAGTGTGGGTAAGGCATATCAGCTGCAAGACTTTTATTTTGGGAAGGGAGGACTGTTAGATATTTTTAGAAAGGATGCTGGTAATTGGTTATGGAACTACCATTATAAAAAACAAATTGCCAATGGTGTGGCTGGTTGGTGGACTGATTTGGGTGAGCCCGAAAAACATCCTTCTGATATGTTGCATAATTTAAAAGACCTTGGTGTGAATAGAATGATGCAAGCAGATGAAGTGCATAATTTGTACGGACATTATTGGAATAAAATGTTGTTCGACAATTACGCGAAAGAGTTTCCTAACACGAGGTTGTTTCATTTGAATCGTTCTGGATTTTCAGGAAGTCAGCGTTATAGTATTTTCCCATGGACAGGCGATATCAGTAGAAGCTGGAGCGGCTTGCGTGCGCAATTGCCAAATGTTCTTGGTATGAGTATGAGTGGTATTCCATATATACATAGCGACGCAGGTGGTTTTGCAATGGGCGAAGGGGATGCGGAACTGTATTTGAGATGGTTGCAATTTTCTTTATTTACCCCCATCTTTCGTCCACATGGAACTGCTTTGTATGAAGTTGACCCGAAAGCTTTTAGTTATCCGAGTGAGCCTGCATTGGCAGATAAGTCCGTTTTAGAGTATGTTAAAAAAATAGTAGACCAACGATACCAATTAGTGCCTTATAATTATACATTGGCTTATCGACAAGCTGCATTTGGCGAACCTTTAATTAAACCATTGTATTACCAATATCAAAATGATAGTTCGGCGGTTAAAATAGGAGATCAATTTATGTGGGGCGATGCTTTTATGATTGCACCAGTAATAGTAAAAGGACAGAAGTTTAAAGAAGTTTATTTGCCTGAAGGGAAATGGTATGATTTTAATACACATCAATTTTATGCGGGTAAGCAAATTATTAATTTCAGTACAGAAGATTTTAAGTATCCTGTATTAGTGAAAGCAGGCAGTTTTATTCCGCAATATTCATATCGCGTAAAGAATACAGTGGAACAGAAAGATGGGATTATTTCAGTTTTATATGTTCCTTCTGAAAACGCTAGTAGTTATCAATTGTATTTGGATGATGGGGTTTCGAAAAATGCAATTAGTAGTCATCAATATGAGTTAATAGATTTCAAAACAAAAGGAAGAACTGCCCGTTCATTGGAAATTACCATTGCATCAAATGGTGGCAAATATCTTGGGAAACCTTCAAAAGAAAAGATCGGCTTTCAAATACCCGGTGTTGATCAAAAGCCCCTAAATATTACCATTAATGATCAATCTGTTACAATCCTTGACGCTACAGATACAAGGGGAATTAGCACGGGCGAGCAAGCTATTTGGAATTTAGGCAAGCAGCATGAATTATTGCTACCAGTAGGTTTCAACGGGAAGACAACAAAAATTATAATCAAATGGTAAACCATTTATCATTTGCAAACTTCAAATTAAATTTAGTGTACTAACTTAATAGCCCAATTCTAAAAAAATGAGAAAATACACCCTCCTGCTAGCAACTGCAAGTATGTTATTTTTTTCTGCTATTGCGCAGAAGAAAAATGTAAAAGCAACTACTGCACCTGCTGTAGAATCGAATACCGATTCTATTTTGTTTTCAAAAGTAAAATACCGTTCAATAGGGCCTTTTAGAGGTGGCCGGAGTGGTGCTGTTACTGGTAGTTATAAAAATAAAATGAATTTCTATTTTGGAAGTACTGGTGGTGGTGTTTGGAAAACTACCGATGGCGGAAGTAACTGGAAAAATATTACAGATAAATATTTTGGAGGAACCATTGGTTCTGTGGCAGTAGCCCAAAGTGATGAATCGATCATTTATGTAGGTGAGGGCGAAAATACCATGCGAGGCAATGTGGCCGAGGGCTTGGGCGGTATGTGGCGTTCTAATGATGGTGGCAGAACCTGGAATAATTTGGGTTTAAAAGAAGGTAGGCACATCACTCGTATCATTATTGATCCAAAGGATCCTAACACTGTTGTAGTAGGTGTGATGGGACATTTATTCGGACCAAACGATGAGCGTGGAGTATATAAAACTACAGATGGCGGAAAAACATGGAAGCGTACTTTGTTTGCAAATAGTTTAACTGGTTGCTCTGATTTGGTGAGTGAACCTGGTAATCCATCTGTAATGTATGCAGGTATGTGGCATGTGATCAGAACTCCCTATAGTATGGAAAGTGGTGGAGATGGATCTGGAATTTATAAATCGATCGATGGTGGGGAAACATGGAAAAATATTTCTACCAATAAAGGATTCCCTAAAGGTATTTGGGGTATAGTAGGTGTAGCAATTGCTCCATCAAATACCGATAAAATTTTCGCTTTAGTTGAAAATGCAAATGGCGGATTATTTGTAAGTAATGATGGCGGTGAAACCTGGACATTGCAATGCAGTGATAATAATATTCGTCAGCGTGCCTGGTATTATTCTAAAGTTTATGTAGATCCTAAAAATGAAAATCTGGTCTATTGTCCGAATGTTGAATTCATGCGCAGTAGAGATGGAGGTAAAACTTTTACTTCAGTAAATACACCACATGGCGATCACCATGATTTATGGATCGATCCAGAAGATGGAAACAGAATGATTGTGGCTGATGATGGTGGTGCACAGATCAGTTATGACGCTGCCAATAACTGGAGCAGTTTAATGAACCAACCAACTGCACAGATCTATCGTGTTACAACTGATAATGCTTTCCCTTATCATATTTTGGGTGCTCAGCAGGATAATAGTACAATTCGAATTAAGAGTAGAACAAGTGGTGCAGGAATTTCTGAAAGAGACTGGGAAAGTACTGCGGGTGCAGAGAGTGGTTATGTTGTGGCTGACCCATTAAACCCTGATGTAGTGTATGGAGGAAACTATGGTGGTTATCTTTCTCGCTTAGACCATAAAACAGGAGAGAACAGAGCTATCAATGTATGGCCCGATAATCCAATGGGTGCTGGTGCTGATGTACAGAAATATCGTTTCCAATGGAATTTCCCTTTCTTCTTTTCTCCGCATAATCCAAAGCGTTTATATGCAGGTGGCAACCATTTATTCGTAACAGAAAACGAAGGACAAAGCTGGGAAACGATTAGTCCGGATTTAACTACAAATGATAAAGCAAAACAAATTTCCAGTGGTGGCCCGATTACAAAAGACAATACTTCTGTTGAATATTATTGTACCATTTTCACAGGTACAGAATCTGGTTTAGAAAAAGATTTATTGTGGATTGGTAGTGATGATGGTGTGCTGAGTATGAGTAAGGATGCAGGAAAAAATTGGGAGAATGTAACACCACCTGCTGCTGGTAAATGGATGATGTGGAATTGCATTGAAACAGATCCGTTTAAAAAAGGTACTGCTTATGTGGTGGGAACAAAGTATAAGTCGGACGACTTTACTCCTTACATGTATAAGACTGAAGATTATGGAAAGACCTGGCAGACTATTACTAACGGGATTAATAAAATGCATTTTACACGTGCATTAAGAGCAGATCATAAACGCCCGGGTTTATTATATGCAGGAACAGAATATGGTATGTATATCAGTTATGATGCTGGTGCCAATTGGAAAAAGTTTCAGTTGAATTTACCTGTTGTGCCAATTACTGACATGACAATTAAAGACAATGATTTAATAGTGGCTACACAGGGCCGTGCATTTTGGGCGATTGATGATTTGAGTTTGCTACAACAGAAGGCGGATGATATCACTAATAAAAACTTACATGTGTTTGCAGTTAATGATGCTTATCGTACCGAAGGCGGTGGGGGAAGAAGACAGCGTGGTGCTGGAATGGCTTTGCCAAATATGGGTGAGAATCCAGCTTCTGGTGCAGTATTCAATTATTTCCTGAAAGATGCGAATGATTCTTCAAAAGTATCGATTAGTATTTTCGATAAACAAAATAAGACCATAAAAACCTTTAGCAAAAAAGCAAAGGAAACCACAGACAAATTAGAGTTTTCAGCTGGCATGAATCAGTTTGTTTGGGATATGAATTATCCGCCTGCTGAAAAAGCAGATGGTATGATTTTATGGAATGGTAGTATTGGTTCTGTAAAAGCAGCACCTGGAAAATACAATGCAAGATTCCGCTATGGTAAAGATTCTGTAGATGTGCCATTTGTAATTAAAGCTGATCCGAATTATAAAATGACGGAAACTGATTATGATGCACAGGTTGGATTCTTATTAGAGATTCGTGATAAATTTAGTGATGTACAGAACGGCATAAAAAACATTCGTTCAGTAAGAACTCAAATCACAGATTTTACTGCCAAACTAGATTCAGCTACCCATAAAGATTTGAAAACACAGGGAGATAGTATTAGTAAACAATTGACTGCTATTGAAGAAGCTTTGTACCAAACTAAATCTAAAAGCTTTCAGGACGTATTGAATTTCCCGATACGCATCAATGATAAGTTGGCTGGTTTATATGGAGTTGCAGCAAGTGGTCAAAACCCACCAAGCAAACAAGCCCGTGAAACCCTTGCAGATCTTGGAGCTCAGGCAGATGTGCAATTAGCAAAATTGAAAAAGATCTTAGATACTGATTTGAAATCCTACAATAAGTTGATCAATGAAAAACAAGTTCCGGTGATAGGGATTAAAAACAAAGAATAGAAACTATTAATCCAAGGCTTCAGTTTTGAATAAGAAATAAAAATGTAAATGCTGTTAACCCTAGGCTTCAGTTTTGGATAAGAAATAAAATGTAAATGCTGTTAA
>JBAXHC010000090.1:0-12639 GCA_037139075.1 Bacteroidota bacterium
TACCTTCTTTTGCTAGCGAGCCCCTAGCCTATTATGATACTCAAACTACATTAACGTTAGATGCCGAAAATTCAAATCCTATTTCAAATTTAAATTATCAAGGATTCAATGGCAAAGGATTTGTGGAAACCAGCAAAACAATTAATCCTTCAATTTCATTCCAGGTTGAAATAAAAGAGGATGGCTTATATGCGATAGATTTCAGGTATGCAAATGGTAATGGACCAACAAATACAGAAAACAAATGTGCTATTAGAACGCTGCTTATAAATAATCAAATGAAAGGCACGATTATTCTTCCACAAAGAGGAACAAAAGAATGGAGCAATTGGGGCTTTAGCAATAAGGTTCAATCCTCTTTAAAAAAAGGAAATTATCAAATTGAATTAAAATTGGAGGATTATAACGACAACATGAATCAGGAAATAAATCAGGCTATGCTTGATTATATAAGATTGATAAAACTTTAGAACAATTTAATTATCGACTATTTTTTTAAGCATTTTCACGGTTCATTATTATCATGACCAATTCAGCTTCATTTTTTAAATTATTTAAATTCTCTTCCGCATCGTTTTGATTAAATGAAGTCATTTCAGAAAATTGGGATGCAAATTCGCTTAGAATTTGCATCCCTGCTGTAAGTGTTGCACCCTTTAATCGATGCCCAATTCTTTTTAACTCATTTATGTCTTTAAGATTAATAGCTTCCTCTAAATTGGAAATAGACTTTCCTATTTCTTTCTTAATTAAAATAATAAACTGCTTCATTACTTCTGGGTCTTTCCCAATATATTTTTCAGCTTTTATTCTGTCAAAATGTTTAGCTATTTCTTGCTCTGTCATTTTTAATATATTAGATTCTTAAACTCATAAGTTGAAAAATAATCTAACGATACACAACCCCTTCAAATTGATTTCCCCATTTTATTCAATATAATGAACAACTCTTGCTAATTTGCCATTTGAATTAATCCCCTCTAATACAATTTGTAATTTTTTACTTGAGTCGTTGTTATAAAATTCAATCTTAACTCTTGGACTCCTTTTATTTGTCAATACGAAAGGATTCCAGTAGATGGTAGTTCTATTATCTGCGTCGAAATTACCTGTTGGATTTTCATAATTAGGGTTATAAAATTCTTTGAACACTGAATAACCGCCGAGTACGGCATTCTCCATTCCCTTACTATTTTCAGAACCACCTTTACTATTCTTTCCTTTCTTTGTATAAATAGCTATTGCACCACCACTACCTCCACCTATTGAACCAAAGAAAGGAGGCCTAATTGCTTTCACATAGGCAATATCTGAAATAGGAAGCGACAAAATCATATCAAGTGGAGTAGTAATTTCATTTAAAAAGAAATCAGTATTTGAACCTCTCCAGGTAGCGGAAGCCTGGGCACCAGAAACAGAAATCTGCAAACCTGCTACTTTACCCTGCAAGTAGGCTAAAATATTGATTCCTCCAGCAGCGCTTGGATCATTGGTTAGATCGAAAGAACTACCATCAAAACCGGAGAACATACCTGTAGCATATTTTTCATCTAAGATTTGCAAAGGCGACTTCGATCTTGATTTAACTATTACCTCCTGTAAAGTAGCAGAAGCCATTTGCTTTCTCAACTTCTCTTGTTCTAATAAATAAAAATTTAGTTTAGCACGAGCCATACTATCGCTCCAATTATTTTGATTACCAAGGCTACCTAAATTAATTTTCCTAAAGTCTTGTTTGAATAACCCATTTTCAAAATGTACCTGTGTTATATCCGTAAGTTTATTATTACCATTGAATCCATAGAAAATTCGAGATGTATCATAATAGAAAATGGTTTTATCTTCAAATGTTCCATCTTTTAATACTGGCATAAATACAAACTTCTTACTACTGTCTTTTCCTGAAATTATTAAGTTCAGCATTAAGTCGCTACTTAGTTTTGTGGCTGAACTTCCAAAAACTTTTCCTGTAATTTTCATGAAATCTGTTTCACGAGGAAACTTAAGTACCGGAACTATTCCTGCTTTAATTTTGTCCCAGTCGAACTTTCTCCATCCATTTGTAAGCATCACTAAATCCAAATGTGCGGCAACACTATCAGCATCACTTGAAAAATAATAAGCTGGATTAAATACCTTACCTCTTATATCATTGCTTAACAAAAAATCAGAATAAATAGTTTGTTGCTCGGGCATCACAATGGAAGCATCTGTAATTGAGACTGACATGTTTGAAGCTGATGTATCAGAAACCATCACTTCAATTACATTTTTACCTCTCTTGCTTAAATTAGTCAATGGCTCTGTTACCTTAGCATTGAACTCATGTAACCTATTATTTACAAAAACTATTCTTTCTGCTAAAGGCAACCAATCCTTTGTAAACAAAGAAAATTGTAGAATACCTGTAGGCATTTCATCAATAGGCAAGCCTGCTCTCTGAACCTGCCGTTCTTCTCCTTTAAAATCGACTGTATATATTAAATGTTGGTTCTGATGAACCAATAGTTTCATTTGTTTATAATTCTGAGGCACATCTAAAGTTCTTTCAACCTGTGCATAGGCTTTTTCATTATCCATACTAAGCTTTAGTATCACACCTTCATTTTTTGCAGCCACAATTGGAGTGATCCCTTTTTGTGCATTTTCATCTGTCCAACTTAATTGATAGCTTTCCCCATCTGTTGGTTTTAACTGAAATGTACCCATCCCATCATGAGCCACTTTCAGGGTATCCAGAATTTTGTTTTTATCATTTAATAAAAACCCTTTCACAAAAACTGGCATACCAGAACCGTTTGTTGCTTTGAATGCAATTTTGCTATTTAAACCATTCACTAAAACGCCTCCTTCCGGAAAAACTTCTACCCTGGTTTTTGGAGTGGTATTAATTTTAGATTTTGCAAGTGACCCAGTATTGATTGGAATATTTTTTTCATAAAGAAAAACACTATCATCATTCAACATCCATCTTGTAAATGCCTTGATATGTAAAAAGTCGCCTTTATAATTTAAGGGGACTTCGTAACTTCCTTTAGCAGAGGATTGAAATAATGGTGCTACTGTTTGCTTTATATAATTACCACTGGTATCATACCAAACTACATATACATTTTTACTCAGTGAAGTAAACTCCATTCCAGATAATACATAGAGTTTATAAAAAATAGTCTCCCCCGTATTATAGATGGTTCTATCAAAATGAATATGAATCTTTTCTTTAGGAAATTGTTCATCATATATATTCAAAACCGAGTCATATACCTGCGCTTGTACTTTTCCTATCATAAAAGTCAGGAACAATAATGCTACACAATTCAATTTTATTTTTCTCATCAACGCTAAATTAACTATTTCTCGAAATGCAATTTGTTAAACAAAGTGGAATCGTAAATAAAAATACCCCCGAAAAATCGGAGGCATTTCAATACCGTATTAATAGAAATAAATACCAAGTTTATGGGTTCTACATCTAACAATTTTTTCTACCAATTTTTTAAATTACCTATTCAACAACCAATGGGTTTCTTCTGGTAGGGATGACTGTTTGTTCGTCATCACTCAAATAAGCCCAAAATTCGTATAATGCAAAAATGTCTCCTGGAATCTTTGGAGTATTAGGTTCTCCATTGCGTTCGTAAGAGCCCAATAATTCACCATGATACTTCAATTCTGATAATTTCTCTTCTAACGTCAATAACTTAAATTGCTCAATTGTCATAAAACTGGATAGATTTTAAATGTCTTTCAGCCCGCAATCTAATAAGAAAAACACAAATAGATCCTAAAGCTTCTAAAAATTACCTATCAAATAAGTTTAGATCCTTTTTTCGCTTCATTTACAGCATGATCTACTGCTCTTGCTGTGATTGCCATATAGGTAAGTGATGGATTTTGAGTTGAGGTTGAAGTCATACAAGCTCCATCTGTTACATATACATTTTTGCAATGGTGTAATTGATTAAACTCATTTAATAAGGATGTTTTGGGGTCTTTACCCATGCGCACACCTCCCATTTCATGAATATCCAAACCAGGAGCTGCTTTTGAATCAGTGGTGCTGATATTTTTAAATCCTGCTTTTGTATACATTTCAGTCATCTGCTCTATAAAGTCTTTCACCATTTTCTCATCATTATCATCATATGCTACCTGAATATTCAACTGAGGCATACCCCAAGCATCTTTTAAAGTGGGATCTAAACTTACATGATTGCTTTCTTTTGGTATTGTTTCGCCCATCATATGTGAGCCCACATACCAAGGTCCCAATTCCTTTTTAGCTAACTGATCTTTTAATTCTTTTCCAAAGCCTTCGGTATTTCTTTTAATATATCGTCCGGATGAAAACCCAGCAGCATATCCCCTTAAAAAATCGGTCTCTTGTTTCTCTACATTTCTAAACCTTGGAAGATAAGCACTTGTAGGAGATCGGCCATCTGTCGTAGAATCCATAAAGCCCTCATACTCTGCATTGATTCGGGCACGATAATTATGGAAAGCAACAAATTTTCCCAATAACCCATTATCGTTTCCTAATCCATTTGGGAAGCGATGCGATGTTGAATTTAATAAAAGAAGATTGGTATTGATAGCTCCTGCATTCACAAAAATTACTTTTGCATAATATTCAACCATTTCTTTTGTCTGTGCATCAACCACTCTAACACCTGTAGCCATTCCTTTCTGTTCATCATAAATAATGGAATGAACTACTGAAAAAGGACGCAGGGTTAAATTGCCAGTCTTAGCAGCCCATGGCATAGTGGAAGAATTACTACTAAAATAACCTCCAAACGGACAACCTCTCTGACAAAGATTTCTATTTTGACATTGTGCTCTACCCTGTTCTAAATGAATTGGATTAGGCTTAGTGATATGGGCACATCTGCCATAAATCAGATGGCGCCCCGCATAGTTTTTCTGCAGTATTTCTTTAAAGTAATGATCTACACAAGTAAGTTCTAAAGCTGGGAGAAACTCTCCGTCTGGAAGATTTGCCAGACCATCTTTATTTCCAGAGATCCCAACAAATTTTTCTACATAACTATACCAGGGTGCTATGTCTTTATATCTGATTGGCCAATCAACTGCAAATCCATCACGAGCTGGACCACTGAAATCAAAGTCGCTCCATCTTTGAGTTTGTCTAGCCCACATGAGCGATTTACCTCCAACCTGATATCCACGAATCCAATCAAATGGTTTGCCTTGTATATATGGATGTTCCTGATCTTTCACAAAAAAATGTGCAGCATCTTCACGAAAGGCGTAGCATTTACTGATGATGGGATTGGCTTCTGTTATTTCTAACGGCATTTGCCCCCTATGGTCAAATTCCCAAGGCATCATATTGGTTGTGGGATAATCTTTTAAATGCTCAACATTTCTGCCCCTTTCCAAGACAAGGGTCTTCCATCCTTTTTCAGTAAACTCTTTAGCAGCCCAGCCACCACTCATACCTGAGCCAATTACGATGGCATCAAAAATTCTATTTTTTGCAGATCCGGTATTATTATCTCCCATAAAAATGTTTCAAGTTTGAATATTTGTATTAAGCTTTTACGCAACCATGAAAACGACCAGGTATCTGTTCATAAACCTGCACTTTGGTCATGAAAAATTCTGAACTGGTATAAGCATGTAAAGCCAAGCCTTTAGATTTTTGATAAAATTCAAAAAGGTTGTCTTTAATATTTTTTCGTTGTTCTATTTTATGCAACAATTTTTCCTTTTGTTCATTGGTACATCGAACAAAAAAATTCCCATATTCTGTTTGTGAAAATAAGTTCAACTCATTCAACCCATTCAAAATTTTGTCTTGATCTGCTTTTGTACTGCAATCATCTAGCATTTTCCATGCAAAAAGGTCTGCATGCAAACTAGCGGCACCCGGGGTTTCTGTTTCTGGAATAATAGTTGATAATAAACTAGCGAAAGTTGCTTCCTGATCCGGACTAACATGAATATGTTTAAGAGGAATACCTTTTTTTTGTTTATCAAATAAACAGGAAGGTGCTAAAGCTGCTGCGGCAGATACAAACAGCATCTGTTTTAATAATAATCTGCGTTGGATAATCATGGCAAGTAATTGTGGCTACAATTTACACGCAAATCATATCAAAAAATAAAAATGCCAAGAATTTGTGTTAAATAAAATATTAGGCTTTACGTTTTAAATTAAGCAAGAATTGGTTCAATACTTTTATCAATTGCTGCTAGTATTCCTTCTACTAAATCATCAAGGTTTTCAGACCTTTCCTTTAAAGTAGTACGGCTGCTAAAGATATGGTTGGGAAAATATTGCGTAAAGAAACTTGAATAGCTTTCAAATTCCCAATAAACAAAATTCCCCCGTAATAAACCATTGATCCTCTTGCCTTTAATTTCTGTTTGCACAGGTATAGAAAAGAAATCCATAGGTTAATAAGTTTAATCAAATGTACATGTGTTCTAACCTGTCATCTTGTAGTAGTATTCCCAAAGTATTACCGCTAAAACACCCATTTTTTGCAGTTTTTTCTCATATTTTTCAAAAGTATAAATATCAAATTACCATGTATAACTAATTCGTCTTGAAAGGATTAAATCAGGAATTAAGTATAATTGATACCTTTACAATTCAAAATCATTTTATGAGTACCTATAGTGCATCTCGCTTCTCAGAAGGAAATAAAATTTTCCCATGCGTCATACATATTGATGAACAAGCTGTTACTTTTAAGATTCCGGGATTTTTTAATGGTAAAGAAACAACGATACCTACCAGTAGAATTTCTTCAGTTGATATCGAAACCCCGTTGATTGGTTATTCAACAATTATTATAGAGACAACTGGGGAAGGTCGTATTCGAGCTCATGGGTTTACAAAATCTGAAGTAAAGGAAATGAAAAAAGATATTCTTTCTAAAATCCTTTAGTCCTTTCATAAAAGCATCTATATTTTTACTAAAATAGTTTTATATACATCAATTTGATGTGGTAGATAATTTTACAATGCCTCTTTTATTAATGCATTAGAATTATCATACAATGCCAAAATCAAATGCTTTATTTACAATAGTACTTTTAATGAAATTTGTTTCTGTATATGCACAGGAACCTCTAACAACTGAAATTCGATTTTCTAATCTCTCTAGAAATCCTGCGCTTGCGGGAATACAAGTTGAAGATTTAAAAATTAGCCTTTGTTATCATCACCAAATCAAATCGACACTCATACCCTATCGATCTTTACAAATTCAAATTGAGTCAAGATTCAAAAGAAAAGAAGCTGAAGACGGATTCACAGCAGGGGCAAACATAAGATATGATGAAGCAGGAGAGAACAGTTTAAAAAGGGCACAATTTATCCCCGTGCTTAATTTTCATAAATCTTTAAGTGAAATAAAATTATCCTATTTAAGTATGGGATTTATGACAGGTATTTTCAAAACGCAATTTGATCCGTTTATCATACCTACAGTAAAAAATTACAAGCCAATTCCATTTAGTCCATCAAATCCTGTTCCACAATACCTCTTACCAAATAGTAGTAGCTATTTTGATTTTTCTACGGGTGTAAGTCTTTATACAGAATTGGACAATCATATTTCATTAAACCTTGGAGCGGCTCTTTTTCATTTTTGTCAAAATACATTAAAGCAGCATATAGATATCCCAAAAACGCCAAGAGAATGGGTAGTAAATACTGGCTTATATTTCAATAAATGGAATTATTCATTCCAAATTATTTCAGACCTCAGAATTAATAGGAATGAGACTAAAATGTATGCTGCTTTTATTTGGGGAATTCCAATACATGAGAACTTGTTAAACCAACTAACTGAAATTCAAATTGGAGCATACTATAATACGTCCAAAGAATTATCACCGGCTATTTCAATCAGCTGGCCCAGCTTTCTTATTTCATTAAGCTCTAATTTTTTAATTGGCAAGCAAAATAAATTACCTCTTTTAGAAAACGCATTCGAAACAAATATTTCAATAAATATAAATTGTCATAAAAGAAATAATGAATCAGAAAAAGTAAAATGTCATTTTTAATATTATATGTTACACATTCAGCTTATTTTCTTTTTGCCTTTTCCCATAAAACAGATTGGTTTGAAAAAAGATATCTTTTAATGCCAGCAAATACAGCGTAATTCATCATGCAGAAATAATAAGGTATAAAAAATAGCTTCACCTTAATAGATCTGGATTGCATGATCCAACCTAGAATAGCAAAACCATAGAAAATGGTTTGACCAGCTAAAACGATATAAAATTTGTAATCCTCATTTAATGCTATTACAATATACCAGTTTAATAAAAAACAAAAGATCATTAAAAAGGGAGTAATGGTCCAGCGTAGTATCCGATGGCTTAAATATTGGAAACTCAGAATAGGGTGTTTAAATGGATTTAGTAAAGCCGTAAGTCTTACAAATGATTGTATACCTCCAGCTGCAATACGAACTTTTCTTTTAAGCTCCTCTTTGGTGTTGGCAGAAGCATTTTCAGTAGCATACGCATCCGGTTCATACACAATTCTATAACCCTTCTGAGCAATCAACATGGAAATCATAAAATCGTCTAATAAAGTATCAACTGGCACGGGAATATATAATGAAGTCTTAACGCTGAATAATTCACCTGCAGCACCAACTACAGAAAACAATTCAGAATCCCAGGCTTTTAACTTTGACTCATATTTCCAGTAAAATCCTTCCCCTGCTGTTGCATCGCCACTATCATCGATTTGAACTCTTTTTTCACCAGCTACAGCACCAACAGTAGGATCTTGAAAATGTCTGCAAATATTGATCAAAGCCTTTTTATTCAAGAGAGTATTTGCGTCAGTAAAAACAACTACTTCTGTTTTTACTTCTTGCATGGCACGATGAACTGCAACAATTTTTCCAGTTCTTTCTGGTCGATGCATTAAATGAATAGAGGTATATTTTGAAATAATATCCGGTGTATTGTCAGTTGATCCATCTGTAATAAAGATATAGTGCACTTTATCCTTGGGATATTCCAAAGAAAGTGTGTTTTCTATTTTTTCTTCAATGCAATATGCTTCATTATAAGCTGCCACTACGATTGTTACTGAAGGGAGATTATAATTAGTATCAAATCCTTTTTTCTTTCTAAAAATTCGTAATATTTTTACGATTATGAAAAGCACTATTCCATACCCAACATAGGTATAAAAAATAATAAAGAGACTAATCCAGAATATTGTTTGCATATAGTTATTTTAAAGTATATCCTAATATTTTGCTATCCACCCTGTTTGTAATATTCCACCAAATTGCTCTTAAAAGGATTAGAATTAAATTGGAATTGCCTTCTTTCAAATAAATTAAAATATTTCTTGGCGTAACCAAGAATAAAAAATGAAGCCAAAATACAATAACCTGAAATAAATTAGCATTTCTTCTGATGAAAAGTATTCTATTTCTATTCATAAAGTATTCCTTCAAAGCACTTTTTTGCCCAACAGAAACAGACTCTTTATGATATATTAATGCTTGCATATTAACCCGGATTTGGAAACCGGCATTTTTAATTCGAGCACCCCAATCCATTTCTTCGTAGTACAAGAAATAGTTTTCATGCATCAAACCCACTTTTTCGATAGCTGATTTTGAAATCATCATAGCTGCACCATGACCAAAACCAGTTATGCCTGTTAATGTATCATATTGTCCATGGTCCTTTTCGAATTGCCCAATGCAATAATTCCTAGCTGTAAAATAATTCATTTCAGTATAACCGGCATATTGCAATGTATCTGGCTGTTGATAGTATCTGATTTTCGGAGATATCATTCCAGTATTTGGGAAAGTTTCAAAATCTTTCACCAAAGTATGAATCAAGCCGGGAGTAAATTCAGTATCATTATTAACGAAAAAAAGCAAATCACCTTTTGCTTTTGCAATACCCAGATTATTCCCGCCTGCGAAACCAAGGTTTATTTCTGACCTATAAAATTGAACCTCAGGATATTTGATTTGCCAATCAGGTATAGGATTGACACTACTTGCATTATCCACTACTATCATTTCGAAATCAGGATAATCATTCGATTTATAAAATGCATCTAGGAATTCATCAGTAACATGACTATAATTGTAATTGACTGTTATAATGGAAACAATTTTCATGGCAAGGGTTAAGTCAATAAATTAGTATCAATCCAATCCAAAATTTCAGAATCAAAATTAGCATCAAATTTTCTAGCAAAAAACTTTCCGGAATTACTGATTTTGTCAACATCATCTACTGTTAAAATTTTAGGGCTTGCTCCGCCTAATGACCAATCAATATACCTTAGATTATTATTAATCATCTGTCCTTTATATATTGAACTATATAGTATAGTTTGAAATACAATTTCATCACTCCCCCAAGTGAGTTCAAAAAAGCGTTTAATATGAGGATGCTTTTCTAAAAAGTGAACTATATAAGCAATATGTTCAATTGTAATTGTAAACCATTGTGACCTTCCAACATAAGTTAATTCACTAGGAAGTTTTCTTTTAGGTAAACAACTATTCAAAATCGATTCAAACAAAGTGTTTCCGGGAAAAGAATAGTTAGTTAGATGATATTTTTCAAGTCGGGGTATCGCTTCTTCCCAATCATTATAAATAGGATAAAATTCCATAAAAGCCTTTCCCTGATTCAGACTCAAAAAGAGATTCATTTCTTTATTAGTCATTAAAGGATAATCCTGCCCACTTATTATTGAAACGTATTGGTCAGTCTTAAATTTGGGAATAATTTCCTTAAAGCTATTTACAACACATTGCACCATACTATAAGATCCCCAATTTACTTTAACCCTGTTTTTAATAAAAAAAACATTTGGCAAATTTTGATACTCATTAAATAAAGAGATCTCAATTTTAAGATCAAGGTGCAGGAAAATGATTGTATTATCTGAGTTTAATCTATTAATGAGCCTTCTAAGTTGAATAGAATTGGAATGAATCAATATGAGAAAAACTGAGTTCAAATTAGGGGTTACTAGATTGTGAAAGAATTTATTAGTTTATTTTTATCCTTAGTCATTTATATTTAAGTTGCTTTGAACTTCCCAATTAGAAATAGCTTTATCTATTTCTAACACACAATTCTCCCATGTATGCGTTGAAGCAAAATGGCGTCGATTATTTTTTAATTCAAAACTATCATTCTTTAAAGCTTCCTCAATCATTTTCACATAATCCTCTTTTGAATCAGCCAAATAACAATAATCCTTGAAAATGTCCATGGCGTCTGTTTTAGTGGCAACAACAGGCTTTCCAACTGCTAGGTATTCATCAATTTTTCTTGGATAATTCCCAATAGTTACCTGATTAACTATTTGGGGATTAATACAAATATCAAATGCCTTAATATAAGCAGGTAGCGTTGACGGATCTTTTGAACCAAGGAAAAATACATTTTTAAGATGATGCAAGGATGATGATTTAAATTCATCGTCCTCAGGACCAACTAAAACAATATTCCACTCTGGTCTTTGCTTTGCAATATGCAGAAGTATTTTTATATCAAGCCTAATACTTTGTAAAGCCCCTACATACCCTATTATCGGTGTGCTAATAGGTCTTGTATCATCTGGAATAGCATACGCATCACAATTCATAAATATTTCAAGTTCGCAACCCTGACCCACATAAAATGAATTGCTATTATATTGCCTGCAATAATTAGCGAGATATGTTGAATTTGCTACACATATATCGGAATCTGAAATCAGTTCAGGTTCTAACTTGATACCATGTAATTTCCAATAGTCAACCGCCAACATAAAATCGCGTGAATAATAAATACTGATTGCCGGTTTTAAAAGTGATTTCAAATGAAAGGAACGAAACATATCGTTATCATTGAACAATATATAATTCTTAAAGTTGAGTTCTTTAATTGCTTTAAGAATTGATCTCGAAAAAGTTTTATTATTTCTTTTATTAAAGAATTCAAAAATGCTTTGAGATTTTATCCAGTTTATCGACTCAATAATATCATCTGGAAATAAGTTCCATAAATTATCTGATATTTTTTCTAATCCTGTCTCAATACCTTGTATAACTGCAATTCGCTTTTTTATTTTCGGATCACTTTTCCATCTGTATTTACTAATTCTATCTAAAGGAGAGTTCACATACAATACACGATTATTTTTACTCCACTCTAGGGCTATATTTTTACAATTACTGCCGATACTGGTATCCCAAGGCTGCTGGCCTACAATTATAATATCTCTACCTTTTATTTGCTTAACATTTTTCATCGACCGCAAGATTTTGTTGCTGATCAATCCTATATATAACAACAATTAAAGCTGTTGACAAAAAGAATAAAACATTTGATGGATACTGAACTATAGCTTGTTGAGGGAAATTACCAACATTCCAAATAAACACAATCAATACAACTGCTAATGAAAAACTTTTTAATTGAGGATCAACAATTTTAAAATAATTATTAACACCAGTCAGAAGAATCACAAATATCATTAAACTGAAAAGCAATAACCCAACCCAACCCAATTCTACTGTTGTTCTTACATAGCCACTATCGGGTTGAAAAGATCCTAAGAATGAATTTGGAGAAAATCTAGCACCCCATTCCCCTGATGCC
>JBAXHC010000091.1:0-12533 GCA_037139075.1 Bacteroidota bacterium
GTAAAGCTGATTCTACGCACCGCTTTTGGACCATAGTATTCATTTACTATGTCGGTAATGATAAATTCTAATGGCCAGAGTAACACACCACAAGTAAGATTAAAAGAGAGACCAGACTGGCCAAAAATGGTAAAGTTTGCTGGTGTTATACCAAAAACTTTTTCGAGCGAAAAAATTTTGCCTCCGATGCATTCGGCGATTAGTGCGTTTGCAACAAAAAAAGCAGCAATACTAATAAAGAGAATAGTGGGTTTGTCTTTAAGTATTCTGTGAATCATTAGCTTAATATAAAATGATGAATAAATTCAATGATAAAAAATAACAGATTAGTAACAACCAACCAATTCGGAACTCCTATTTCACGTTTTCTTACTAACAATATGAGCGCCAAAATGTTTACTACAACACTTAATATAAAAGATAATAGCCAACCTAGTATGATGATCAAGCCCTTGATGTCCTGATTGCTTATAAAATCATCTGTTCTTTGCAATGCCAGACACACAATGAACAAAATATTGCAGATTAAGGCCAGCCGGTTGAGAAATAAAAGTTTCGGCATAAAAATTTTCGTTCAAAATAGCATTAATTTGCGAATCGCATAAAATCGAATTATGAAGAAGTTCCAATGGAAGTCATTATTACCCCACGCAATTGCCGTTGCCATCTTTGTTGTTATATCTGTTATCTATTGTAAACCTGCCCTAGAAGGTAAGGTCTTGATGCAAACAGACATTATGCACTGGAAAGGTATGGCGCAAGACTTAGTCCAATACAAAGAAAAAACAGGGCATTTCCCGCTTTGGAATAATAACTTATTTGGAGGCATGCCTGCTTTTCAAATAGCCATGGAATCGAGTAACCCAGCATCTGTTGGATTCTTGCATTCTGTATTTATGTTAGGTCTGCCCAAACCCATTGGCTTTTTCTTTCTATTATGTATCAGTTTTTATTTCTTATCACAAGTAGTAGGTTCAAATTACTGGCTCGGTATCATGGGCGGTGTGGCATATGCATTTGCTACTTATAGCCCTGTGGTAATCATTGCAGGACATGAGACCAAATTACTAGCCATGGGATATCTACCTGCAGTAATGGGTGCACTTTGGCTGATCTATCAACGAAAATATTTGTGGGGAGTAGCTCTTACCGCCCTCTTTAGTGGCTTGCTGATTGGAATGAATCATTTGCAGGTAACTTACTATTTTCTCTTCTTAGCTGGCTTTATGTCAATCGCATTTGCCATTCAATGGATCAAGGATAAAGATTTCAAACATCTATTCATAGCATTCTCACTTGCTATAGTAGGTGGGGCAATTGGTGCAGGATCAAATTTAGTGGGTCTTGCTACCACCAGTGATTTTTCAAAGGCAACCATGCGTGGTGGTAGTAGTTTAGACACTACTGCGATTAAATCAAATAAATCTCAAAAAACAACAGGGCTCAATACACAATATGCATTCTACTATGGCAGTTACGGCCCAGCAGAAACGTTCAGCTTTATCGTTCCAGGTATTTATGGCGGTAGCAGTGGTGGAGAATTGAACAGTGAATCGAACTTTGGAAAATTGGCTTTAGAAAAAGGAATACCAGAAGAACAGGTAAGTCAGTTTACTGCTTCCATCAGCACTTATTGGGGACCTCAGCCAATGACTTCGGGCCCAGTATATTTTGGAGCCGTGATTTGTTTCTTATTCATTTTCGGAATGGTATACTTAAAGACCTGGCACCGCTGGTGGATTTTAGCAGTTTGTATTTTGTCGATTTTACTTAGCTGGGGCAGCAATTTTGCGGGATTCAATGAATTCTTTTTTAATAATGTGCCGCTTTACAATAAATTCAGAGCACCAAGTATTATTTTAATACTTCCTCAATTATTATTTCCTTTTGTGGCAATTTTGGCTTTACAACAATTTTTGTTTGTTGATACTGATAAAAAAGCTGCAATTGAAAAAATTAAATTGGCAGCCTATATTACGGGTGGTGTATTTGCATTACTCGCATTTTTCTACATAAGTTTTAGCTATACCAGTGCAGGTGACACAAACTTAAAAGGATATTTAGGTCAAATATTTAAAGGGAATCAGGAAGAAGTTAATGCGTTCTTCAACGCATTAAAAGAAGACCGCAAAGCCTTATTCGGAAAGGATCTCATTAGAAGCCTTGTTTTGGTAATAGGTGCATTGACTTTGGTTTGGCTTTATGCTCAAAATAAAATCAAACAGTCGTATGTATTAGCTGGACTTGTTTTAATTAGTTCAATTGATTTGATTTCTATTGGCAAAAGATATTTGAATGATAATAGTTTTCAGGAGGCTGAAGCTGCAAATGAAGCAGTTTACAAATCATCTCCTGTTGATCTGGCTATCATGAAAGATAGTACCAACCCAAGAGTACTCAACACTACTGTTGGCAGCTATTTTAATGATGCCACTACTGCTTATCACCATAGAGATGTTGGTGGATATAGCCCGGTAAAATTGAGTATTTATGAAGACCTTTTAAATTTTCAATTGAAGAAAACACCAATTAACAAATCGGTGTTAGATATGTTGAACATGAAATATGTGATTGTTCAGGATCCACAGAATGGACAGTTAGCATTGCAATTGAATCCGGCTGCACTAGGAAATGTTTGGTTTGTAAAACATTTGAGTTATGTAAATGAACCCATTGGCGTAATGAAAGCGATGGATCAATTTAATCCAAAAGACACTGCGATTATTGAAGCTGGATCTAAAAAAGATATTGCTTTTGAACCTATTGCAGATTCTACCGCGAGTATACGATTAATAAAAAATGATAATGATTTAATTCAATACGAATCATCATCCCAATCCAATCAATTCGCGGTATTTAGTGAAGTATATTATAACAGGGGCTGGAAAGCGTATATCGATGATAAGGAAGCTACCATCATTCAAACGAACTATGTTTTGAGAGGTCTTGCAATTCCTTCTGGTAAACACCTGATTCGATTTGAATTTAAGCCTGCATCCTATTATGAAAGTAAAAAAGCTGCCACTGTTTCATCCGCTTTGATCTGGATTTTATTAATTGCCGCAGTTGCCAGCTCATTTAAAAAAGGAAAAACAACTGAAGGAAAAGTATAATGAATAGGCCATCTGTTCTTAGCCTGGTCTCCTATCGCGTTTTTCCACCCTTGATGGGTGGTCAAAAATGTGTGGTGGATTTTTATGAACATTTGTCGCCTTTTGCAAACATTTTATTAGCCGTTTCAAAGGATAATACACCCAATACAAAAACAAATTATCGGGTAGAACCTTTTCTATTTAATCATTGGGGTGGCGATTTTAATCTGATCTATATTTTTCGCTTACTAAAGCTGATCAAAAAAAACAAAGTCGATTTTATCATCATTGAACATTCTTATTTTGGTTTTTTAGGAATCATCTTACGTTTTTTTTCAAAGAAAAAAATGATCATAAGAATGCATAATATCGAGGGGCATCGGTTCCGCGATATGCAAAAGCCTTGGTGGCGAATCTATCTTTTTTACGAAAAGTGGATCTGCCAAAAAGCTGATCAGCTTTGGTTTACAGCCAGTACTGACTATCATTTTGCAATAAATGAATGGAAAATCGATGAAGCAAAATGTAGTACTCTTTTTTATGGCATTGAAAACAATGAAATTCCGAATAATCTTGAAAGAGTTATTTGTAGAAAAACGATTATAGAAAAAAATGAATTAAACGAAAGCACTAAACTGTTTTTGTTTAATGGCACATTAGATTATATTCCAAATACAGATGCGCTTAGAATAATTGTTCATGAATTATTACCGAGGCTTGCAAAAAAACATTTTGGATTTAGGATCATTATTTGTGGCAATAGGATTACAGATGAATGGCAGGATGAATTAGAACAATATCCTGAAATTATTTTTGAAGGTTTTGTTTCAGATATTGCAACCTATTATAAAGGTTGTGATTGCTTTATCAGTCCGGTTACATTGGGTAGTGGTCTCAAAACGAAGATAGTAGAAGCTTTGGCAAATAATATCGACATCATATCAGTTGAATCCAGCACCCTGGCAATTGATGAAATTTATTCTGATAAGAAAATTGTATTAATTGAGGATTACAATTGGGATGCTTTTGTTGATGCGATGTGCCATAAACCAAACGCTTCCAAAGAAGATACCCCAAAAGCATTTTATGACGCTTTTAATTGGGAACAAATAATACAAAAAGCCCTTTTATCTTTACAGAAATTATGATGGATAAAATCAAAATATCTGTAGTGATCTGTACTTACAACAGAGCCGCCTACATTCAGGATGCCATGGATAGTTTGTACCATCAAACAATTGACAAGCAGCAATATGAAATAATTATTGTGAATAACAATTCAAGCGACAATACGGTTCAGGTATGTGAAGATTGGATTGCTGCTCACGCAGATGCACACTACGCATTTTATACTGAAATGAAACAGGGTGCTTCCTTTGCGAGAAACACGGGTGCTGCTCTTGCTAAAGGAAGTTTGCTTTGCTTCATGGATGATGATGCAATTGCAGAACCTGATTATTTAGAAAGGATCATTCGTTTTTTTGAAGAACATCCGGATGCGGGTGGATTAGGTGGCCGCATTATACCAAAATATATACCGGCAGAACCAATTTGGATGAGCTATTATGTTTCGTCCATGGTAGGGAATTTTGATTATAGTTCAACAGTAGCTGTCTTTACTGCCAATAAATATCCACTTGAATCAAATATGATTATTCGCAAGATCGATTTTGACGCCATCAATGGCTTCAATGTTGATCTTCCTGGAGTTGTGGGCACTATGCGCATAGGAGGTGAAGGAAAGGATTTCTTTTTTAGATTAAAAGATCTTGGCAGAGTCATCTACTATGATCCAGCAATAAAAGTGCTACACGTGGTGGAAACTTCAAAACTCACCAAAGAATATATGTATCGGGTAGCGAGTGGCATGGGACGTGGCGAAAAAATTAGAATGCTCAAAATTTCAAAATCAGCATACTTCAAAAAAATAATCGAATACCTAATAAAGTTAGGGGCCTCCATCATACTTGGTTTCAAGTATTTATTACAAGGCCATCCCGCTCAATTCTGGCCGATCATACAATTTAGAATAGATACTTTAAAAGGATTAATGGATAAGAATGTTTATTAGAGCATCTTATAGAAATGAGGCTTATTTCGGATAATTGTAGCCGAAAGTCCCCAAACAATGGCCACATTTTTTGCCATTCCAATAACTTTCCTCCAATCAGTGAACGGGTTTCTGAAGTGAATCAAATGATCGATCAAACTTCCTAAGAAAAAAACAATCACACCAAAACTATAATTCAACAATTGAAACAAAAACCATCCTACTCCATATTGTTTCCTGATTCGTACATGATTAGACACTATTAACTGCAGTCCTTTTTTATCGAATAAATTTGCATAAGTTTTATCATCAGTACCGGTTGATTCTTTGATGGATTCACCTAATAAATGAATGATCTGAATATTCCCGTATAAGACCAGATTACCAAGCTTCCCGAGGCGGCTGCACCATTCCACTTCTTCCCCATACAAAAAAAAGTCTTCGTCCATCATTCCTGCTTTTTGCACAGATACTTTTTTTACCATCAAGTAGGCACCGCTGATCCAATCAACTTTAACTTCTTCTGAAACCTCTTCCACTCCTGGCTTTTGGGTATTCAAAACTTTTGCAATGATTTTTAAAAAGTTACCCCAATATGGTATAGGTAATAAATGATTAATGCCGCCTTTCATGAAATAACTTCCCGAAATCTGTATAGAATAATCTTCATATAATAGTTGAACCCCACAAGCAATATTGTTACTTGCTATAAACTTTTGGAAAGAATTTTCAATGGCATTATTGAGCATCAGTGTATCTGGATTCAGTAATAAATAAACATCTCCAGTTGACTGACGCATGCCTTCATTATTAGCCCTTGCAAAACCTGCATTACTGCCCATATCAATCCATTTCACAAAAGGAAATTGGGAGCAGATCTGATCTTTGCTATCGTCTTTAGAATCATTGTCCACAACTATCCATTCAAAATTATTGGCAGAATCGAACTGAACAGCTGATCTGATACAATTAAGTATATAAGCAGCAGAGCGATAATTGACAATGATAATGGATAACTTCATTGGGCTTACTGAATTTTTTCTGGTCTTGTTAAATAATTCAGGCACATTAAAATTTTGGAACTAGCCCCAAATTTTAAAATCCGCCTTGGTAATTTATTTTGCAGATTCAACATATGAGAAAATAGGGGCAATATTTTTTCAGCAATAACTCCTGAAGCAATTATTTGATCTATTGATCTCACGCCATCATTTCTTAATAGCCGCCAGTAATAATCATAAATCTTTAGGTCTTTAAATGCAGCTTCCCCAATTTTATAAGCGAACAAAATATTCTCTTTTAAAATGATCTCGGAATTATTCCTACAAAAAACAGTGGTCTGATCTTCATGTAAACCAATGCTAACTAGGTGCTCATCAAGATAAACATAATCGAATCCAGCTTGCAAAACCCGAACATAATAATCAACATCTACTAACCAGATAAAATCTTCATCGTATTGCACTTTATCTCTTATGCTGGTGCGCAACATGGTATTACTTGGGGGACCAATTACTTGAGCTAATACCAAGTGTAAAGGAGTTTTAGTAAGCCTGTGTAATAAACCAGGAATATGTTGCAAAACAATTTCTTTGCCTTCTTCTGTAACTGCTATGTTTTTACAGAAAACAAACCCTGCTTTAGGGTTATCGTTAAATGCCTTTAAATATTTATTCAGGGCTTCTGCGTCGAACAACCAATCGTCTTGGTGTAACAAAATAAAAAAGTCGCCTTTTGCCTCCCGAATGGCATTGTTCCAATTAGCCGGACTTTTTAATGCAGGTCTATTTTGTATATAAACGATGCTTAATTCTGATTTATAGGGCTCAATAGCTATTTTTACAGTATCATCAGGGCTGTCGTCTGAAATAACCACTTCCACCCTTTTGTAGGTTTGCAGCAAAACGGATTTCAATAACCTAACTACATAGTCGGGTTTCAGGTAAGCCGGAATGCAAATACTGATAAGAGGATCTGACATAATTTGATTAAAACATGAGCAATTTGATAGCAAATATAGTTAAAGGCATCATTGGTAAATTCAATCCAAAGGTGGATACTACTAGATTTAAAGATATCAGCTGGATCTTAGAAAAGATTCTAAAGCACGAAGATGACCAAAACGAAAAGGAAAAAAAACTCACTATTGGTGTTATTCATTATAAAAGGCCTTATGAGGTTTTGCATACCTACCGGGAATTGTTTTGTAAAGAAATGTATCAATTTGAATCCAATACAGATGCTCCCATCATTATCGATTGCGGTTCCAATATCGGGTTAAGTGTTTTGTATTTCAAGACCATTTATCCAAATGCAAAAATTTGGGCATTTGAACCAGATGCTGCCAACTTTGAATTATTATCAAAAAATATACAGTCCAACAATTTACAGGATGTGAAAGCAGCGCCTGCCGCAGTCTGGATCACTGATGGATTCATCAATTTTTCTGGCAATGGTTCTGAGGCGAGTAGAATTGATGAGAACAATGCAAACGACTCTACTAATTCTGTACCCTGCCTCCGCTTGAAAACCCTGCTTTGTTCATTTGAAACCATCGACTTTTTAAAGATGGATATCGAAGGGGGAGAATATAAAGTGATTACCGATTGTGCCGATGAATTGTATCGTGTGAAGAATTTCTTTTTGGAATATCATGGCAAAACAACAGACACAAATCATTTAACTGAATTAATGGAGATCGTTGACAAACAAGGGTTTCAAGTATATATCAGAAATGCCGCTGATTCATTAACGCATCCTTTTATTGAGAAACAAACTAATACACAGTTTGATGTTCAATTAAATATTTTCTGCTACAAAAAATAAAGCATGTCTCTAAAACCATTCATATCTGTTGTAATTCCTTGCTATAATGATGGCGCTTATTTGCCTGAAACAATCAGCAAATTAAATGAACAGAGTTACACAAATTTCGAGATCATTGTAGTGAATGATGGATCCACAGATTCAGTAACTCTCGATGTTTTAGATCAACTTTCTAACAAAGGCATTACTGTTTTACACAAGGAAAATGGCAGAATGTCATCTGCAAGAAATTATGGAGTGAAACATGCAAAGGGAAGTATTATTGCAGCTTTAGATGCAGATGATTATTTCGATCCCAGTTTTTTTGAGAAAGCCATTAAAATATTAGAAGCTAAAAAAGAAGTAGCTGTGGTTACTAGTCATATTCAATTGTTTGGCGACTTTAAACAAGTAGCGCGTCCAAGAGGAGGGAATGCTTTTAATTTTTTATTTTCAAGTGAATGTCCAGCATGTGCCATTGTTCGAAAGTCTTGTTGGGACGAAGTGGGTGGATATGATGAGCAAATGAAAATGGGATATGAAGATTGGGAATTCTATATCCGCATCACTAAACAAGGTTGGCTAGTGGAAGTGATTCAGGAAAAACTATTATTCTATCGTCAAACTGCAGCATCAACGCACAAGAACGATACTATTCCACACAGGCAGGAATTGATTAATTATATTATTGACAAACACCATGACTGGTATATTGATAGTTTGAAAAAGTTAGTTGCAAATAAACAAGTGTTGTATACCAATTCCAGGATTGCGTTGCCAACTATTTTTAAAATGCTGATGAATCGTCTCAAAAAAAAGCATCTTTAACTGCTCATGGGAATCATACAAAAGCAAAGCGTTCGGTCTTCCCTATTTATTCTACTCGGTTTCATCATCGGGGCTTTAAATATATTGATACTGTTCCCCCGTTTTTTTACGCAGGCAGAAATTGGATTAACCAGGGCGATGATTGATATTTCATTAACGCTATCTGTTTTGTGTACGCTTGGCTCATTACCCGTTATCTATAAATTTTTCCCATTTTATAACGATTATACAGGTACAGAGAAAAACGATTTGCCCATGATCACAGCCATTGCATGTGCAATTGGCTTTACAACAACATGCATAGTAGGTTATTTTGCAAAAGACTTTATCATTAGAAAACTAGGGAAGTCGCCAGAGTTTGCTTCTTTCTTTTATACAGTTTATCCATATACTTTTTTTCTGCTACTATTCATGTGGTTAGAAGCTTTCGGATGGTGTTTGAAGAAAACAGCGCTTACTAATTTTTTACGTGAAACGGCTATTAGATTATTAACTACTCTTCTAATTATATTATTCGCGTTTAAAGTTATAGACCTCAAACTTTTTATTCATTTATTCTGTTTGCTGTATTTATTACCTGCTGTTGTTTTATTGATTACACTTATCAGATCTGGAAAATGGAAATTGAATATCATTCCATTTAGCTCGGTTACAAAGCGATTAAAGAAAAGGATGATTACTTTCAGCATGTTTTTATTTGGTGTTCAATTTTTAAATGTGCTGGCAAGAACTAATGATACATTTTTAGTCATTGGACTAAGGGGTTTAGCAGAGACTGGTATTTTTTCCATAGCACTATATGTTTCAGCTGCCATGGAAATTCCACAAAGAAGTTTAACTTCTATCAGTATTCCGATACTGGCTGAATCCTGGAAAAATAAAGACATGCAACGCATTTCCAGTATTTATGCAAAAAGTATTTCTAATTTATTGGTGATTGCTTTGGGTATGTTTGGACTCATTTGGTTGAATATTCATAACCTGGTAAGTTTCTTAAATCATCTTGCATCAAAAGCCGGGGGCAATTATGAAGTAATTAGTTCATTGGTATTTGTAATGGGATTATCAAAAGTATTGGACCTATCCACTGGTGTTAATGGACAGATCATTGGCACTTCAAATTATTGGCGCTTTGATTTTTATACCAATGTGTTTTATACCGTACTTTCTATTCCAATGAATTTTGTGTTGATCAAGTATTTTGGATTAATGGGACTTGCTTATTCCAATTTAATTGCGCTTAGTTTATATAATAGTTCGAGGTATATTTTCCTTTACAAGAAATTCGGTATGCAGCCTTATCAATTAAAACATCTCGGATTATTACTTATCTGCTTTTGCATTTATTGGGGCATTCACTATTTACCTCAAGCATCTAATTTGTATGTAGATATATTTTACAGATCTAGTTTGTTTATTTTGCTTTTTGCACCGATTGTATATTTCAGTAAAGTAGCACCTGATCTGATGAAGATCGTATCAGATAAAATCAGTCTTCTGAGAATTAAATCGAATTAAAGTTGAGAGAGCTTTTCAAGAAACAGTGCCAATCCCTTTCTCTTATTTTCAGTTAAAGAGTAACTAATATTTTCAGTATAATATTTCTTTAAATCGTATGTTGTATAATGCTGTTCTGCTACTACTTCGTCGATATGTTTAATGCCGTATGCATTTGCGCGATTAAATGCATCTTCAAAATCTTCACCTAAAGGTTTATTGGCAATCCAGGCAGCAAAAATAAAAGGCAACCCAGTAAATGCAATCCAATTGGAAGCTAAATCATACATGTATGAAGATATTCCTCTTTGTTCTAAGGCTCTATCACCAATTACAATACCTGCCACATTCCCTTTGATATTTGCTCTGAAATCTTCTTTGGCATCTTGAAGTACCACCTCTTTTTTCCAATATTCCTTAAACAAGATTTTCGCCAAATTCACAGATGTACGACTTTGATAATCTAATAATACCGTTTCAATTTGATCTATAGGCACTTCACTGAATAATGCAACAGATGCCACTTCTTGATCAGCACCGATACAATAGTCCGTAATGATATGTGACTCCTTCATTTGAGGTAAGATAGCTACAGGAACCAATCCAACATCAATTTCGTCGTTCAATAGCATGGCAGCAATTCTGGAAGGGTAATCTTCTATCAGTTCAATCCTGTCCATCAGGCCAGAACGCTTTATCCCATGTAAAAAAGGCTTAGTATTTAAATAACTTACTGCTCCAACACGTATCTTCTTGTTCAATTCAGTTAAATTTGCATGCAAAGAAACAGAATAAACCTCTTACAACAAACATTCATGGAACTCAATCATCTTACAGCCATTTCCCCTATCGATGGTAGGTATCGTAGACAAGTCAATCAATTAGATGAATATTTTTCGGAATACGCATTGATTAAGTACCGCGTTTTTGTAGAAATCGAATATTTCTTTTTTCTGGCTGATAAACGTTTTTTCAAACTGCCTATAAAAGCACGTACTGCACTTAAGAAAGTAGCAGATGAATTTAGTATCACAGATGCACAGCAAATCAAACAGATCGAATCTATTACCAATCACGATGTGAAGGCTGTTGAATATTTTTTAAAAGAACAATTAGAGAAAGCTGGAATTGCTCATTTAAAAGAATGGATTCATTTTGGTTTAACATCACAGGACATTAATAATACATCTATTCCTCTTAGTTGGAAGCATTGTATGGAATTTGATTATTTACCCAATATTATAAATCTGCAAAATCATTTGCAGAAATTGGCAAGAGACTGGAAAAACATTTCCTTGTTAGCTCGTACGCATGGACAGACCGCTTCTCCCACAAGATTGGGAAAAGAGATCATGGTATTTGTTGAGCGAATTAATAATCAAGTATCCCTATTCTCTCATATTCCTTATGCAGCAAAATTTGGTGGTGCCACTGGAAATTTCAATGCCCATCACGTAGCATTCCCTAAAAAAAACTGGGTATTGTTAGGTAATGAATTTGTAGAAACCAGATTGGGTTTACAAAGAATGCAATTCACAACACAAATTGAACACTACGATAGTTTAGCTGCACATTTTGATAGTTTAAAAAGAATCAATAATATCCTGATCGACTTATGTAGAGATATCTGGACCTATATCAGCATGGACTATTTCAAGCAAAAAACAAAAGCCGGGGAAGTTGGGTCTTCAGCAATGCCACATAAAGTAAATCCTATTGACTTTGAAAATGCAGAAGGAAATTTGGGTATGGCAAACGCTTTACTGGAGCACCTTTCAGCGAAACTTCCGATTAGCCGTCTTCAACGTGATCTAACCGATTCTACAGTACTTAGAAATATTGGAGTGCCTGTTGCACATATAACTATTGCATTAAACTCATTAGAAAAAGGGTTGAATAAACTGGTGTTGAATGAAGCAAAATTGAAAGAAGATTTAGATAATAATTGGGCAGTAGTGGCAGAAGCTATTCAAACAATTTTGAGAAGAGAAAATTATCCAAATCCTTATGAAGCATTGAAAGATCTTACAAGAGGAAACCATAAAATTGATAAACAAGCTATTCAAAGCTTTATTGCAGGATTGAAAGTTTCTAGTGCCGTGAAGAAAGAATTGAAAGCAATAACTCCAGCAAATTATGTGGGAGTGAATCCTACTTATTAATTATTGAGAAGGACCACAGCGTAAGGGCTAAAGCCCATTTCTGGTATGCATCAACACCCCCAGCCTAAAGGCCGGGGTTAACACATATTTTCATTCCAG
>JBAXHC010000092.1:0-12247 GCA_037139075.1 Bacteroidota bacterium
CATTCATGGACAACTATATTATGGATGAATTCGCAACTGAAATCGGTGGTGAAGTATATCTTCAAAAAAATGGTTTATTAGGCATGATTGGTATGACAACTGGTATGATTAAAGGTAGTATTGATTCTGCGATTGCTACAGTTGCAGATCCTAATACCAGCAGAAATCCATCTATCTATTTCAAATTAGGATTCGATAAAAAATTAAATGATAATGTGCGTGTACGTTTAACTGGTAGTTATTATGCAAATAGTAGTAACGCAGGTAGTGGTTTAACCATCTTTGGTGGCGACCGTACCGGTTCTAACTATCAAAACGTAATGGAAAAAGGTGGTACACCTTTACCTGCAACAACAGCAGTTGCTTTTTCTGGTCGTTTTAATCCAGGTTTCAGCAAAAAAATCAATGCTGCTATGTTGAATGGTTTTGTGAAAGTTTACGGCTTTGAAGTATTTGCAACTTATGAGTCTTCAAAAGGAAGAACTAAAACAGAAACTGTTGATAGAAAAGCTAATCAGTATGCAATTGAAGGTGTTTACAGATTTGGTAAAAATGAAAACCTTTTCTTAGGCGCTCGTTACAATGCAGTTAAAGCAGGTTTAGCTGGTATAGCTAATGATGTATCAGTAAACAGAACCTCTTTTGCAGGTGGTTGGTTCTTAACCAAAAATGTATTATTGAAAGGTGAATATGTTATTCAAAAATATGTAGACTTCCCAGCAGCTGATTACCGCTCTACTGGTAAATTCAATGGTTATGTCATTGAAGCAGTTGTAGGATTCTAATAAAATGGTTTTTTATGGTGTGAATAGCCGGATGAAGTTCTTTCATTCGGCTATTCTTTTTATTATTGTAGGATAGGTGTACAAATGAAGAAACAAGTTTTTGCTATAATACTCATTTTAGTCTTATCTGGATTCTATGCTCCAGACAATAAAGCTATATGGATTGTAATGCAAGGAAGCAGTCTTTCCGTAAATGGCACTACCAATATCAATAGCTTTCAATGCGATATCAATAATTATTATTTACCTGATACACTTACTTTATTAAGAGGAACATCAAGAGGGCAAATGCTTCCCATGAATGGTAAATTAAATTTAGAGATCGCAGCTTTTGATTGCCATAACAGAATGATGACTGCTGATCTACGTAAAACTTTGAAAGCAAAGATCTATCCGATACTAGCCGTTAAGTTTGTTTCAATCAATAGTTTTCCTGATTTTAAAAATCCATTAAAAATTACTGGATTCGTTGATATTAGTTTGTCTGGCGTGAATAAAAGGTTTGAGATCAATTATCTTTTTACAGGGGATGAAAAACAAGACGTGCATTTAAAAGGAAATCAGAAAATACATTTCTCTGATTTTAATTTAACCCCACCCAGTAAATTAGGAGGCGTGATAAAAGCTAATGATGAATTATTAGTTGAATTCAGACTAAATCTAAAACCCATTAGTTAATTCTAAGGGTTCATTTTTGCAAATATAATTCCCGCCATACTGGATTGAAAAAATCCGAAACCAAACCAAGATAAAACCATCGTAATGGATACATCAATCTGGCTATACGTCATCCAAAGAATGGGTAGCAAACCTGTGAGAGAATAGACAACGCCAAATTCTAGTCCGCGGATAATGATATGACCCTTAAAGACCGACTTAAATCTATCCCAGAAAAATGCAAGTGCAAAACTGATTACTAATGCATGGGTGTAGAAAAAGATATCTCTGGATTGATCTGAGATAAATACGCCACTTAAGTACTCTACAAAAAATGGGTTGAAGAATTTAATACTTACTGCAATAAATAATCCACCATAAGAAAGGATGGATAAAATGATGCCAGCGACTAAGCCACTTAGCATCATTTTCTTTAATCTTTCCTTTCTCATTGTTAGACTATTTATTAAAAATAAAGTTAGCCTTTTTTGTTGTTCTAACCTCTTTTTGCTGATTGATTACCTGAGTATCTTCTTGGGTCTCCGCCTCTAAACGATCTTCGCTCTTTAGCTTGATAATGGCGTTGAACAGGTTTTTGTTTTGCAGAAGTAGAAATATTATTCAATGAAGTATTCGACATTGCATAAGGATGCTCTGAAACCATTGGAATCTGAATGCCAATCAACTTTTGAATATCTCTCAAAAACTCTTTTTCTTCTTCATCACAAAATGAAAATGCAATACCGCTGGCACCAGCTCTTCCTGTACGTCCAATTCGGTGTACATAAGTTTCAGGCACGTTCGGCAATTCAAAATTAATTACGTGCGAAAGATTATCTACATCAATACCTCTTGCTGCAATATCCGTGGCCACTAAAACTCTGGTATGTCCTGTTTTAAAATTTGACAAAGCACGTTGACGCGCATTTTGAGATTTGTTTCCATGTATAGCTTCAGCTACAACATTTCCACGATGCAGGTCTTTCACAATCTTATCAGCACCATGTTTGGTTCTTGCAAATACCAATGCAGATTTAATATTGCTATCTTTTAATAGATGCGCTAATAATAATTTCTTATTTTCTTTTTCAACAAAGTAGATAGCTTGTTCAATAGTTTCAGCTGTAGACGAAATGGGAGTTACTTCTACTTTTACAGGATTGTTTAAAATGCTGCTAGCCAAACTACTGATTTCTGCAGGCATGGTTGCCGAGAAAAACAAGGTTTGTCTTTTTGCTGGTAAAAGTGTGATCACTTTTTTAACGTCATGAATAAAACCCATATCAAGCATACGGTCTGCTTCATCCAATACAAAAAATTCAATATCGTTAAGTTTAATAAAACGTTGCTGAATTAAATCTAATAACCTTCCTGGAGTAGCAATTAAAATATCCACTCCATTGCGAAGTGCATTTGTTTGGGCTCCTTGTGAAACACCACCAAAGATTACTAATTGTTTAAGGCCTAAATTTTTTCCATAAGCTGCAAAACTTTCTTCAATTTGAATGGCTAGCTCACGGGTAGGTGTTAGAATAAGGGCTTTGATGCCTCCTTTTTTTGGTTGACCAGTATATTTTTCTTTACACAATAATTGTAATACAGGTATTGCAAAAGCTGCTGTTTTTCCAGTTCCAGTTTGAGCACATCCCAATAAGTCTCTTCCTTCCAAAATACTTGGAATGGCTTGCTCTTGAATGGGTGTGGGTGTTGTGTAGCCTTCGTTCTTGAGCGCATTTAGTATGGGCTCAATGAGGCTTAATTGTTCGAATAACAAAATAATAAAATTTTAAAATGAACACCTGAAATTGCTCAGGTGGTATATAACCTTTCCGGATTTGACTTGATGAAACTTTGTCACGGAAGTAGATAATCAGTCGGTAGAGAGTCTATATGAATGCCACAAAGCTAGGTTAAAAAAAATAAATGCCTTGTTAATACAATAACATCTATTGATTATCAGTAGGTTAAAGTTCAATTAATGCAATAATTTGTTCCAGGTATAACTGGTCGTTTTTGTCGAACTGGTCTAATTGATCGCTATCAATATCAAGTACTCCCCAAACAATACCATCTTTTAACATAGGTACTACTATTTCAGATTTTGATAGGCTACTACATGCGATATGGCCAGGAAATTTTTCTACATCAGGTACAATAAGTGTATCAGCTTTTTCCCAGCTACTACCACATACGCCTCTCCCTTTTTTAATTCTTGTGCAAGCAACAGGTCCCTGAAAAGGTCCAAGAACCAATTCATCATTTTTAACGATGTAAAAACCAATCCAAAACCATCCAAACTGTTCTTTCAAAGCTGCTGTTACATTTGCAAGGTTGGCAATAAGGTCTGGTTCGCCTGTAAGTAAGCCTTTGATTTGTGGAATCAGGTTTTGATACTGTTCAATTTTATCACCTTTAACAATTTCTAAGTCTTCTGCCATGGGGCAAAGATATTTGAATTAAAAAAATAGTGCTAACTTTTATCTCCACTTTAAAAAATAATATATGGCAGCAAAACCACTGATTAATATGGAGGCTTTTAGGATTAAAGCGAATAAGAAAATCAAGTTAAAGTCTTTGCCTACTAATGTAAAGAAAAAGATAGTCAACAAAGAAAAAGCCGAGGCTATGCTACAGAAAGGCATTCTTGAATTAGCAAATATGCAGGACAAGTTATATGCCCACAATGAAATTAGTGTATTAATTGTTTTACAGGCAATGGATGCTGCGGGAAAGGATGGTACCATTAAACATTTGATGAGCGGATTAAATCCCTCAGGTGTTAAGGTATCCAGTTTTAAATCGCCTTCCGCTGTTGAACTGGATCATGATTATTTCTGGCGTCATTATAAAGAATTACCTGCGAGAGGAGAAATTGGAATTTTTAATCGATCACATTATGAAAATGTATTAGTAACCAAAGTGCATCCAGAATTTATTTTAAATGAGAATATGCCTGGGATTAAATCGGTTAAGGACATCAATAAAAAATTCTGGAAAAAAAGATATGAGCAGATCAATAGTTTTGAGAAAAATTTAAGTGAGAATGGAACCATTATTTTAAAATTCTTTTTACATGTGTCAAAAGATGAACAGAAGAAAAGATTTTTAGAGCGAATAGATGACCCGAAAAAGAATTGGAAATTTTCTTTAGCAGATATGAAGGAGCGCGCATTCTGGGATCAATATCAAGATGCTTACGAAGAAATGTTTAACCATACATCCACTGATTATGCTCCTTGGTATGTGATACCTGCTGATGATAAATGGTATATGCGCATATTAATTGGGCTAGCAATTTATCAACAGTTTCAAAAATTAAATATTGCCTATCCGCATGTTTCAAAAGAAACAAAAGCGGCACTAGAAAAGGCTAAACAGGTTTTGTTGAATGAAAAATAATTAATGAATATATTTTCCGATAACTGGTAATTTCTGAAATTCCTTTTTTTCAACAAGTAGGATAAACCAACTAAATACAAATAATAAGATTGTGCCAGTAGCAAACTGGAACCAAAAGGGGTTGTAGAAATACAGAACCCCTTTTTGTATTAAATATAAACTGGTAACAATGGCGATATAAGCCACTAATTTTTTCCATGCATAGGGGATGGGATATTCCTTTTGTCCCCATATAAAACTTATTGCCATCATACTGCCATAACATGCAAAAGTAGCCCATGCGCAGGCCATATAACTAAAGTATGGAATGAGGGTATAGTTGATGACAAGTGTAATAGCCGCTCCTGCAACAGTAATCCAGGCGCCAGCCATTGTTTTATGTCCAAGCTTATACCAAACACTCAGATTATAATAAATTCCAAGGAACATATTTGCAAGCAATAAGATTGGTACTACTTTCAAGCCTACCCACATTTCAGGGTTACGAATAAATTGTTTCCAAACATCTAAATATAAAGCAACCATTAAAAACATAAAGCAAAGTGTGATCACAAAAAACTTCATGATTCTTGCATACAATTTTGGAGCGTTTTTATCTGCTGATTGAGAAAAGAAAAAAGGTTCGGCTCCCATTTTAAATGCCTGAACAGCAAGTGTAATAAGCATGGCTAATTTGTAACATGCCGAATAGATCCCCACTTCTCCTTTTGCAGCTTCAATAGTCGATACCGGAGCCCACCATTGCAACATGATTCTATCGAAAGTTTCATTAATCATGCCTGCAAAACCAGCAATGATTAAAGGCATGCCATATAACATTAATTCTTTCCATAGTGACCAATCGAAATTCCATTTGAAACCAAAGAACTCCTTGCTCAAAAGAAGTAACACAAATAAATTCTGAACAAGGTTGGCCAATAATAAATATCCTACACTCCAATTAGGCGAATAATAATTGTTCAGCCAATGTGAAGGATGGCTATTCAAATAATTAGGAATCGTACTGATGAAAAAGTAAGTAGCTACAATATTTACAACAATGCCCCCTATTTTGGTTAGCGCAAATTTAACAGGACGGCTTTCTTGTCTTAATCTTGCAAATGGAATACTGCAAAGTGCATCAATAGCAATAATGCCAGCAGCTACAATGATATATTCTGGATGTGTGCCTACAGATAAAAGATTGGCAATGGGTTGCCGCATTAAAATCAATAAAGCACCTAAAACGATACTTGAGAAAATTAAAGAAATACTGGTAGTATTATAAACACTGTCTTTATCTTTTGTACTTGAGAACCTGAAATATGCCGTTTCCATGCCATAAGTAAAAACAACATTCATAAACGGTATAAAGGAATAGACTAGAGAAAACTCACCATAAATTGCCTTTGATAATTTATAAGTGAGATAGGGTAATAATAAATAATTAATAAACCTAGCCGCAATAGAGCTTGCACCATACCAAATTGTTTGCCCCGCTAATTTCTTTAATCCGCTCAATGCCTATATTTTTTATTTTGATCGGGATTTCCCTTTCTTGCGATTGCTAAAGTACAGAATGTGTTGTTAATACTATCGGAATCCTTATAGGTTCCGATGATCAATTTTTTTACGGAAGGATTTATTCTCCGCCTTCTTTTTCTTTCCCTCTATTCTTCTTTCAATAGCTGCTTTGGTGGGTTTGGTGGCCATTCTGGCTTTTTTACGAATCAGCGCTTTTGCAATTAAGTCGTTCATTTTCTCAATTACAATTCCTTTATTTTCAAGTTGACTTCTCGACTCCTGCGATTTAACCAACAAATTCCCATCAGCTGTTATGCGGTTGGCCAACTTTTCTTGTATTCTCTGTTTTTGTTCATCTGAAAATAAGTTTGAACTCGCTACTAGCCAGCGACCTTCTACCATGGTCTCCACCTTGTTCACATTTTGTCCGCCCTTACCCCCAGATCGGGCAGTTTGAAACAGGATCTCCGATGTTATATCTATCTTCATTCCTATAAAGTTAATTCTAAAATCGGTTAGACAAATATGAGAGTGGTTATTCAAAGAGTAAGCGAAGCTTCTGTGAAAGTGGATGGTACTATTACTGGCGCCATTCAAAAAGGACTATTGGTATTAATGGGTGTGGAAGATGCGGATACCAATGAGGATATAGAATGGATCAGTAGCAAAATTGTAAACCTGCGCATTTTTGATGATGCCGAAGGAGTGATGAATTTGAGTGTGAAAGATATTAATGGTGCCATCTTGTTGGTGAGTCAGTTCACATTGCACGCCGCTACAAAAAAAGGTAACCGCCCCTCTTATCTCAAAGCATCAAAACCCGATATTGCAATTCCGATGTATGAGAAACTGATAGTGCAACTTAAAAACGATTTAGGAAAAGAAATCCCTACTGGCATATTTGGAGCTGATATGAAAGTGCAATTATTAAATGATGGTCCGGTTACAATTGTAATGGACTCGAAAAACAAAGAGTAATGATGACTGATATTTTAAATAGAGAGGACTTGCTAGTATTGATGGATCGCTTTTATAGTAAGGCTTTGACGGATGCAACGATTGGTCATTATTTTACAGAAGTAGTACAGTTAAGTTTGCAAAAACATATCCCTGTAATTACGGATTTTTGGGAATCGGTATTATTTGATACTGGAAAATATTATGGCAATACCATGAAAGTGCATGAAGACCTTCATGAAAAATCGCCTTTTCAATCAGTACATTTTAATCGCTGGATCGAGATGTTTAAAGAAACAGTAGATGAAAATTTTGAAGGGAACAATGCTGAGAAAATTAAACAAAGAGCAATTTCCATTGCAACAGTGATGAATATTAAAATGGTGCATGGTGGCGCTGGTTTAAAATAAAACTAATTGAAATGACAATCGAACAGGCACAAAAAGACGTAGACCAATGGATTAAAACAGTAGGAGTTCGTTATTTTAATGAGCTCACCAACTTAGGTATATTGATGGAAGAAGTGGGTGAAATGAGCAGACTGATGGTGCGTCAATATGGGGAGCAATCTTTTAAGGAGTCTGATAAAAATAAAGACCTGGCAGATGAAATGGCAGATGTGCTTTGGGTATTAATTTGCCTGGCCAACCAAACAGGTGTTAGCCTTACTGATGCTTTGGAAAAGAATTTCGAGAAGAAAAACATACGCGATGCTACACGACATCAGGAAAATGAGAAGCTTCAATAGCTGTAAAATCCTATTTTTGCGTCAATTATGAGCACGCAACAAGACAATTTATTTCAGGCAATTATATCTCATGCCAAAGAGTATGGCTTTGTTTTTCCAAGTAGTGAGATCTACGACGGACTAAGCGCAGTATACGATTATGGTCCTTATGGATCAGAACTTAAAAAGAATATCCGTGATTATTGGTGGAAGAGTATGACGCAGATGCACGAGAATATCGTGGGTATTGATGCGGCTATTTTTATGCATCCAACAACCTGGAAAGCAAGCGGACACGTTGATAATTTCAGCGATCCCATGATCGATAACCGTGATAGTAATAAACGTTATCGTGTAGATCATATTATTGAAGCGAAAGCAGATTCATTGAAAGAAGCTGGCAAAGAAGCTGAAGCAACTGCATTGATTGATGCGATGGATGCATTATTAGCAAAGGATGATTTTGCTGGATTGAAGCAATTGATCATCGATCATAAAATTGTTTGTGGTGTGAGTGGCACTGCTAACTGGACAGATATTCGTCAATTTAATTTGATGTTCTCAACTCAATTGGGTTCTGTGGCTGAGGATGCAGATACCATTTATTTACGTCCAGAAACAGCGCAAGGAATTTTTGTGAACTTTTTGAATGTACAGAAAACGGCTCGTATGAAAATTCCATTTGGAATTGCACAAACGGGTAAAGCTTTCAGAAACGAAATCGTTGCCCGGCAGTTTATTTTCCGAATGCGCGAATTTGAGCAAATGGAAATGCAATTTTTTGTACGACCTGGCACGGAAGGTCAGTGGTATCAATACTGGAAAGAAGCGCGTTTACAATGGCATTTGAGTTTAGGAATTAGTGCTGATAAATACCGTTATCATGATCATGTGAAATTGGCACACTATGCTAAAGAGGCTTGTGATATTGAATTTAATTTTCCTATAGGATTTAAGGAAGTTGAAGGCATCCATTCAAGAAGTGATTTTGATTTAACCCAGCATCAGATTTATAGCAAAAAGAAATTGCAATATTTCGATACTGAGATCAATCAAAACTATGTGCCATATGTAGTGGAAACATCTATTGGTTTAGATAGAATGTTCTTATTGATTTTGTCGAATGCCTATGAAGAAGAAACCATCAACAAAGAAGATGGAACAACTGATAGTAGAGTGGTATTGCATCTTCCGGCAAAACTTGCCCCAATAAAGTTGGCAATACTTCCATTGACCAAAAAAGATGGTTTACCAGAAATAGCGCGCGACTTAATGAACGAGTGCAAGCCTTATTTCAAATGTTTTTATGAAGAGAAAGATGCTATTGGTAAGCGTTATAGAAGGCAGGATGCGATTGGCACTCCTTTCTGTGTAACCATTGATCATCAGACCAAAGAAGATAATACAGTTACAATCCGATATCGTGATTCTATGCAACAGGAAAGAATCCTGATCAGCAAAGTCAAGGATCTTATTTCGGAAGAAACTTTTTAAAAAATTGGCCCCAATAAATCGGGGCCAATTTTTATTTCGATTTTTTATATTGAAACCCATCAAGGTTTATTCCTTCTACTTTTCCTTCCGTATTCAGTTGAAATTGCAAGTCGCTTTTGCCGTACCACTTTTTGGTGAATTCGGCTTTAAAGCTATCATAATTCCAATGGGTTAATTTGCCGGCGTTGCTATCATTGTTTATAAGAAATGATAATTCATTGTTCTCAAAGCTGATAACCACTTTGCCATATAAAGGATCTTCATATACTCCAGCATACTCGTTTAAAGAAAGAGAGGGATGTGTGTTCAGCACTCTTTTTTTGTCTGTATCTGTTTCAGCTTTTTCGCCTGCCGAATGAATATCTCCATAAAGTTTTAATAAATCTTTACTCCAGTCTCTATTGCCACCTAAAGCAAAATAATCGATTGTTTTAAACATAAGTGCATGTCTAACTTCTACGTGATCAAGATTCCCGAAAATATATACCGCAATATTTTCTTCTGGCATTTGAGCGTTGATGGCTACTGCACCGGCTAAACTTCCAGTGTGAAAGTTGAGTTTCTTTCCTCTGTAATCTTGTTGAAACCATCCTAAAGCATAGGTCATAAAATTAGGCTTGGTTAATTCTTTGGTAGGATAGAATTGTTCAGGTGTAACAAGGGTTTGAGGGCGAAACATTTCTTTCCAGGTTTCGGGTTTCAATAATCTGCCACCTGCATATTTACTACTATCCATCATGGTCTTGATCCAAATGCCCATATCATCAATGCAGGAAAGAACGGAGCCCGCAGGACCCACAACATCAGCGATGTCTCTGCTAATCACTTGAATTTGTTTATCAATTCGAAAATGTGGTGTTGCTATATTGGTGCTGGTAACTTGGGAAATCTGAGAAAAAGTATTGGTCATTCCAAGCGGTTGAAAAACTTGTTGACGAATAAAATCGGTCCAGGGAATGCCACTCACTTTTTCGATCACTTTGCCTGCTGCCAGATAAAAAATATTCTGATAAATAAAACTCGAGCGCATAGAATAACTAGGCTTTACTAAACGCATTTTTTCAAGAATCTCATCAGCAGTCAAATGATTATCGCCCCAAAGAAAATCTGCATTCCCTACACCAGAGTTATGTAAGAACAAATCTCTTACCCTTAATTCGCGTGTTACCCAAGGGTCGTATAACTGAAATTCAGGAAGGTATTTGATCACGGGATCGTCCCATTTTACTTTGCCTTGGTCTACAAGAATTCCCATACAAGTGGCGGTCATTGCTTTAGTTGTAGAGGCGCAATTAAAAAGTGTTTGGCTATTAACGGGATGGTCGGTTCCGAGTGTAGTTACTCCATATCCTTTTTTAAAAATCACTTGGTTGTCTTTAACTACTACAATGCCTAATCCTGGGGCTTCCCAGTCTTTTACGGCTTGTTGTACATAGGAATCAAATATGACTAAGCTGTCAATAGCCTTTGTTTTTTTCTGTGCTTCCACAGAAATTATCGAAAGTATGAGCACTAAGGTTAGAAGGGATTTCCATTTTTTCATGCCGAATTTTTTATCAATATAAGTAAAATAAAAAACTAAATTTAACCTACTTAAAAAATGTGCCATGAACAAGTCGATTCTCTCTTTTGTCTCTTGCTTGATTGTTACCATATCTTTTTCTCAATTGCCACATAATGGTATTGAAAATAATCTGGGAAATATATTTCGTTTGTCGAATGCTAAGACAAGGTCAATAAGTCCTGAAAATTATAATGGTGCGAAGGGCAAGGGTGGGATGGCCGAGACTGGAACAGGTTCCAGTGCTGCAAGAGACTTAGGGGTAGGCTGGAAAATAAATCCATGTGTTGTTATAAAAGCCAAAACAACATTTACTATTGCTGAGATAGATAGTGCTGGATCTATTCAGCATATTTGGATGACGCCTACTGGTAACTGGCGGAATTCTATTTTGCGGTTTTATTGGGATGGTGAAACAAATCCTTCAGTAGAAGTACCCGTGGGTGATTTCTTTGGAATGGGTTGGGGCAAATATGCGGCCCTAAATTCTTTACCTGTTACTGTAAATCCAGGAAGTGCTTTTAACTGTTATTGGCCCATGCCATTTAGAAAGAAGTGTAGAATAACGATGGAGAATATAGATGAAAAAGAAATGACTCTTTTTTATCAGGTCGATTATGTATTAACTGATGTACCAAATGATGCGGCTTATTTTCATGCACAGTTCAGAAGAGTGAATCCGCTTCCTAATAAAACCGATTATGTGTTGTTAGATAATGTAAAAGGGAAGGGACAATATGTAGGTACTTATATTGCATGGGGTGTTCACAATAATGGATGGTGGGGAGAAGGTGAAATTAAATTTTTCATGGATGATGATGGAAAGTATCCTACCATTTGTGGAACTGGTACGGAAGATTATTTCTGTGGTTCGTACGACTTTGATACCGAAAAGAAAAATACAGCCGGTGTGATGGAATCGAATTACACAGAATTTTCTACTGCATATGCTGGTTTACATCAAGTAATTAAAGGTGATGGACATTATAGTATGGCACAACGTTTTGGAATGTACCGTTGGCATATTACGGACCCGATTCGATTCGAGAAAAATTTAAAAGTTACAATACAGGCTTTAGGCTGGCGTGAAGGAGGAAGATACTTGCCCCTGCAGGATGATATTGCATCTACCGTATTCTGGTATCAAACAGCTGGACATACTGT
>JBAXHC010000093.1:0-12191 GCA_037139075.1 Bacteroidota bacterium
TGGCAATTTGCAATAGGAGTTGCTATTATTGAAATGGTATACCTGCGTTTTGCTTTAATTGGGATGGATTGGGTAGTGAAGCACAGAATGATTTTTCTTGGTTTAGGATGGCTTACTGTTGTTTTGTTTTTGATATTAGGAGTGATGGCTTTTATCACAGCTCGTAAACAACATGCAGAAAAGAAAGCGCTTGTATTAAATAACAATTTTCACCGTTTTTTATTGGGTATGATGATGAGTGCTTTAAATCCTGTTCAAATACCTTTTTGGTTTTTGTGGACTTCTACGCTGATTCAAGCAAAAATGCTGGGAGTAAATACTTTAGACTTTAATTTATTTACTGCAGGAGCAGGTACGGGTACCATTGCCGGACTGGCAGTATACATTCATGGAGGAAATTGGCTCGTGAACAAATTAAACACCAGCAACAAGTCCCTGAATATGGTGATGGGAATTATCTTTCTTTTAACCGCATTATTACAGTTATATCGAATCGTGTATAAGCCTTTTATTTAATTACATTTCAGCAGCCCAAAGATCTCTGTCATCTGGAGAAAATTTCCAAGGTGCGAAATTATTTTCAATATTACTAAATGTACCATTCCATTCCTGGGGCGCATTGCTTTCTTCCATGATCAGGGAACGTCTTAATTCTGCAATAATATTTAAGGGGGAAATACTTACAGGACAAGCTTCAACACATGCATTGCAAGTAGTGCATGCCCTTAATTCTTCTACCGAAATATAATCATGCAATAAAGATTTCTGATCCTCAACAAATGTTTTGTTGCGCGTTATATTCTTTCCAACTACTTCTAATCTATCACGCGTGCTCATCATAATTTTCCTCGGACTCAATAATTTGCCTGTTGCATTTGCCGGACAGGCAGAAGAACATCTTCCACACTCGGTGCAACTATATGCATCTAACAAACTTTTCCAGCTCAAATCAAATACATCTTTTGCACCAAATCTGGCAGGTGGAGGAGCATCTGTGGGAGCTAATTCCGGCTGCATCGCATAAAGCACTTCGTTTTGTACAGAAGGCATATTCTTCATTTTCCCCATGGGCTCTAATCTGGCATAATAAGCATTGGGGAAAGCAAGTATGATATGTAAATGTTTGGAATATGGCAGGTAATTCAAAAAAGCAAATATTCCAACAATATGCAACCACCAACAGGTTCTCTCAAAGGCAATTAATGTGCTTTCATTTAATCCAACAAAAATTGGACTAATCAATCCAGAAAAAAAGAATTGTCCAGTTTGATGATAGTGTTCATTGCCTTGAGATTGAAGGGTTAAGTCACAGGCATTCATGGTAAGAAATAAGCTCATCAAAACAATCTCAGTAAATAAAATATAGTTGGCATCAGATCTTGGCCATCCATTCAAATCCTTACTTATAAAGCGTTTTAGCTTAATAATGTTTCTGCGAATTAAGAATATAGCACAAACAAGAATCACAGATACTGCTAAGAATTCAAATGCATTCAACAACCAGTTATATAATGAACCTAAGAACGGCACAAATAAACGGTGAGTTCCCAATAAACCATCTAATACAATTTCTAAAACCTCAAGGTTGATAATAATAAAGCCTCCATATACTATCAGGTGCATCACTGCAACCATTGGATTTTTAAACATTTTCTTCTGTCCTAATGCTAATAAAAACAGATTTTTCCAACGGGCAGAAGGATTGTCGTTAAGGTCTTCAGGTAGTCCTAGAAAAATATTTCTTTTTATTTCACCTGCTTTTTTGCTGAAAATCCAGACCGAAACCCCTGTGAGAACCAAGAATAGAATTTGCTGAAGGATGTTCATAGAAAAATAATTATACGCTAAGTTAACAGTTTTGTATTGTTGTAAATTGGATTGGGGAATGGTTTTATTGTGCTTATTTTTGAATTACAAAATAGTAACGTTTGGAAAAGAAATACATTTTAAATCAGGAAGCTGCCAATCAGAAATTACATCGAATGGCATTAGAATTGGCTGAGAACCTTAGTGGTAGTGACGCTGCGCTTATTTTGGTGGGTGTTAAAGACAGTGGATTGGTACTAGCACATAAAATTGCATTATTAATCAGGCCCTATATCAAAAACGAGATCAAGATCATTTCAGTTAGCCTAGATAAGGATATGCCCAAAGAAGTGCTTTTGAGCGAAAATATTAATTTGAACGATTTAAATGTGGTACTGATTGATGATGTGGCCAATAGCGGCAAAACCCTTTTATATGGGTTAAAACCATTTTTAGACTATTATCCCCGAACCGTCCAAACCATGGTGATGGTTGAAAGAATGCATAAACTATATCCTGTAAAGCCCGATTATGTGGGATTATCTGTTGCAACTACGCTAGAAGACCATATTCAATTGGAAGTAACCAATGATGAAGTGGTTGGTGCTTATATTACGCATAGGTAAAAATTCAAAAATCAAAATTTAAAAATCAAAAAAAATAAAAGGGAAAATTATGGGTACTAGCGTTCAAACAAACATGCGAGTTTATCACAGGTATTTGGGTTATTTTTTAGCGGGTATCATGACGATTTATTCTTTAAGCGGGATCATATTGATATTTAGAGATACAAATTTTTTGAAAAATGAAAAGAAGCTTGAGAAACAATTAAAACCAAATCTTAAAATCGAAGCATTAGGAAAAGAGTTACGCATCAAAGAATTGAAAGCAGATAAAGAGGATAGTGCTACTATAAGTTTTAAACAAGGAACTTATAACAAAGAAACTGGTGTTGCCAATTATACGGTTAAGGAATTACCTCGTGCGATAGAAAAATTGACAAAACTTCATAAGGCATCCACTAAAGATCCTTTGTTTTATCTGAACATATTCTTCGGAGTATCTCTTTTCTTTTTTGTGGTTTCATCTTTTTGGATGTTTTTACCTAAGTCAACCATATTTAAAAAAGGACTTTATTTTACTTTAGCAGGTATCGTACTTACCCTTGTTTTATTATTTGTTTAAAGGAAATTGATATAAAATTTAATTATTCTGTTTTAGTCAATGGAGAAATAGTTGTATTGATTATATTCGTGATAAATATTTAAAATTTCAAACAATGGATGCTGCTATACAAGAAAGAGTAAACGTTTGGGTTAATGGTAATTATGACCAAACTACTAAAGATTCTATTAGCCAATTACAGGCAAATAATACAGATGAATTAGCGGATTCTTTTTATAGAAACCTTGAATTTGGTACCGGAGGTTTGAGAGGTATTATGGGTGTTGGCACCAATCGGATCAATAAATATACTATTGGAATGGCCACTCAGGGTTTTGCCAATTACCTCAAAAAAACTTATGGCACTGCTGAAATTAAAGTAGCTATTGCACACGATAGCAGAAACAATAGTCGCTTCTTTGCAGAAACAACTGCTAATGTATTTGCAGCCAATGGTATCAAAGTGTTTTTGTTTGAAGCACTTAGACCTACACCTGAATTAAGTTTTGCTATCCGTCATTTAGGATGTAATGGTGGTGTGGTTTGTACTGCTTCACATAACCCAAAAGAATACAATGGATATAAAGCATATTGGAATGATGGAGGACAATTAGTACCCCCACATGATAAAAATGTAATTGCAGAAGTGGAAGCTGTATCTGGGATTGATGAAGTGAAATGGAATGGAGGAGAAGCAAACATTACTTTATTGGGTAAAGAAATGGATGCTGATTATATTAAAATGGTAAAGGGCTTGAGTGTTTATCCTGATATGATTGCTCGTCAGCACGATCTTAAAATAGTGTACACTCCAATTCATGGAACTGGAATTACCCTAGTGCCGGAAGTTTTAAAATCATTTGGATTTACGAATATTACCATTGTGGAAGAGCAAGCAACACCCGATGGAAATTTCCCAACAGTTGCCTATCCCAATCCAGAGGAAGCAGCTACTATGGGTATCGGTTTGAAATTGGCGAAGCAATTGGATGCAGATATTTTATTAGGTACTGATCCGGATGCTGATCGAGTAGCCATTGGCGTGAAGAATCATCATGGTGAGTGGGTGTTGATGAATGGAAATCAAACTGCTGTATTAGCTTGTAATTATATGATGGAGGCACGCAAGGCTAAAGGTATTGCACAGCCTAATGATATGGTAATTACTACTATTGTCACCACTCAAATGATCAACGATCTAGCGGCGGGATATGGAGTAGCTTGTTACAATGTATTGACTGGATTTAAATGGATCGCTGAATTGATCAAAGCAAAAGCAGGAAAAGAAAATTATGTAATTGGGGGAGAAGAAAGCTTTGGATTAATGATTGGTGACCAGGTGCGCGATAAAGATGCGATTAGCGCAGTGGCTTTGATGTGCGAGATGGCAGCTTATGCAAAAGATCAGGGATTGACTCTGTTCGACAAAATGATTGAATTGTATCAGCAATATGGTTTCTACTACGAAAACCTGATCAGTATTACCAAGAAGGGGATGAACGGACAGAAAGAGATTGCAGACATGATGGATGGCTATCGTAAAAACCCGCCATTATCCATAGATGGTTCAAGAGTGTTGCAATTACTCGATTATGAATTGTCCAAAGGTACAAATCCATCTACTGGTGAGACCTGGCCAATCAATCTTCCCAAAAGCAATGTTTTACAATTCATTACGGAGGATGGTAGCAAAATCTCGGCAAGACCTTCAGGTACAGAACCTAAAATCAAGTTCTATTTTAGCGTAAAAACTGAATTGGCAAGCAAAGCGGCATTTGACGAAACCTATGCTGTATTAGAAAATAAAATCAAAAGAATCATTGCAGATATGCATTTGCAATAAGGCTGATTAAAATAACAATTGAGGAAAACTGCTGTGAAGAAATAAATCACGGCAGTTTTCTTTTCACATCCTGCCTATTCCTTCCTTCAGAATCTTTTCATGCCTTATATTCGTAGGGCTTATGAAACAATACGTGGATAGCTACCAACACAAGGGGCTTCGAAAAAGATTAGTAGACTTACTTCGTACCAAAGGAATCACAGACGAACGTGTGCTGGATGCAATTAATGCGATCCCAAGACATTTTTTTCTGGATTCGGCATTCGATTTAAGGGCTTATGAAGACAAAGCTTTTCCTATAGAAGCGGATCAAACTATTTCTCAGCCTTATACTGTGGCATATCAAACACAACTGTTACAGGTTAAAAAATCGGAGAAGGTATTAGAAATTGGAACAGGAAGTATTTATCAGTCAAGTGTGCTTGCAGAAATGGGAGCTAGGGTATATACCATTGAGCGACAAAAAAAACTATACGATGCGCAAAAGGATTTTGTGTTTCGAAGTAAATATCCCAATATCAAATTCTTTTATGGAGATGGTTTTGAAGGGCTCACAACATTTATGCCTTTTGATAAAATTATAATCACTGCAGCGGCTCCTTTTATTCCTCCAAAATTAATTGAGCAATTAAAACCAGGCGGTATGATGGTGATTCCATTGGACGAAGGTGAGGTTCAACGCATGTTGCGAATTACTAAAAATGAGGATGGGACTTTAAAAGAAGAATCTTTCGAAGAGTTTTCTTTTGTTCCCATGTTATCAGGAAAAAACTCATAAGAAGTCAAAAGTCAAAAGTAAAAATTCAAAAAAAAGCCGCTTTATTAGAGCGGCCTTATACTTTATTTACCAGTTTAAAACTTTTGACTTTTGAATTTTTATTTTTGACTTATTGTTGCATCATTTCCATTCCGCCGCCACCATCAGATTTTGTATTTTTACGTTTAAACAAGTTGGCATCGAACTTACCAAAGCGATAGCTAAAGTTTAGGCGAAGCACTTGAGGATCTCTTCTTCTTGAACTGATTTGATTAAAGTAAATACTCTCTGAATAAGTTTTGAATTCTTGTGTTCTGAAAATATCGTTCATGCTCAAACTCAAAGAACCAGATTTACCATTCTTCCAGGTCCATTCTTTACGAATAGCTAAGTCAAATCCATAACGGGGAAAGTTATATCCTTGTGAAGTTGATTGAGGACCACCTCCAAACATCATTCCCATTCCACCTCTTCCACCACCGCCACTGCTACTACCTCCTGGAGGCAGAATAGTTTTTGCTTGATAGTCGCCACTAAATTGAACAGATAATCCTTTTGCGATTTTAAATGTGTTATTCATTTTCGCGAACCAGCTCAATAAAGAATTGTCAACAGTTTGATTTGGAATTCCTGAATTTATTTTTGAATCGAATAGGTTAAAACTTAAAGTCAGATCCCACCACTTTGTAACTGGTACTTTATTAGACAATTCCAAACCATAAGTGATACTATTATCAGCATTGATATAAGTATTGAAATAAGCGCTATCTAAGGGAGCAAGTCCGTTCTTATCGCGATACACATACCTTGTAATTAAATTGGTGCTATATTTAAAATAAGCAGTGGCTAAAAAGTTTGCACCTTTTTTGTATGCATTATTATAAGAAAGTTCAAATGAATTAGTGAACTCTGGTTTCAAATTAGCATTCCCAATATTAATATTCTGAGGGTCAGAATAATCTGGGAAAGGCATTAACTGAAAGAAGTTAGGACGGTTCACCCTTCTTGAATAATTGATTTGAAAATCTTCTTTATCGTTTACTTTATAAGTTGCAAAGGCACTAGGGAATAGGCTTAAAGGATATTTTACATTAAAAGAAGCTGAATCAGATCCATTTTGTTTTAAAAGGGTTCCAGTATAATTAGAGCTCTCCACACGGAAGCCTAATTGATAACTCCACTTCTTCTTTTTAAAGGAATAGTTTGCATAAGCAGCATACACCTGATCGTTGAATTTATATTTACTACTGATACTAGGGATTAAAAAGTAATCGGTTAAAATATAACGATACTGATCACTTGAATTTACAAAGTCTCTTATAGCACCTCTTCCACCTGCTTCAAATTTAGAATCTTCTGTTAACTGATCTTCATAGTCTGTTTGAAAAGTATAATTTTTTGAATCACCTCCGCCCAGGGTTCTTTGTTTTAATGGAGAACCTTTTAAAGAATTATCAAAATTGTAAGTTTGGGTGATAATATTATTAGTGTTTTCGTTGTTGCTGGAATTAAGATTAAAATCGGCAGAAAGGTTTCTGCCAGTTTTTACAAAATTGTATTTGTAACTTAATTGAGTACCCCAGTTCTTCATCATGCCGGTGCTTTGACCATTAATAAGGTTATACGAAGTTTGTAAACCTTTAATGGTGGAATCTACTCTCTGATCTTGATCGTTAGTAGAATTGCCTTTCATAAAGTTTCCACCCAAAGTAATGGTACTTCTGTTGCTCACAAACCAATCCACGCTACCTCTGAAAAAACCAAAATTATTGTAACTAGTGCCATTGGTTATTTGTTGAATATAACTTGGAGTAGTTAATAAATTGTTACGGTCAGCTTCGCCTTCTGAAATGGACTTTCTTTGCATCAGGTTACCACTCAATGAAATATTAGTTTTAGTCTGACGTAGATTAATATCCCCACCACCATTAAACTTGCCTCTGGAATCCAATCCAGCTCTAATGCCACCATTATAACCGCTCTTTTTATTTTTCTTTAAAACGATATTTAAAATTCCTGCATTTCCACCCGATGCATCATATTTAGCAGATGGATTGGTGATCAATTCTACTTTATCAATAATGTCTGCTGGAATTTGATCTAGTGTAAGGGTTGTAGGTCTATTATCTATGAAAATGGTAGGAGTTGCATTACGCATGGTTACATTACCATCTATATCTACATTTAAGGAAGGGATATTTTTCATGATTTCGGTAGCTGTTTGTCCGGAAGCCATGATATTCTTATCAACGTTAAATACTTTTCTATCAATCCCCATTTCAAACTGAGGTTTGGCAGTTGAAGTTACTGTTACATTACCCAAATCAGTAGCATTCACCTCCATTTTGATATTGCCCAGATCCTTATCTGCCTGTGCAATCATTTGTTGCATAGATGCAGCAGTAGGAGCGCCTCCCTGTGGCATTTTAAGTCCAAAACTGATAGGAGTTACGACGCTTTTATAACCTATAGAAGATAATTTCAAATTAAATTTTCCCATTACAGAAAGTCCTTCAATACTAAATTCTCCATTTGCTTTGGTGATCTGAGTAGAAAGAATTGCTTCTTTCATTTTCTTAGTTACCGTATCAAACTTATTGCCCGTTAACTGAATAGATACTCCCTCAATAGCTTTATTGGTCTTACTATCCACAATTTTACCATAAAAATGTCCCACATTCATGGCCTGTCCACCTGCACCGCGTGCCCCTCCCATCATACCAGTTGGCATTTGTGCATATATAGTTACACTGGCACTGAATAAAATAAAAGCGAATAATAATTTTCTCATATGTGATTTAAGTACTTGTAGGATGTAAAGGTCGCTCAGAAGGGAGCGATAATCAGTTTGTTTACACAAACGGTAATATGACAATTTTGAATGGATAAAGTTCTAAAACTCTAGGCTGAAGGTTGAAAATAATCGGTGATTAGCTCAAAATGGTCAATAAAACTTGTAAAAGGCCGATGATAAATCCTAAGACTCCACCAATAATTTCCACGAAACGGAATTCTTTTGACATGATAGCCTGGAGAATTTCCTCCAGCTTATCTGAAGAGAAACCACTAACCTTATCAATCACGATTTTCTCCAGGTCCAGATCTTTTTCGAGCTGAGCCATGTAATTTTCCATGATGGAAGGGAACAGCGTTTGTAGCTCCTTAATAAATACTGCTTTCATCTGATTGATGGTCTTGTCGCCAATGAACATACTAATCATTGGCATTTCTTCCGCCAATTTTACCCTAAGGAAATGGTCGATATGAGTTTCTACAAAAGGCATCAATTTTTCGATATTATCTGGATTGGAGATCTTTTGTTCGATATCGGAAAATGATAGAAGCTCCTGACTGACTAGCTTTCCTAGTTTTTCAGCGAACTGTTTTTGTCTTTTCGGAAAAATGCCATGAAAGGTAATTCCAAGTATTTTAACCGGAACTTTTGGATGGAAAAGCATTTTAATAGCGATCCAATTGGTAAACCACCCGATAAAAGCAGAAATAACAGGGATTAGAATAAGGGTAATCTTCATGAATGGTAAATTAAAAACCCTATAAGAAAGCTTATAGGGTTTTGGTTGGGAGAACAATGGGTCTCGAACCCACGACCTACAGTGCCACAAACTGTCGCTCTAACCTACTGAGCTATGCCCTCCGTTTTCAACGCTTTAGGAAATTTTAATTTTCTAAAGGATTGCAAAAATAGGGTAATTAGTCATTTATCAAAACTGAATTTTGAATCTTTTTCAAAACTCTTTCCAAAATCCTTTGTTAATTGAGATAAAAGGTAAGGGCTAAATGCGTTTTTCAGCTATTTTTGGTACTGTCATGCAAAAATTCAAGCAATTTATGAAGAGTAAAAAAGGGTTAGTTCTAACCGCCATTGTTCTATTTGGCGCATTGTTCTTTGCTTTCAAGGTAATCGATTCAGGCAATGAGACTATTAATATTACCACCAAACAGCGTTTATTGAATGCCATTGGATCTTTATTGGAAGAAGGACATTATAGCCCTAAAACCATCAATGATGCATTTTCAAAAGAGGTTTATAAGAAATATTTGAATGAGTTGGATGGCGACAAAATTCTTTTTACCCAGGCAGACATCAATGGCTTAAAAAAATATGAAACATTACTTGACGACGAAATTCATGGAACTCCCATTGCATTTGCGCCAGCTGTGAGTGCCATATATGATAAAAGGTTACCAGAAACAATCGCGATGTACAAAGAGATCTTATCACAGCCTTTCGATTTTAATAAGGATGAAACTTTTTTTACAGAGGGTGATAAATTAGCTTTTTCTGCAAATGATGCAGAAAGAAAAGATCGTTTTAGAAAAGAGTTGAAATTTTATGCTTTGGAAAAATTCGTGGAATTTCAAGATGTGCGAGAAAAAAATAAAGGCACTAAAGATTTCATTGTAAAAGCAGATTCTACATTGGAACGTGAAGCAAGAATGAAAGTATTGAAGATCATGGATAAAAGATACGATCGTTTGAAAAGTACTTTTAATGAAGACGAACGTTTTAATGCTTACTTAAATGTGATCACCAATTTAATGGATCCTCATACCGATTATTTTCCTCCTATAGAAAAGAGAGCATTTGACGAAGAAATGAGTAGGAGATTTTATGGGATTGGTGCACAATTAACTGAAACTGAAAATGGGGAAGTAAAGATTGCAAGTGTGCAACCAGGTGGTGCAGCCTGGAAATCAGGTGAGGTTTCAGCAAACGACATAATTTTAAAAGTAGCACAGGGTAAAGAAGAACCCGTTGATGTTACTGGTTATACTACAACAGATGCTGTAAAATTAATTCGTGGAAATAAGGGATCTGAAGTTCGTATTACATTAAAAAAATTAGACGGTACCATTAAAGTGGTAACCATGATTCGTGAAGAAGTTTCTTTGGATGAAGGTTTGGTTAGAGGCGCAGTTATTCAAAACGGAAATGATAAAATTGGATATATCTATCTTCCTGAATTTTATGCAGATTTTGAACGTGAATCAGGTAATCGTTGTTCTGATGATGTTGCAAAAGAAATTGAAAAATTAAAAAAAGAAAATGTAAAAGGTATTGTCTTAGATATTCGTACTAATGGTGGTGGTTCTTTATATGAAGTGGTGCAAATGGTTGGTTTATTTATTAATCAAGGCCCTGTTGTTCAGGTTCGTGATAAAGATGGCAAATCAAATCCCATCAATGATAGACGTGCTGGCGCCATTTATGATGGTCCATTAGCAGTAATGGTGAATGAGTTTAGTGCATCAGCAAGCGAAATTTTTGCTGCGGCTATTCAAGATTATAAGCGTGGTATTATTATCGGCAGCACATCTACTTATGGTAAGGGAACGGTTCAAAAAACCATTCCTTTTGGTAAGCCCATCGATCTTACCAGTGGCAGAACTGAATATGGTGCCGTTAAATTAACCTTTCAAAAGTATTATAGAATTAATGGAGGTTCTGTACAATTAAAAGGTGTTACACCTGATGTTATTTTACCAGATGCGCTGGAGTTCTACAAATTAAGAGAAAGAGATAATGCATCGGCATTGCCATGGGATGAAATTTCAAAAGTGCCTTATGATACTTGGAATAATGCCGATTTCAGTTCAGTGATACAAAAAGAAAATGCAAAGATTGCGGAGAATAAATCACTGAATTTATTGAGGAGCAATTTGCAATGGTTGTCTAAGAATTCGGATTTGCCCATCAATCTGAATATTGAAAAGTATAAGGATATGCAAAAGCAGATCAGAACAACTGTGAATCAAAATAATGCACTTCTGAAATTGGATAAAGAAATGAATGTAGAGGCAATGGTTGTTGATCATGATAAATTTTATAATAACCCTGATAAGCCAAAAGGGGATAGATATTTGTCTTGGTTAAAAGCTATTAAAACCGACATGCATTTAGAGGAAACTGTTAAAATGGTTTCTGATATGATACATCCTCAACCGCAAACTGTTTTAAAATAAGTTGCGTTTTTGTTTGCTTTGAATGATTGAACCATGGAAGAGGAAAAGAAGTGGTATGCTCTGTATACCAAGCCCCGTTGGGAGAAAAAGATTGATGCTAGCTTAATAAAGAAAAATATTGAGTGCTGGTGCCCTTTGCAAAAGATTGAAAAGCAATGGAGCGATCGAAAGAAAATAATTGAAGAACCCTTGTTCAAGTCTTACATTTTTGTTCATATTGATATGAACGAAAAAGTAAAAGTGCTGCAAACGGATGGTATTTTAAATTTTGTACACTACCTAGGAAAGCCTGCTGTAATTAAGGAAGAAGAAATCAATTTGATCAAACATTACCTGCTTGAAAAAGATGTAAAAATATCTTTAATCAGCAAAGAAGGATATGCAGAGTCTACAAAGATTCGTGTCAATCACGGAGTGTTCATGGGCAAGGAAGGAACAGTTCTAAAAAATATGAAAAAGAAAATCTTCGTTAAACTGGAGAGTTTGGGGCAGGTGATGGTAGTTGAATTTCCTGTGGAATATCTTTCTCATTTAGATTGAGAAAGTCAAAATTCAAAATTAAAAAGTAAAAAAAAGGGAAGGGGATGTAAAATAATACCCCCACTGTTCGCTTGCGAATAGGAGGGGACGCTGATT
>JBAXHC010000094.1:0-12137 GCA_037139075.1 Bacteroidota bacterium
GGGGGCTATCTCAAAGAACAAATAGCCTGAGCTCGGGATAAGCAAGCATATAAATAATTTTGTGAAACTTTGAGCCTTTGTGTCTTTGTGGCAAAAACAAACACACAAAATAAATTTTCTATCTTTGCAATCAAACTCGATTTCATTGAAAGCACTCCTTCACTCTATAATTCTTATTTGTCTGTTGCAAGCATCGTGCACGCAATACAAACCCGATTTGCAACTTGCAGAGCAACTGATGGAGCGTGCACCCGACTCTGCGTTGCATATTTTGCAGCGAATCCCTGCAAATAAAATATCGGGTAAGGCAGATCATGCACTCTATGCCCTGCTGATGAGTCAAGCATTAGATAAGAACGACATCAAAACAGAGAGTGACTCACTGACCTCCATCGCTACCGAATACTACAACGCCGATGAACCAGAACGAGCCGGATACGCTTGGTTTTATCAGGCACGCACTGCACAAAACCGCGATAAGGTAAAAGAGCAAGCCAATGACCTACTTAAAGCTCAGGAATTCTCAGAGAAAACAACAAACAACAAGCTCCAGGGATTAGTTTATGGCGATAAAGGAATGATGTATAGTGCCCAAAAGCAATATGACAGTTCGATTTGTTATTTCAAACGAACCTATCAATCCCTAGATAAGATCCATGATTATTACAATTGCCTATTGTCTTTGATATACATTGGTGGCGATTTTCGTCAGTTGTCGAAGTACGATAGTGCTCTGGTTTATTTTCATCAAGCTGAAAGTTTATCAAACCACGTGAAGGCACCTCTTGTTATTTCGTCTTTATATCGAAATTTAGGTTCTGGATATTTGAAAAAAGGGGATTATAAAAGAGCACTTCAATACTTTAAAAAAGTGCCATGGACTGGAGTCGCACTTTATGATAACAATAAGTGGTTGCTGATAGCGAATGTTTTTATCAAACTGAACGAGGGTGATTCCACGCGATACTACCTCAATAAAGTGAACCCCTCCAAAGAGTTGGCTCCCAATTATTATGAGGTTTGGATGAAGCTAAATGAGAAAAATGGGAACCTTGAAAATGCACTTTCTTATGCAAAGAAGATAAATATTGCTACAGACACGTTGTACGAAACCAAACTCAAAATCAGTTTTGCTGGATTAGAGAAGAAATTCAAATATCAGAGTTTGCAAATTGCGAATCAGAACCTGATTATAAGCAACAAGCAGAAAGGAATATACTTGTTATGGGCACTTTTGCTTTTAATCACGTCTACTTTACTCATTGTATTGTGGCGATTGAGGGTAAAGAAGCAACTATTGCGCCAAGAAAAAGCATTAGTAGAATCTGAAAAATTAAAATTTGAAAAGGAACGCGAAAACAATCTATTGCTTGAGAAACAAGTAAAATTTCAAAATATTTTGATGCTTAATATTGAGCAACATCGCAAAAACTCTATCAAACGACCTAACTCTGGCAGTGAAAATTCCGATCAATCGAAATCAAATTTCTACGACGAATTAATCGCTTGTATGGATTTGGAGTACAACGATATTTCACATCGTCTGAAACAGCGGTTTCCCAACCTTACGCAACAGGATATTTTGATCTGTTGTTTTCTATTAGCAAGGTTCGATACTGGCATGATAGCATCTGTGATGGATGTCAAAAACGACTCTATGCTTACCCGACGTTCTCGCCTTCGAGCAAAGCTCAAATTATCGACTTTTGAAGATTTCAATGACTTTTTACGTCGTTTTTAACACCTATTTGGTTGATATATGAGCTATTTTGTGGCATGTACATGTCCCTGCTTTTTTATACTGTCCTAAATGATTGATAATTAATACATTATAGCCACCTTATTTGGTGTATGTACATGTAATAAATCCGGTATTTGCCAAAAATATCGGATTTTTTTTGTATTTATTTGTCGGATGTAATTTTTTAAAAATTCATCCAATGAAAAAGACATTATTTGTAATTGCCATCGCAGCGATAGTCGCAGCAGGTAGCTTTAGTGAAAGAAACACAGTTGTTAACACTAGTAAGATTGCCGTAGATCTTCCAGTACCCAATCCGCCTTTGAAAGGACCTGGTAAAAAGAAACCCAATCCTATTCCAACAAAACCCTTTAATATTCTAAATAAACTGATAGGGTTAGTGTAGGTGTACATCTCTGTTTTTAAGAGTATGTAATTTAAGTTTTTCATCGGCAAACAGTATATAAGCTGTTTGCCGATACTCTGAAAGAAGAGCAATTTTCACAATACGATAAAGCAAAACAATGAAAAAAGCATGTTTCCGACAAAAACAGCCATGTTTCCGACAGATGCAAGCATGAATCCGACGAATACAAACATGAATCCGACGAATACAAACATGAATCCCAAGGATACAAACAGGAATTTAATAAAAACATCCATGTTTCCGACAAAAACAAACACGAATCCGTCAAAAACAAGCATGTTTCAATCGAAAACATACATGTTTCAGATAAAAACAAGCTTACATCCAACGAATACAAGGATATTTTAATCTGAATAGGGTTGTAATCGAATAAATGTAAAAATAAAACTCTGATTTAGTCACAGAGTTCAATATAAAACAAGTAATAACAATTTAAAGTAAAATCAAAATGAAGAAAGATCGAATTGTTTTAGATTTCATCAGAATTCCGGTAGCTCAAAAAACCGAAATTGGAAAAGGGGTAATCAGTAAAATGACAAACAACCCAAAATTTGCAACACCGGATGTAAGTGTTGATGCTTTGGAAGCTAAAAACACATTACTCGAAACACGCAGTGTGGCTGCACTGGGTGGAGGTAAAGAAGCAACTGCCCTGCTTCATCAAACGGAAGAAGAATGGAATGACATCATGCGAAAAATGGCAAAATATGTCGACCGAATAGCTGATGGGGATGATGCAGTTATTCTGAGTGCAGGATTTAATCTGGCTAAACAACCTACGCCCGCCGTACGTCCTGATTTTAGCGTGGAACTGGGTGATAAATCAGGCTCTGTATCTATTCGCCGTCAGGCTGTAGAGGGAGCTAAATCCTATATATGGCAGTATTGCTCGAGCGAAACACCTGCTGCCAACGATACCGATTGGGTGACTGCTCAGGTTACATCCAAAGCTTCGGTAGAATTATCAGGACTTACACCAAAAACCACATACTGGTTTCGCTCGGCTGTAGTAACTACCACTGGCACATCGGCATATAATTCACCTGTAATGCAGGTGGTAATTTAACAAAAAACACACACCCATTGGATGAATAATATATCATTCAATGGGTTTATCTTAAAAACGAAAATTCAATACAGTATGGAATTATATTATGTAAATACAAAAGCACAGTCGAATGGCGATCACGAAGTGCATACTGGTAGTTGTGTTTATCTACCATCAACTGAAAACAGATTATATGTAGGTTATTTTAGCACATGTGCAGAAGCTGTTCGAGAAGCTAAGAAAACATATACACAAGCTGACGGATGCTATTATTGCTGTAGAGCATGCAATACGAGATAAGACTTATTAAATCAAGCACAATTTAATTATACTTATATGGCAAGAAGACATAATACAAACCGACATGGCGGCAGTTGGTCGCAAGCACAAATCGATGCAGTATGGAGCAAAGGAAGCCCAATCGAAGGTTATGCATCTAATCTTTGGCGTAGAGATAAATGCGGTCGCGCAATGAAATACACAGAACACGGTAACCGCCAATCGGAATATGGTTGGGAAATAGATCACATTAACCCAGTTGCTAATAATGGGTCAGATGATTTATACAATCTGCAACCGCTCTATTGGGGAAATAATCTGGATAAAGGTGATAGTTTAAATTGGAGTTGTCCGAGATAAATAAGAAATAAATCAATCCTTATAATTTAAAATTATGGCAAAAAAAGCAACAAGCCCCAAAGTGGCTACAACAGCATCCAAAATATTAAAGGATGGAAGATTTAGCGATGCAAGCAAATCTGTAGCAGGTAGTGCCCTGTCGCAAAGAGAGAATAAAGGCAAGAAGAATTAATATAATTATTGCTCGACTCCTATCCGACACTATACATATAAATTGAGAAGGTCTGTTGATAATGCTCAGGTAGCGAAGCCGAGGTAGATAGAGCTGGTGGTTTCTGCCAACTCTATCTTATACGATTATATAAGAATAGAAAGAAAATAAACAGTGCCAGTATTAATAATCAATAGCGCAGTCATTGAGTAAAGGCTCTGCCTTTATTCGTGCTAAAAGCAAATCAGGTAATACACACCACCAGCGCATTGAGTTTTAAGAAAAAACGATGTTGGTAGAGCCATACGCCGAACAGTTGGCAACGGTAGGAGCTACGGTCAACAAAGTATAGCTAAGTACTCCTTAATAATAGTTTCGAAAAAACCCAGGAAAAATAATACCTAAAAAAAATAATTATGAATAATCCATTGAATGAAAATATTTATCAGAAAAGAAAATCTGAAAGGCAGTATCCAATACGAGGTGAATACTTTCGTGATCAAACGGCAATTATTCATTCAATGCCGTTCAGGAGATTAAAACACAAAACACAGGTTTTTTTCTCACCAGAAAATGATCATGTATGTACTAGAATTGAGCATGTTCTTCATGTTGCAACAATTGGTGCTTCAATTTGTAAAGGTCTGAATAATCATGGATGGAATTTGAATCCTGAAATGGCGTTTGCCATAGGATTAGGGCATGATTTAGGACATGCTCCTTTTGGACACGCCGGAGAGTCTGCATTAAATAGAAAATTAAATTCAGATTTTGAATTTATACATGAAGTTCATGGTTTAAAAGTTGTAGATAAATTATGTAATGATGGAAATGGTTTAAACCTGACATATGGTGTTAGAGATGGTATTATAAATCATAATGGTGAAATTTTGCAACAAGTATTGAAACCAACAAATGAGATTAATAATCTTGAATTAATCAAAAATCGAAAAAATATAGCATCCAGTTATGAAGGATGTATTGTTAGATTTGCTGATAAAATTGCTTATCTGGGGAGGGACATTGAGGATGCGTTGATTGCAAAATTTATTACAATAGATCAAATACCTGATGAAATTAGGACTGAAGTTGGCGCCTCAAATGGAGAGATTATTAATACTTTAATTCATGATATTGTGAATTCTTCAAAAGATACTGATGAAATAAGAATATCGGATGAAATGTTTGATAAAATTAAGATTTTACAACGATTTAATTATAAATATATTTATGACCATGAAATAATAACGAATTATAAAAAAATGGGAGAGCGTATTCTAGAAGAGCTTTTTGATTTTTTAATAGAGTTTCATTCAAATCATGGACATAATTATGAATTTTATATGCAATCTGAGATTGTGTTAATTCGACATTTTGGTTCTTATTTAGAACGATATAAACAAATATATGAATTGGAAGGTAACATTCCTAAAATTATAGTCTGTGATTTTATTGCAGGAATGACCGATGGATATGCTTTAAATGCTTATAATGAAATAAAAATACCAAAACCAATAAAGTTTTGAATATTAGTTTGAATCTTTAATGCAGCCATTACCACGAAATAAACACTTTCTATGAAAAATCTCACAATCAAGAAAATTTTCGATTATAGCTCAAAAACTGAAACAAGTAAGACTAGTTTTCTTAATAAACTCAAATCAGAAGTTCAAAATGAATCTACAGATTCACGCAACTACTGGCATAGAAGTTTGACTGCAATCAGTAAGTCTTTCAAGACTGAAGATAAACAATGTATTATAGATAGAATTGAAGCCATTGAGAGTGATAAAGAGGCATCAACAAATCGGGTGACGATGCAGATGTATGATAGTAATTTAAGAATTCTATACAATTTTATTGATTTCGATTTCTCTGTATGGAAACCACAAGACAAAATTAATTTTATCTCGCAGAGAGGTGCCATATCCACTATTGTTATAAATGGTACTGATGTTAAGATTCACGGCGACGATTTGTTTGTTTACAAAAGAGACGATAAGAAACACATCGGTGCAATTTGGTTTGTTGCCAAAAAGAATGGTTATAGAAATGAAGATTTAGCTCTGTTTACAGATGGTTTATTTCGGCTATTGAAATTTAACTTTTCTGACGAGTATGTGATTGATCCTGATTATTGTTTAGCGGTTGATGTATTCAAAGTTAATGCGATCAATTATAGTCAAATTTTAAATTATGATGTTTCATCAAATCTATTATCAATTATTGATGAAATAAAGAAGAGAATGTAAATATTGTGAGACACAACAATTATCGGTACTATGTTTGGTTAAACTTAAATGATCACTAGTTATTTGAAAACCCATTTCAAAAACAACCTTCCAATGAAAACAACTTTATCGCAAACACGGATGCTATCTGTTATGGTGGTAGCTTTAATAATGATAACGATGAGTGCTTGTCGGGTTACGATGCTTCCTCCCCGAGATGCAGCTATCGTGGCGCAAATAGATGCGGTGAGTAAGTCGGTCGATCTTCTTTATCTGACCATGCTGGAGAGCGATTCGGTGGATAATCGCACTTATGCTACCTATGCTGAACGATACATCAACATAGAAGTAGAACTGACTTCGTTGCTCAACAAAAACAAAGTGCGTCCACTAAACAAAAACTCTACCCGTATCTGCGAGATTTCCTTACAACTTTGGCAGAAGTATAAAGAGGAGCATAAACTAAAGCGTTTGCTCAACAATGATGTGGTGAAGTTGTATCGGGTGAGGATGTCGAATCTCTTTTATACCATGCAGGTTGCTGAAAAAGGAAAAGAGGAGCAATAAGTAATAAAAGCATTGGTAGTACACAAGTAATTTATACACGTAAAATCATTAAAAATGAGTATCAACGTAGAGAAAGTATCGTCCGATATGCTTTCGGCGATAAAGGGTTCGGTGGGCAATCAGTGGGGATCGGTAAAAGATGTCGCCACTCAGTTTTTACAAAATGACAAAGAGCGTCTGTTGCTGATTGCAGAGATGAGATTGAAAGAAAAGCTTACCGATGCAGAATTTCGTTCGCAAATAGACGACGAAAAACTGATGATGGAAGCCGAACTGAATGCCGTAGAAGTGTTATCGAAAGCTGTGGCTCAAAAAGCAGCAAATGCAGCCCTCGATGTTTTGCAAAAAGCAGTTTTGGCAGCAATTGTATGAATAAATACGTGAAACACAAAAATTGATAATAAAAAAATGAAAAAATCAGAATTTGGAAAAATAAATGTAGTTGATATTCTCAATGCACTTTACCATGCATTAGTTGCGGTAATCTTCCCATTTCTTGCTTACTTAAACAAAGGAGAATTGCCCGAAACTCGTCAGGAATGGATGGTGATGATAGGCGTATTTCTAACGGCTTTCTTTGGGTCTCTCTTCAAACAAGGAGTCACCAACTCCAACGGATATCTCTTCAGAAAAGAATCGTGAATGTAATCCGACTTTGACAGTGTTAATAATCTCCATTCAATTAATCAACTATCATGCAACTATCTAAAAACTTTTCGCTTGAAGAGCTCACCACTTCTTCTACGCACCTACCCAATGTGCCTTCGTCGGCAGACATTGTTAGGCTTACTGCTTTAGTGAATCATGTTTTACAACCTCTCCGCGATCTATATGCAAAACCGATAAAAATAAACTCTGCGTTTCGATCCATCATTGTGAACAAAGCCGTAGGTGGGGCAGCTACATCGCAACACCTCAAAGGCGAAGCTGCCGATTTGGAGGGCGATGACAATGCACACTTGTTTCGATTGATTAGCGAACACTTTCCTTTTGATCAACTGATTTGGGAAGGTGGCAACGACCAACAACCCGACTGGGTACACGTCAGCTACAAAGAGAAGGACAACCGAAAAGAGATGCTGAGAATGAAGATTGTGAAAGGAAAAAAGAGATACGAAATCATCAGCTAAGAATTCTTAGCTCTAAATTGTATAAAATCAGAAAACTAATACATATGAAAAAACAAACCGATACATATCCTTTATCAATAGGCAGTTTTTTGCCTTTGATTTGTATAGGCTTCACGCTTATGTGCCGAGAGAGTACGACTGACTCCGATGACTAAATAATGGTTTCGCACTGCAGTCGTAATATCGTGGGGAGCAACAGCATACAATGCACCTGTGATGCTAAAATTAATTAACTAATTGAGTAACTGTGTAATTGAATTTGACTGGTAGCTACGGCGTTCAGTTACTCAATTAGTCTGTTACTCTAAAAATAACAAAACAATATGAAACGAAAACAGAATAATTCTCAATATTAACAAATGATATATTTAAAAAAAATGATGGAAAGAAAATTAATTTTAGGAGCATTTGCTGCTTTTATGTTTTGTACTCTGAGCTACGGTGCAAAACCAACAAGTGATGAAACAGATGAACAAGCTGCAAGCATTGTTGCAGATTTACATTCGAAAGCAAATTTATCAGCTAAGCAGCAAGATAATATACGCGGTAAAGCCAAAGAATACACTTCGAAACTGAAACAGGCAAGAGCAATGAGTAATAAAGAGGATTCTTATTCTCTAATGAAAAATTCCGAAGAATATTATAAGATGGTATTGGATACTTTGTTAACAACAGAGCAAAAAGATCAAATTGCAAAAAAAGAAAAAGCTCAAAGAGAAGAAATAATTAAAGTCTTAAATACAAAATACAATAAGTAATGAAAAGGTCAATCGTAAACATTATAGTTCTATTTTCATTGATAATATTTTCGTTACCCGCTTTTTCATACAGTGGGCTAATCTATGAAAATCATCCATCTGGAACGATTTCTATGCATCAGTCTCTTGCTGTTGGAGATGATATGGGCTGGGAAGTTAACATAGGACAAAACAAACAAGTGAGGGTAAGTTTTTCAACCGAATTTACTTATGGAAGTGAATCACTAACGATTTATGAAACCGATAATACTGGTACTTTTCTGCGAAATGTAGCTGTAAGTACATCTTATATGAGTGGTGGGGGATGTACTTTAAATGCAAATGGGAAGTTTAGAATTTATTATAAAAATATCAATGCTCAAGTTGCTCATGGTTTTGATTTACAGTATACTGCTGATAATTCGTTGACGACAAGTCAAGATTTATATGTTGGAGGGAAAGTAGGAATAGGAACATCCACGCCTGCTTGCAAATTGGAAGTTAATGGGGATGTTTCTGTAGGGCTCAATAATTCGACTATGCCGATAACTGGCTATGGTGCAAAACTTAAACTATTTGGATTGAATGATGGCGTTTCTTGGGATCCTACTTGGATAGCTCGATATAACTCTGCCCCTGATAATACCGAGATACGTGTAAACCTTGGTGATAACAATCATGGTGATGATAAATTTGTTGTAGGAACAACCTATTGGGATGGTGATGTATGGCAACCTGCTATGGCAGTTAAAAACAATGGATTTGTAGGTATTGGTACTGACGATCCAAAAGCCAAACTCCATGTTGTTAGTAAACCGATTTTAGGTACCACAGTAGGTGCAGTTGAAACTCTTACAAAAATAGATGCTCAAGTGACAAGTGGTAATACACTCTCTATTACCGATTATACTGTAAGAGATGCTAATGGTAGTGCCTCGAATTGGGAAAGTGCAAGTTATATTCGTGGCTTGGATGTGGATAATTATTTTGTAAGTCAAAGCGGGGTACTAAATGGTTTGTTTTGTTGGACAAAACTAAAACCAAAAGCCGGAAAGGTCGAATTTGGAAGTGCTAGCAAGACTTATTTAAGTATGGATGCCACAGGTTCTATGTTGAGTAGTAAAGTTGGTATCAATATCAGTTCTCAAAGAGCGAATCAAACTCCCAGAGCAGAACTTGAGGTAAACGGCACTATTTTAGCCAGTGAAGTGAAAGTGGAATCTGTTTCTAATTTTGCTGACTTCGTATTCGACAAAGACTATAAACTACGCGACCTAAAAGAGGTGAACAGCTATATCGAAGAAAATGGACACTTGCCCGAAATACCATCAGCCAAAGAAGTGAAAGAAAATGGCATGAATTTGGTGGATATGCAAGTGAAACTCCTCCAAAAAGTAGAAGAGATGACGCTGTATATCATCGCCCAAGAGAAGAAAATGAAAGCGATGCAACAGCGGTTGGATAGACTTGACGGACGCAAATAATTAACAATCATCTGACCTAACGAAAATATGACCAAGATAATTGGAATTTTGGCAGTGATGCTATGGAGCATTGCTGCCTACTCGCAAACCACAAAGGTGGAATTTGGCTACGACAACGATGGAAATATGACCAGCAGGAAAGTAGCCGTAATACCCCGATCGATATTACGCACTATTGTTCAGCATCACGATTCTATTGTGGATGTCATAAGTGAGCAGAAAGTAGTGTTCTATCCGAACCCGACAAAGGGGGTGTTTCGGATACATATTACTCCATTGGATGGAAAAGTGAGTAACCACTTCGAGCTATATGCGCTATCGGGCACGCTACTGATAACGCGCGATATCGTAGGTGAACTGACCGAGGTGAATATTACCGACTACACAACTGCGACCTACCTTTTGAATGTGCATTTGGGAGGTAAAGTCTCGCGATGGAAAGTGATTAAAGAATAGATGCAAACAAGCCGATTTATGAACAGAACAACCTATATATTGGTGTGCCTGCTGGCATACTGTGGCACGACGAATGCGCAATACCAAGCAAGCTATGATATTAAAGATCCTGATGTTATATCTAAAACTTACATTGCCAGAGATCGCATCTCCTTCCTTCCTGGATACTCGTTCTCATCACAAGGGAATAAAACGTTGAGCGCTAAGATTGATGAGCGACTATTATTACCGGCTGTTTATCAAACAAGCACAACTTTGGCAGACCCTAGTAGAGAAATAAATACATCTTTAAACGTTGGAGCAATAGTGGGAAAAGCCGATGTAAGCCCTACTGGAGCTGCTACATATTCTATACCGATACCAATACCTGCTGGAACGGGAGGGGTTCAACCAAATATTGATATTGTATATAATAGTCAAAATGGGAATGGATTACTAGGGTATGGTTGGAGTCTCAATTGTATATCACAAATATCTAGAACCGGAAAAACAATATATCATGATGGTAATGCTGCGGCTATTGATTTTACAAATAGTGACGGCTTGAGTCTTGATGGTCAAAGATTAATTCGCATTTTTGGCTTGGATTTAGCACCGAATACAAGCTATGGATTAGAGATAGAAAAATACAGTCAAATTACATGTAAAAGTATAAATGCTCAACCCTATTTTGAATTAAAGACCAAAGAAGGATGGGTATATGTATATGGAAACACACCAGATTCATATATTGAAACAAGAAGTAGTACTGCTGCTGAAACTTGGCTCTTGTCAAAAGTTATTGATCCAAATGGCAATTATATGGTTTACACATATGATGAGAATCAATCAAGTGGAGAGTATTTTTTAAAACAAATTGATTATACAGGAAATATTAATTCAGGACAAGCTACTTATTATAGCATATCCTTTTTTTATGAAAACAGAAGTGATATTAGATATTTTTATGTGAATGGACGTGGAAGTACTAAATCAGTTATTTTGAAAAGAATTAGCGTCATGTCTTCGATGAAAAAACTTAAGGAATTTAAGTTTAATTATTTATCTGACGGTATGTATACAAAATTAACTGAAATTGAAGAGTTTGCAATGGATGGTACAAAATTTAACTCTACAATTGTTGATTGGGGGGATAAATCTGGAGAATATTCAAAGTATGGAAATGAAGACTTAGCATTCTTAATCAACCCCACAATAGGCAATGAGGTCAATGAATTTGCGGATTTTGATGGAGATGGAATGAAAGATTTTTTATCAATCCCTAATAAAAATTCATATACAGAACAAGACTCAGCGGTATTATATTTGGGGAGATCATCCACCTATTACGGTAATGGATTCTTCAAAAAAACATCAATTTGCATGAAAAAACTTAGAACAGGATGCGGTTTTTTTATAGGAGATTTTAATGGAGATGGCAAAAAAGATCTAATAATACCAACATCAGAAAATAACAATTCAAAATATGAAGTCACTATTATCCGATTAAAATTAGAATTTACCCACTATAGCTAATGTATCGCCCT